>JADJRO010000003.1:600000-935047 GCA_016712145.1 Saprospiraceae bacterium
ATTAAAAATAACAAATTCAAATTTGATTATGCAAATGTATATTTAATTCTCTTATCCCAAGTATCGAGTATTTCGAGTACTAGTATACAAGTTAAATATAATACTGTCCGTGCGGTTAATAATACTGATGCCTGTGCTCATTTAAACTGTAATTTTCACCTCATAGCATGTGATCGTATTTGGGTAGGCTATAATAATCTTAAGTTGACTGGAAATGGACTGTACGGTTTGCACCATCAAAGCGGTATGAATGTGGCTTTCCAAACCAACGATGTTATATCAACAGCTCCAACCACAAGAAGAGGAATCGCATTGGATAATGCAAATTCAGATGCTGTTTGTAATAATACAATAGAAAACGAACAAGGCGCTATTGAAATTCAAAGTGAATGCCGACCTCTTGAACTTAGCAGTAACATTCTAAAAATGGAAGCTTCCGCTAGTGGTTATTCAACAGGTAATCCAAAAGGGTTAAATTTTCTTGGAAAAATTCCAACTCAAACCCATAGAGCAAATCAATGGGTTGGAGCTAATTTTTTATGGGAAGTGTTTTATGGATCTACTTTAAAGAATGATGATGAATTGTTAAATAGAATTATTTCAAGGGTAGACAATTACGGTACAAGCTTAAAATACTGGCCTTCAGCTACAAAAGTAAATAGAACAGGCTTTATCATAAATAGGGACGGTTCACTTAATGGATGTGGGCAACCAAATGAAACAGGAGACCCTAATAAATATCTATCGGATACGAGCAATCGAACGAGTTTAACTAAAGGTGAATTATGGGATAATGATTTTTATTTCTTTGATTATTATTCTAAAAATTTGGACTCCTTAGTTGAAAATGATCAAATTGATCTCTACGATTCTCTGAGTAATTCTAATTTTGTGGATTTCTACAACTTAGAAAATTCAATTTTACACTTTTATGATTTAGATACTACGGTATTCAATGTATTAGCTACTTTACAAGCCGCTTATGATACATTTTCCTTTCAATTAGATACTCTTGCATATTCCGTCATGCAAGGTGATACTATGCTTATGTATGATAATACTCAGATTAATCACTTAGTAGATACTTCAAGTGAAATAGAGGATTCAATAGATTTCATCATTCATAGAATTGATTCATTGAGATCAGTAAAATTGGATTCATTATTTAGTGATTATAACAATTTATCTTACAACAATTCCTACGATAGCTTATATAAAAAATTATATTATGTTCTCCTTAAAAGATTAAATAATGATACATTGACAACCACTGAATATGATTTTCTTTACGATCTTTCAAGAGAATGTCCTGATGAGTATGGGATAATCACAAATAAGGCAAATGCAAATTTAAATCTAGAGGATCAATTAGAAGATTTATTAGATAATTGTCCGAGTCCAATAATTTTAAAATCTTCTAATTTAGAAGACGAACACACTTCAATACTATATCCAAACCCTGTTTCAAATGAATTTACAATCATAACAGATCATTCCATAGATAAATGTTATATCTCAGATATTTATGGTAAAAATATTATGAGTATTGAAGATCTTCAAACAGAAGATAATAAGACACACATCAAAATTAATGAGTTAAACTTAGCTGCAGGTGCATATTTCTTGCATATTGCCTTCTTAGATAGAATGGAAGTAAAAAAATTAATAATTAAGAATTGATTCTATATTTGCGATACAATTTAAGGTTATTATGAGGATAATAGTAGTTTCTCTTTACTGTCTTATTAGCATTTTAGGATATTCGCAGAAATACGGGAATGCATGGATAGTTGGATATAGCAATGATAGCACATTTATACCCAAAATAGGTAAAACTGTACTAAATTTCTCAACAGGTAAATTAGAATTTGAATATACGTTTGGTCAACGAAAGCCAGATCTTGGTTTTACTAATGCATCATTGGCTACAATTGATGGCAAATTAAAATACTTTACAGACGGATATAACATTTATAGTGGTGATCAAAACGTAATATCAAATGGTGATTCAATAAACTTTGGCCCTATCTGGGTAGATTATGATGTAGGTGGATATCCTACTGAATATAATCACGTCTTTCTTCCTATGCCTGGCAAGGAATCAACTGAAACTATTTTATTACATTTCAATTTAGATTATTATGATCCTCCGCTCACAGAACGGTTTACAATTACCCCTAATTTTAAAATGTCTAAAATTAGATGGGACACTGTAACCGGACGTGATGCAGTTTTGTTTAAAGACTCTATCATCCTTAAAGGGGATTTTATTCAAAAACACATGGCATGTACCAGACATGCAAATGGACGGGATTGGTGGATAATTATTGAAGATTATCTAACTAATAACCATAGAATGTTCCTGCTTGATCCAACTGGAATTCACCTTAAGTCCATCCAGAAAATAGGAATTCCCGCAGATAGTTCCGATTGGACAGGTAATTCTCTATTCACTCCAAACGGAATGCAATACATAAAGTATTTAAGAGGATATCAAATTAAAATATTTGATTTTGATAGATGTTATGGAGAACTTAGTAATCCTCAAGTAATTATTAATGATAAGACTTCTACTTCTTCTGTTAATTAATATCTTGAAGTAAGTTTTAATAACAGATTTCTGTATTTAAATTCTGATTCCATAATTTGGCAATATGATTTGTTTGCTAACGATATTAAAGGAAGCGAAACAATAATTGGGGTTTGGGATGGTTATTATTTTATGGGGCAATTAAATACTGATTTTCATCAAATGTCTCTTGGAACTGACGGAAAAATATATGTGTCCTGTCGATCTAGTACTAATTTAGGGCATGTTATCAATAATCCAAATGAGAAAGGAAGCAATTGTAACTTTCAATTACGAGGATTAGAAATTCCCGCATATATGTTCGGCAATTTTCCAAAATTACCAAATTTTAAGTTAGGAGCCTTAATTGGTAGTACATGCGATACTATTATAACTTCTGTAAAAAACGAATCTGCTTTGCATGATAACCATGTGCTAGTTTACCCTAGTGAGACCTCATCGTATATTAGTGTTAAAAGTATTAATGGCAAAATCAATTCCAAAATTAGAATAAAGTTAATTGATATATCTGGGAGAATACTTTTTTCAAATGAGTATGAGAACTTAAATAATGAAATACATATTCCTTTGTTTGAGTATGTAGAAGGTTTGTATTTAATTGACATTAAAGATAATAATGGCAACCATTGGTTAAAGAAATTTATTAAATTATAATTTTATTCTTGTAGTAATTGCACTAAAAGGCCTGCTAGGCTTTCCATCAATCATTAACTTCAAATAAATCTTGAAATTCGGAAGATTAATAAAATCCTCAACATCAAACTCAGGATACATCTCCTTTGTCAATATCATTGCATCTTCAGTGCCAATTCTAAATGAAATAATAGTTCCGACATTACCTAATACGGCACTTTTAATATTATTATCCAATTGATTCATGTATTGATGGGCTAATGTCATTCCAACTTTAAATTTGCGAAACTCGGAAAACATTCCAATTAAAGATAAAGTAGTGAAATTATGAAATTCATCTACAATTACACCGGATTTTCCACGTATCCGTCCTACCAAGTGCACTTATCTGATAAGCTAAACGCTAGATGTATCATTTGAATTTTTCCAATTCTGAGGAAGTAATAACGATGGTATTTACCGTAAACAAATTGTAACTAATGACCTTATCCTCTAGACGCAAGGCAGCATTCTGACCAAAATGAACTCTTTAGCACGAGAAAAGTTAAATAAGGGAAGTGCCGAATACAATCATGAAAGCTGATCGTTTAATAAATTGTTTAGAAAATATTTATCAAAATATTTTGATTTCAGAAAAGTAAGGTATAAATTTGTGTTACGAGTAGCAAAGCAACCAAGAGGTGTAGACAAAAGAAGTTTAATAATTTCGTAATAATATGTTTTTTTCTCCCATTTCAATCCGTTTTATTTAGTGACAGTCAATCAATTCATCATTTTGAATTATTGTATATATTTTATTCTTTAACGAAACCCATTTATTATGAACACAACTGATCTCAATCCACCTAGCTTTAATGGCTGATTTAATTGACACAGGCAGATTACTTCTCTCAAGAACTCCGTAACCGGTTGCATGACGCAAGAGCCCTTCGAAAGAAATATAAAGCGTCCCAAAGACAATTACATCAGCCCATAAAATTTTATTTTCTACTTTTTTTTGTTGGAAAAGCACTCTTATCTCATAAATGTATGGAGATACTATTGCATATACTTTGCTTCAAATTATTTATTGCCAATATATTATTTAAGATGAAGATAGCATTATTTGTTTTAACGTAGTCTTAATATACGTAAGTGTTAAATAAATTAAGAGTGGAATACAATCAAAAATTCTAAACGTTTCATAAAGTAGTTTGAGAATTTTTAATAAATATCTTGCATAGTAAATAAAGGGAAATAGATTTGTCAAACATTGGATATTAATTAATGTTTGAAATTTATAATGTATTCAATTTAATCAGAAAATAAATGCAATGAAAAGTTTAGATTCAATCTCAACTGGCTGCACTTGCTAAAAATCTTTGTAAAGATTTAGCCTAATTGAAAAAGGTTTTTAATTCTTCTAGCTAATTGCATATGGTAAAAATCATATTGCCATATAAAACAAAAATAAGACGTAAATCTGAATACGTTAATCAAGACACTTCATCCAAATAAAAAATTAAATATGAAAACATTAATTTATTTTAAAAAACTATTTATAGCGTATTGATCTCATTGACTTTAATTTTTAGTGTTCTGATATCATGTACCAAAAATGAAAAGTACGAAATTAATGCAAAGAATACTACTTTAACTCCTAGGAGTGTTATAGCCGAGGAGTATGTTTATGATGGAATACACTATATTCTCTATTTTAATGCCGAGGATACTTCCGGTGTCCCAAATAATACATCTACTGCAGATTCTTTAATTTATGCCATTGGTGATTCTGATATTTTTATTGAGTATGATTATGATTATCCGGACATCATTTTTATTAATAATATTCCGACACCTGAGGAGATAGATTCAACTGAAGGTGAAGCGATTCCAACAGGTCTCTGTTTATACGCTCAGTTTTATGAACACATTAATTTTACAGGTGAATCATTTTGTGTAGATCCATCGCCAGGATTCGAAGCTGATACAGAAAAGAAAGATGAGTTTAACTATGTATGCTCTAGAGCTTGGGGTGAATCGGATCTAGGAGACAGACCTTATGGAATGAGTGGAAATTGGAACGACAGAATATCATCTTTTAAATTATTTAAAGATGGTGCTTCGAAAGATAAGTATAATGAATTTGAGTTTACAGGTTATCATTCTAGTGTAAAATTAACTCTTTATCGTGATTCTTATTATTCAAATGGTTCAAATAAATACAAGACGTGGACTATGCATGATATGTCATACTTAGACGAAGCGCCATGGGAAATTCCAAATTTGAAAAAAGAAAGGTGGGTTTGGTGGAGTACGAATATGAATGATTCAGCTGGAAGTATATCTTTAATAGGTTGTAAAACCGAACCTTGTAACGGACGTTGCTTAAATCCATTTGATGCAAAAGAATTTTTTAAATAAAATATTTTAATTAATGGATAAATTATTGGTAGGATTAGTAGTTTATTTTCTTGCAAGTTATAATTCTGTGTTTGCACAAGTTAATTTGTCAGTATCTGTGGGAGTAAATTATTCAAATTTTGATCTTAGTTTATTTCCACATGTTTCTCAAAATGAAAAAGATCTGTATCATTATACTTTTGCATTTGGATTTCCTTTTTCTAATCTTGGCATTGGAATAGAGTACAGTTTAAATAGTATTTCGCTTTACTCAGGTTTAAAATTGTCTGACAGAGCTTCGAGTGACTATTCAACTGGTTTTCCTCCACACTATGATCATTTGGTTTATACTTACACTTTCCTGGAGTTGCCGGCCGTAGTTGCATGGAAAATTAAGAAAATGAATTTAGAATTAGGTATTGGTATTAATATTAATCATAGACTCGGCTCAAATTATGTTAACCAAAATGATGAAACCAAACTTTGGGGAATGGACCTAAGAGCAATGATAAAGTATAATATTAATGAAATATTTTATATTAATTTTACATATACACAGGGTAATATTGATAAAGCTATATATGCTTACGAAAATGTATATATGTTTAATGTATTTAGCTTAAATGTTGGCTATAATTTTTGGAGGATTAAATTGAGAAATACACCATCAATTTAGATTGTACAATAAATTTAAGTATCAAATTTCATTTTTGTTTCTTTATACTTTATATGAAATACAATATAGCGCAGGTAGATAAGCAAGGAAGGAGTCGCAGGTAAGGTAATTATCTTATGCTACGATCATCGGTTATTCTTTTGCAGTTCACCTTATGGAATCGGGACACCAAATAACGGAAGTATATAAGTTACCTGAAAACCCGGAGCTTAATATTAGAAATTATTTACTTAACGGTTTGTAAGTGTATTGAATTTTAATTATTCATTTTACATTTCAATTAAATCATGGATTTACATTGAGTTGGCCAATTAGCACCTAGTCAACTTAATGTTTTTCCAACCATTATACATAGTAGGAAAATGTTATTGCACTAAACGGTCTACTTGGCTTCCCGTCAATCATAAGCTTTAAATATATCTTGAAATTCGGAAGATTAATAAAATCCTCAACATCAAATTCTGGATACATTTCCTTTGTCAATATCATTGCATCTTCAGTACCAATTCTAAATGAAATAATAGTTCCGACATTTCCTAATACAGCGCTTTTAATATCTGGATCAAGTTGAGCCATATATTGATGTGACATCGTCATTCCTCCTTTAAATTTGCGAAGCTCTGAAAACATACCTAGTAAGTACAAGGTTGTGAAATTATGGAATTCATAAACAGGCAGGAATATTTGTAAGTAATTGGAAAGAATCAAAAGTTACAGATAACACTGTTTCAGTAGGTATCTCTAAGCCTGGATTTGAGTTTTCAAACAGTGGTAGTTCTTTGATTCAATGCAATACTTCATCTAACGGAAGCCGTGGAATGTTATTTAATATTTCACCAGAGAATGATATTGTAAATAATACTTGCTACGCCAATAGAAATGGTGTATTTTTTTCTGGGAATTGTGGTGGAGCAGGAGGCGCATTCATTGGTTATAACCACTTTAATAGTAGTATCAATGAAGGATCATTATATAATAATAATGCCATAACTGGAATTCAGCATCATGATAAGTATAATTCATGGTCTCCGGTTGTGAGTACTAGAAAAGCTTGGCATCAAAATATAGGATTAGCTGCACTTTGTCAATTAGCTTTTCCACTTGGAGCTCAATCTCCATCATTACATTTTCCAAACTGCTATCCTCCGAGCTTAATATTTCCTGAATATTTACCAGCAGGCCTTGAGCAAGCTTGTTCCATGGGTACTGGCAAAGATGATTACCTTCAGCATCATTCTAATCCATATAATACTGGAGAAACCTATAATAATTTGCTGAGTATTAGTGGTGTTTTTGATGAGATGTCAGTTCCATTAATTACTAGCACCAAGCAATCCATTTATGAGTTAATTCTTGCAAATCCAACATGGACCAATGTCTTTAGCAATTTGGCCAGTGTTTACTCTTCTAATCAGAACAATTTTGTTGGATTGAGTTCAGTATTAAGAAAACAATTTGCAGATTTTGAACAAACATTATTAGCTCAAAGTCAAGCATTAAGTGCTTTATATGCTCAATATGATATCTTGGGTTTACAATTGGAAAGTTTAAATCAACAACTTCAAATTGAAACAGATCCAATTATCATTCAAAGCTTACTCACTCAAATGGATGCGATTGAACTCCAAATGGAGAGTATCATCCAAAGCATTAATAACCAGCAATTGTCAAATCAACAAATTAATCTTGGTATTTTAAATGCTCTACAAACTTTAAATGACAATTTACCAGTTGTGAACTCAGAAGAAATAAACGAGAAGAAAATTAATACTATTATTCTAAAAATATGGATGAATGAAGCTATTTTACTGGCAGACTTTAACGACTTGAGATCAATAGCACAAATGTGTTATGCATATGGAGGAAGAGCGGTATTTGATGCACAAAATCTTTGCATGACATTGCTGAGTGAGTATTACACGCAAGACGATTGCACCAATGGTTTTGCAAATGAAAATCCTAAGTTAAGGTCCAATTCGGTATTTAAAGTGATTGTAAATCCAAATCCAGTATCAGAAGAATTATATGTAACTATTTCTAGCAATACCAAATCAGAAAATAAAATACTATTTGAGCTTACAAATAACCTGGGTGTGACTTTAAGCCCAGAGTTTGAAAAACTTAGTGAGAATGAGTTTAAGCTGAAACTTAGTAAGATTCCAAACGGTCTTTATTATTTATCAGTCAAGCGAGGTGATAATAAAGAAACATTCAAGATTATTGTTAATCATTAAATTAGCTTATATTTGTAAAAGGGGTCAGTTTAATTGACCCCTTTTATAAAAATCTGCATCATGAGAGGGGTTATTCGCATTTTTGGAATTATATTATCTCTTTTTGCTGCATCAGCACAAGCTCAAAAAATTAATTTTGATTGGGCCAAATCATTTGGCGGAGATGATTTTGAAGCCTCAAGATTCATGAAAGTAGATACACAAGGTAATGTATATTTATCTGGAGAAACATCTTCCACTTACTTCAAAGTTGATGGAAAATATCTATTCAATAATTCAATCAATAATGTTACAAAAGCTTATTTATTCAAATATTCTAACAGTGGTGAATTGTTGTGGTCAAAGCTCTTATTTAATGATATTGGAGTGGAAGTATTAGGATTAGACATTGACATTGACCAAAACATAATACTTACAGGATTTTATTATGGAAGCTTTCTTAATGTTGATTCCTTAAAATTAAAAAGAACTGATATTTTTAATAGTAATATATTCATAATTAAATTAACTCCAACAGGAAGTATAATAAATCACAAAATTTGTAGTGCATTATCCACTATAACATCTTTTGGTGGCCTAACACATGATAGTAAGAATCATTATTACTTAGCTGGAGCAACAGATGGAAACATGTTCGATCAAAATAGTGACACTATATTTAAAAGAGATCGAAAGGATGGAAATATCCTTTTATTAATGAAAATGGATAGCCAATTAAATATCCAATGGATTAAGTCTTTTGGTGGTAAAGGTGATCAAATATTTGATGTATTTTGCGATCAGGAAGATAATTTAATTGTATATGGTTGTTATCGTTTCAGAACACTATCTATTGATTCATTGATGGTAAATAATTATACAAATCATTATGGCCCCGGTCCCGGATATGGAGATCATGAATTATTTATTTCTAAATTAGATTTAAGTGGTAAAGCTCTATGGTTAAAAACTATTAGTGGCGCAAAAGTAGAGTTTCCATCATATAATGACATTACCCTTGATAATGAAGGTAATATTTATCTAGGGGGTATATTCCAAAGTGATACATTGTTTATTAATGAAAATGTTAAACTAATAAGAACGAAAAATGCATTAGACTACTTTGATTTGTTTTATGCGAAATTTGACAAAAATGGAGATTGTAAATGGGCAAAAAAAATCATCAATGGGAATGATCTTATCGATGACATGTCAATTCATTTATTGAAAAATGGAAATCTAATAATTACTGGCAATTATGATAGCACTGCATTTAAAACAGGACCGGTTATTTTACCGAATAATGGCCATGGCGATTGTTTCGTACTATTATCAAATAATGAAGGGGAAATACTTAGTGGCACATCATTTGGAGGAGAAGGCCTGGAGTGGGATCAACAGATTGCTTCTTACGATACCAGTATATATATTTTTGCAGGTTTTACAAGTAAGGAATTAAAAATTAGAGATGAAGTATTGGTTGATGAAACTTCAATTGGAGATGGATTGTTTATCAAACTACATATAGACTCTCTAACTTCTCTAATTGAATTTAAACCTGCAAGTCAAAATATTATGGTGTATCCAAATCCTGTTCAAGATGTTTTACATTTTCAATATCCTAAAAATGAATCAAATTTAAGATATATCATATATGACATGTATGGTCGTTCTGTAAATAGTGGAACCTTATATAGGTCGACAAGAGTAATTAATGTAGAATTAATAAAAGCTGGAGTTTATTTCCTATATGTGTTAGGTGAACAAGGTAGAAGCTATAATTGTAAATTTGTAAAAATGTAAAAATTTTAGTGATTTGAATTTTGCAAAGATTGAGAAAATAAAATTGCTAACTATTAAAATCCACTTATGAACTAAAATAAATGAAGGTAATCATGTTTTTAATTGTATTTTTTGAAAAAAATTATTAATTTATTTGCATTTGCCATTGTTTTTACAATGGTTTTATCTTGCTCGCAAGATTCTGATCAACTAAATTCTAAATTTATTGAAATGAAATTGCTAGCTCAAAGAGATGGTGATTATTTCGTTGGCGATGATTGTCCTGATGAATGTTGGGATGGAGATCTTGATAAGGATTGCGAATCTCCTCCGACTAATTGCGCAGTAATTTGTGGAACCAGAGCGTCTAATCAGTATTATACTCAATTTACTAATTCAGTGTTAAATGATACTATAATTAGTTTTTACGCAAACGGGAACGGTCAAAACGTTATCCCTCTTACAATGACTGCTTATTCGGATATTGTTAATGGTAATAAAAAGTTTTACCTAATTACTGCTTCATCTAGTCCAGTTAAGTATGGAATTTGGTAACAAGAATAAGTGCCAGGTGTTTTTTGTACATCTGACATTTTTTATTAACTTCTTTTTGGTCTCAATCTTTATTTCTTGCCAAAGCAATATAATTATGAAGGATCTATTTGTCAGAGATAAAACTTATTTATTAAGATCTTCTGATGAAATCAATCCGTACAATTCCACTTGTATACAAAAAGATAGTCAATCATATTTTTGTTATTACGATGCAAATAATCATGTCCTAAAAATATATAAGAAAACAATTAACAATGAGTACTTAAATGATAAATCCATAAAAATTAATGACAATTTCAATAAGGTTATCGTTCATAATTTGGATTCGATTATACTGATTAATTCAAAATTAGGTGAAATTGTAATGATAAACTTTAAAAATGATACCATAGATTCATTTTTAATTTCATTATTATTAAATAATATAAAGTATAAAATTGTGGTTCATTCTTATGGAGCGCTGGCAATAAATTCAGAAGAAATTGTATTTACCATTTTTCCAAGTGTGAGTTTAGAGAAATTTTATAATTTTAATTATGAATTGGAATACTCATTTCGATCTCGAAAAATAATCAGCCATTTTTTAACTTTTCCTTTAAATTATAGATACACTCACTGGTGGGGAGGACTTGGAAATTATTATGAAAAGTGCAAAAATGTTGAAGGCGACATTATATATTCATTTCCGATGACAAATAATTTATTTATGTATAAAAGAAATATTTTGACTGAAATTAAAGTAGAAAAGTCTAAATATCTAAATAATTTTCCTCCCAAACAAATTGAAACTGATTCTTTAATGTCGTCAAAATATGTAATCAACTTTGCTAATACTACTGGATTCTATAAATCTTTATACTTTGATAGTTATCATAACTACTATTTACGAGTCGTTAGTCATGAGCAGTCAGCATTCAAAATGGATTCACAAGGATATAAAACTCAAAATCTTTATAATGATAGAGATTGGTCTATAATGATTTTTGATCTTAACTTCCATTTAATTGGTGAGCAAATATTTAAAGGTGGAGAATTTAATTTTAAGTCAATTTACATAATACCAGAAGGAATAATGTTGGCTAAAATCAATGAAAATGGCGTAGATAATGAGAACTTCATTAAATTACAACTTTTTAAATATAAAATTGATGAAAACTAGTTTAAATTTTATTTATTTTGGTTTAATAATGCTACTATCTGCTTGTAAAGGTCAAAATAATAATTATTCATCTAGTAATGTTAAATCTGATTTTCAAGTTAAAACATATTCAATTAATAAAATATTAGCTGATATAGATACCAATATAGTTAAAAAAGAGTATGTTTTAATAATACCCAAAAATTCTTGCGAAAAATGCAAAGAATATACTTTTGAAGTATGCGAAGAAATAATTGCCAGCGGCAAAACGGCGATGATTTTTATTGGCAATTATCCTGTAAATGAAATTACATGTAAAAATAATATTATTAGAATAGCTAGTGGCAGAATTGAAAGGCAAATTGAGATTTATGGAATCACCTTAATGCACTTAGTGGGAGTAGATGAATATAAACTAACTTATATAAACCCAACAAATATTGAATCTCAATATGAATATTTGAGAAATTAAATATTGTTTTTATTTCCTGATAATAGATTTACACAAAATTATTTAAAGGACCTCTTTTTATTTTGGACAAGTCTATGATCTATATGGAAGAATTGTTTACTCTTCAAAGGAATCTATAAACATTTCTGACTTTTATTACTTACCTTTACCAAGTGGAATTTATTTAATAAAACATGAAAACAGTATACTTAAAATTTTTAAAAAGTAAAATTCATCTTTTATTTTTATTCACTATTATTTATCCAAGTAAAATCTTCTGTCAATTGATGGAAAATTTTACTTGGATTTTAGGTAGTGACCTTCGATTACAAGACTCCAATGTGATATAAATAAAATTTAATAACGATTCAATTGTGCATATTGGAAATTATAAAAGCCAAGCAACAATTTATACTGATGTTGGTGCAATATGCGATGAAGATGGGAATATAAAAGCAATCGCAACTAATTGTAATGTCATGAACTCATTCTTAGATACAATTACTAATTCTACACTTTTGCACAATCGGAAGCTAGATTATTGCAAAATTAGCGGAGATTGGCGCTTTTCGCAATCAAGTATAATACTCCCTTATCAAAGAAAGAAATTCTGGCTAATATACATGGATGCAGAAATTATTGATTTTACTATAGATAGTCTCAAAGCACCCTTAATTGGTACTCTTTATCAATCTATTATTGATTTTTCATCTGATCCTAACGGAATTCTTACAAATATTGGAGTAAAAATTTCTAATGATACCGTTACATGTTCCGGCCTGACAGCGTGTAAAATGATTGACAATGAAGGCTGGTGGCTAATAGCTCCAATAGATGGGAAGCCATGTTATAATATTTATTCCTGTACAAAGGACAGAATTGATTTGTACAATTCTCAATGCATTGGAAGTAGTTTTTTTAATGAATTTGATTTTTTTGGCCAAGCCAGCTTTAGTCCTGATAAAAATTACTATGCTAGATTTAATTTAAGAAATGGACTACATCTATTCAGTTTCGATGCTAAAAATGGCAAATTGAATGATCCAGTTAACATTCACCCACCAATAAATGAAGATAATTATTATGGCGGTTTGTGCTTCTCTCCAAATTCTCGATTCCTATACTTATTTTGCGATAAATCTATATTTCAATATGATTTACAAAGTCAAGATATTAACAATTCTGCCGTTTTAATTGATACTTTAAATTTGCCTATTGGAAGGGAATATACTGCTAATTTTAATCATGGACTTATTGCCCCAGATGGGAGAATTTATATATCAGGCATAGGAAACCATAAGTATCTTCATGTTATTAATGATCCGGATTGTAAAGGATTGGAATGCAATTTAACACAACTGGCCATCAAATTACCCTCAATAAACTCTTGGGGTATCCCAAACTACCCATATTTTAATGACTGGAAAAATATTGCAAATTGCCAGCCGAATAGAGCATTTAAAACTGAAAGCAATGAAAATATTTCATTAAAATTTACAGATGACGGGATTCTTTATCAGAATAATAATGGTGATTCTTACAGATTAAATATTTTTGATATGAGCAGTAGACCAGTGCTAAATACTTTTTTAAATATTATTAAAGGAAAAATAGAGATAAATGATTTACCAGTTGGTGTTTATATTATAACTATAATTGGAAAAAACAGGCATTCTGTAATTAAATATTTTAAAGCATGATCTTTGTTTGATTGAAGAATAATCAAACTTTTCAATTCAATTTTAATTTTATTTTGGAATAAGCAGAATGAAATTAAAATCCAATTTATCCAAACGATAAATTTATAAGCTTAATTAAGGTATTGAGGTTGGAAATCAAGTCCAATGTTGCTAATTATTATTAGATATATTTGAAATATTATTTTAAATTAATGGAAATTAGGTATCCGTCTAAGTAAGTACATCTTGCCTGATCCTTAGCCACCATATAGCTTTGCTGAAAATTTAATTTATGACAAACCAAGAATTTGAACAGCTGAATATTGAATTGGAATCAAGCGGCATGTCGCTTAAAAGTTTTATGGCAATCAGGGGGTTTCCAATACATCAATATCATTATTGGAGAAAGAAGTACAGTTTAAAGGATCCATCAAAATCAAAAAATAAATTTATTCAAATTGGATCGATCCAGCCACCAAATTCAATAATACGTTTGGAATATCCAAATGGAGTGGTTATTAATTTTCAATCAGATCCGGGATCGGAAACATTACTCAAACTGATCAATGCCAAAAGTTGATTCCGTTTACTAGTGGCCACCGGTATTTCATATACACCGGGATCACTGATTTTCGAAAAGGTTATGATGGACTGTTTGGAATGATAAGAACAATTATGCAATGCAATCCATTGAATGGAGATTTATACATATTCACAAACAAACGACACAATCAATTGCGAATGATGGTTTATGATACAGGTGGTTTAGTATTATTGTGCAAGCGATTAGAAAAAGGTACTTTCGAAATTATTAAATCTGAATCCAGTAGCATTAAAATGAATATCAGCTGGACTCAACTAATGTGCATCATGCAAGGCATTAAATTAAAAAGTATTCGATACAGAAAACGGCACAATATTGTTGAAAATAAATTGGTAAATAATTTTGTAAATTAGAAATAAATTGCGATCTTGTTGTTGTGATACAAGATTCAAATAAAGAAATTTCAAATGAACATTTACTTGCACAAAATGCAGAATACAAAAATAGAATTGTATTTTAGAACATGAAATATCACAACTTAAGCGATTAATATTTGGTGCAAAATCAGAACGGTTTATAAGCAATGAGCCACCGCTTCCGCCAAATACATTATTCTCACAAGCACACCAGGACGAACAGCCATTAGAAAATTTAACTCAAGAAATAACATATACCCGTGATAAGCCAATTCATAAGCGTGGAGGAAGGAAAGAACTGCCAGCCCATTTAGAACGTAATGTGATTGAATTAAAACCACAAGGATACACTGATGATATGAAGTACATTGGGATGAATGTTACTGAAGAACTTGAATACAAACCTGGCCAAATGTATGTAAATCGATATGAAAGACCCAAATACATAGATCCAATCACAAAACAGATACTCATCGCTCCAATGCCATCCAGAGTAGTTGATAAATGTATTGCAGGACCAGGCATGATGGCACATGTGATCATTAGCAAATATTTGGATCATTTGCCTTATTACAGACAGCTTCAACAATTTAAAAGAATGCACCAGGTAGATATATCCAAATCTACTTTTGGAGAATGGGCTTCTCAATATGTTACTGTGTTAGAACCAATTTATAATGCTCATAAAAAGGAAATATTATCAAATGGTTATTTGCAAACAGATGAAAGCTATATTGAAGTCCAGTCAGATGAAGTTGAAGGCAAATGCCATAAAGGATACATGTGGGTAAGCAGAGATCCACAAAATAATTTAGTTTTGTTCACCTATCAGGAAGGCCGTTCTGGAGAAAGTTTAATAAATCATATCCACGGATTTAAAGGAAAATTGCAAGCGGACGGTTATGGAGCATACGAAAAATATAAAGACAACCCGGATTTTATTTTATTCAGTTGCTGGGCTCATGCCAGAAGATATTTTGAACAAGCGCTTGACAATGATAAAGAGCGATCGGAATTTATTATAACACAAATTCAAATCCTGTATGAAATAGAGAAATCAGCTAAAGAACACAATTTAACCAACGAAGACAGACAAAAATGGCGACACAAATATGCCGCTCCAGTATTAAATACTATTAAAGAGTATCTTGATAAAAATGCTGAATTAATTTTGCCGGCAAGTGCAATTGGAAAAGCTTTTGGATATACTATAAAAAGATGGGATAAACTAGTTGCATATACGATACATGGCGAAGTAGAAATTGATAATAATCTAGTTGAAAATTCCATCCGGCCTCTAGAATTGGGAAGGAAGAATTATTTATTCGCAGGTTCCCATGAATCTGCTCAGCGATCGGCTGTAGTCTATTCGCTACTTGGAACTTGTAAGCTTCATAGTATAAATCCGTATGTGTGGTTAACAGATGTATATCAAAGAATCAAGGATCATCCAATCAATCGAATTGCAGAACTACTACCACAGAATTGGAAAAATTCAAATGATACATCTAGCGTTTAGCTTATCAAATAAGTGCACTTGGTAGGACGGATACAAAAGATCTTTATAGAGAATACCGTATTTATTGCGATTATAGCGGTCATCGCTTCTGTTCTCTAAGAACATTCAGTGATAGGTTGCGTGCTATGGGTTTTGTTATTGAGCGGAAAATTTTTGGAAATACATTATTTATTAAGAAAGATCTTTAATATAACCTTAATCTAATTTTGCTTTAATTTTCGCAATTAATTGTTCAAAAGCTTTGAAAAATATAATAAGAGCAAAAATTGGCAGTAACCAAACTACGCGACTCTGATATCTATCAAGTACGTTGGAAAATGTACAACAGATATATGCATTAGAAAAAAGATAAATTACAAGTACTAAAATACTCATTTTAAACCTTTCATCTTGAAGGATTAAATTATTAAAGACAATAATAAAAAGTGACACGATAGACAAAAATATAGTTATTATTTGAATATGGTTTAAGCTTTTAAAGTCAATCTTTTCTAATACTTGACGAGAAACCAAAAATTCTCGCATCTCGTCATTAAAATACTTATTAATTTCAATTTCTGATGGTTTGGTCATTTCACCCGAGGGAGCATCGCCGGTACTAAAACTAAAAAACTGCTTGAAAGTTTGATGGAAACTCTTCAAGAAAAACATTTTTGAATATTTATATGTAGTTAAAATGTCAATTAGGATTTCATTATCTTCATGTTTATATTTATTCCAGTCTCCATCCTTTGTTATTGGACTTTTAGAATCCCAAATAAGGTCCCATGGTAAATTATCTTTGTAATCACAAATATAATATTTATTCTTTTCACAGTTTTCTTGTAAATAGGGTTGAAGTATCGAATCGTCATGCATCTTGTGCATTAAAAACACATGTGTAGCTTGGGAGAAAATAAATTTTTTATCAATTAAATAATTCATTATTGGAAATAAAACAATTGATAAAATAAAAAGCGATAGCAATGAAACAAATCGATTAAAACTGAAAGGGAAATTAATTATTATTCTATTTCTTAATGCAAACAATAACAATAAAATGCCTAAAACTATGAATAATATAAAAAAATGAGAATTGTGTGTAAAGAGACTAAAAATGAAAATTATAGATATAACTACATTCTCAAATTTTGAAAGGTTTTTTCCAAATAAAATTAAATAAAATGTAATAAATAAAAACGAGGTAAAAATATCTGGAGTAAGCATGCTTACATTAAATGAGATACCAGTTGTAAAAGTTAAAATAAATAAACTTATTAAATAATAAATACCAAATGTATTTTTACTAAAAAATTCACGAAACAATAAGTAAATTAGAAGGGATAAAATAATACTTTGAAAAAAAATTACATACCATAGCGATGACATAAGGCTAAGATATTTAATAAAAATTCCATAAAAGATTGGTCTATCAATTGGTATTTTCATTTCAAAGCCAGATCGAATATATGTTCCAGTATCAGGGTATACAAAGGCATAGCTATTGTAAAAAGCAATAAAAAGAAGAATGATAGAGCCAAAAATAATTAAGATAAAATTTTTAATTGAACTGCGCATAATTGCTTAATTTTGAGCTTTATAATTCACAAAACTAATTAATATCATGAAATTCTTAAAATTTTCTCTGTGTACTTCATTTTATACCTTTTCTATTTTGATGCAAATTGGGTGCGATGGATTCGAAAAGTCCAAGAGCAATAGTAGTGTAAAAAATGACTTAACAAAGCAACTTTTCGTAAATATTATAGACTTCAATAATAAATTTATTTGTGCAGATGAAGCCAAAAGTGATACTTTATTTGCAAACAGAACTCAAGCTAGTGCTTGGGAAAAATTCACTTTTATATATTTAGACAGTAATGTGGTTGCATTAAAATCAATTAAAAATAAGTATATTTCAACTGATTCAGCTTCGGGATATTTTCTATTGGCTAACAAAAATACGATTGAAGAATCAAGTAAATTTGAAATTTTGAAACTTGAGAATGAAGATTTTGCATTCAAGACTATTTTCGGAACTTATTTATGTTCGGATCAAGATATTTACGGTAAATTAATTGCTAATAGGCATGCAATTGGTAAATGGGAAAAATTTAAAATTATTAAAATTCTAGAGTAGGCATTGAAATTTACAGCAATTCGAAATCTTGTTTTATGTGTGCTTGGACCTTGGGAAGTGTTCAATTTTGTTTAAAAAATTCCCATATTTCAATTTTATTAAATATCTACAATTGTATTACATATTATATAACTTTGAAATTGAAATATGGGAATTGTTTATTGCATTAAAGCACCATAAGCAATTTATTGTAATGTCATTTATGAACAAGAACTTTTTTTACAATTAATTTTGAATTGTCGTATTTTATTTTTATTAAGTAAATGCCAGGCAGTGATATGTCTTCTTCGTTAATGTATTCAGTTGCTGATGACAATCGGATGTTTTTTGAAAGCAGACGACTTCCGTTAGAATTATATATTTCAACAGAAACATCTTTGTCCTTTAGGCTTTTGTCAACGCTTAAAAAGAGACCGCCTCCAGTAGGATTTGGAAATATTTGAACTAAATTTTCACTATATTTCATTCTTACTTTTTTTCTAACTTTTAAGTCAGGTTGATAATGTGTGCCACAACCGGTATCTTCATCATAAAATATTGTTTTACGTGTGGTAACATGCATGGCAGAGGTATCGCAACTGCTCCTGTTAAATGCTGTTAAAGTAACAATGTAGCCATTTCCATCATTTAGAGCATTTGAGCCAAATCCATTAAGTATAATGCCTGAAAGATTGAAATCGCCTGATTGACGTAGACTAGTAATTTGCTCTTGATTATTTATTACTTGAGTTACAATTGGGTGTGGAGTGCCCTTTATTTTTGCAATGCTAATTTGTGCTTTGAAATTGCAAGATCTGAATTCAGGGGACCATATACTAACATTTACATTGGGTTTATATTTAATTGTGTCTTCATTTGAGTATCCATCTTCACAATATTCACCATATAATGTAAAATCTGAGTTTGGATTGCATTCATTTATGTGAATTATTTTACTAGCTGTAATAGTTGTATCATTATAGCAATCATTAATTTCTAAGATTAACTTGTAGTATCTATTGCATTCCAGATTAAATCTGTCTGTATCCCAAGTCAAAACTTTATGGTATAGATCAAAATCACCTTGATGAAATTTATATACAAGTTTACCAGGTTCAATTTCATTTGATGGACTGTAAAATCCCTCTGAACTTTGAAAAATTGCCCACGTCGATGAATCAGTAAGTTGATCTTTAACCCGGAAAATATAATCACATGAACAGAATTCAGAATAAGTTGCATCAATCTCAATTGGTTCACCAAGGTCTATTGTCACAGTATCTTCTTCTAAAAAGCCATTTAAGGAAAATTGTGCATTAATAGTGCATCCCGCAAATTTTATTAATTGAACTTTCTCTTTCCATGTATTCAAAGATCCAGTTGCCAGTTTTATTCTATAATAACATCCTGGTTCAAAGGAATAAGTACTTCCATTATCAATATTGGGTTTTATCCAAATTGAGTCGATATTTATATAAGGCAATTGTTCAATAAGATCATTTGTTAACCATAGAATTTTTTCTATGTATGTGCGCCCTCCAATGGAATCAGATTTTTCAATAGATATAAAATAATCGTTTTCACAGGTTTGAGTTCCTGTAACATCCATAATTATTCTAGACTTACCATGGTTTTCTCCAAAAACTATTGGATCCAAGCATTCAACAAAGCTTGACGTATTTTGACATGTAGTATTTATTCCATTCAATTTAAATTCTACTTTCCTATTGCAATCAATGATTTTAAAGTAATTGGTTTCATAATCTCCATATTCCTGAGCTCCGCAGTAATTTGGTGTACATTGTAAGTTTTTACAATTAGGAGCAATTGCACCAATGGTTACCTTGAAGCAATCTCCTGTATCTGTCCAATCGCAGGAAAAAATTTCATTTAAATCAAATTCATAAATATTTGATAGAACAAATGTATCATTGCGGCAATCAGAAGGGCTAACTTGTAAATTTGAAGGCGGCTTTATCCAATAGTAATAACTGAATAATGGCGATGTTGTGTCACATGCTGGATACATCGTGAATTCAATGTAAAATGTGTGTAATGGTATATAGGCATTAGTTAATTCAATTTTGATTTTGGCACATGGTTCCTGGGCTTGAATTAAAACTGGATTTGACGCATATTGACCTTTTTTACCATTAAGATAAAAATCAACATTGCCGAAGGTATCATTTCGCTGATAGACATTCAAATCATATACTTGCATTATGGAACTATCTAGTTTTGGTAGGTAATTTAATACTGGTGTATATCTTTCGATTTGATGGTTTAATATAATTGACATGGGCAAATCTGGTATCACATGATTATCTATTATTCCACTTGCACCTTCTATATCAGTCATTATTTTTACGGGTATTCCATTGATATACCAAACAACTTTATTTTTATCCCATCTTAAACCGTATAATACAGGCTGTGCACTAAAGACTTGGCCTGGTAATGAGTAATTCCATTTCGCACGAGCTGTTCCGAACCCAGTTGCATTCAATTCTTGACTAGTATGTACAGTAACATCACCTACTCCATGCTCCATAATATCAATTTCATTATATCCAGCCGCGCCTCCAACGCCCCCAAAGAGCCAAAAAGCAGGAAAAACACCTCTTGTGGTTGGCGTTTTAATTAAAGCTTCAAAATAGCCATATTTATATTCTCCATCGAACTGATGAATCATTCCTCCTGAAAAATCGCTAGTATAACCTAATTTAGGATTTCCATTCAAGTAACACTCTACTGGATTCAAAGGATCAAATTTAGCACACAAATTTAACGAGCCATCACAGTTAACATTTTCTTGAATCATTACGCAAACATCGCCGTGTCGCTTGCAATTCCAACCGTAATCAAACATAAATTCAGCACTTAAAGCATCTAAACTGCATGGATTAAGATATTGGCGTACTAAAGTATACATACTTTTCCAAGTAGTATCGCCATTTTTATTTAAGTCAATATTGGCAATTTTATTAATTTGGGTTGTGCCAAAATTGTTGAATGAAATAATTGCAATGCAAATTTGAATTATAAGTATATAACTGGTTTTATGATTAACCGATATACTCATTGAATAAATCGGAGTAAGTAAGGCATTAGAATATTTAAGTTTCATAAATTTAATATTTAATTGTAAATTATTAATTATTTTCTTATCAAATTCGGATAGGCATCTTTATAAGCTTATATTTTCAATCTAATTAATGTTGATTCTAGAATAGATTTGAATGCGATTATTTCACTATTATTGATTTGAAATTAATTTTCTGATTAAAGAATATTGTAACAAATTATGTTTGCCTATTAAGTAATTTAACCACAATAAATTCATTTTGCATAAATTTATCTTAGTTATTAAAGAGATAGATATAAGTTGCATTTTATTCTTAGAAGTAGTAACTCAGATATTTTAGATATAATTAGAGCTATTATGTATTGTGTCTATTATCTTTTTAATAAAATTGAACCCCATCATTCTCATTTTATTTTTTATTGCATTTTGTGATGAGCATGACTTAATGAGGAGTGACTTCTTCGAATATGAATAATTCAGCTTGGTAACAGCAATTATATGGCAGTTAGCATATAATGCAAATCTTACCATCCATGGATTTGAAATAAAGTAAAATTCGAAAAGTGAATCTAATAATGAAGCTTGATTAGTAAATTCAATATTTGTCATGACCTAAGTTTTTAATTGATTAAATTCAATTGCAAACCTAAAAGGCTAATCATATTTGTCCAAGCGACAAATTAAGACAAATTGAACCAAACCAAGTCAATTAAAGACAATTGAGGACATTAGTATATCACTCTGCTTTTCTGAGAATGAAATCAACTTTATAAACTAAATTTTATAACCTAAATAATTAGTTTTAATAAGGAACATGTTCAATTTACTAAATAAATTATAATTGATTTGATAATCATGTCTTAGCCTCTAAAAGACTGGACAAATATTGAAAATCAATTTAGTCACAGTAATTTTAGGAAAAATGACAAAACAAAGAAGACAATTTACTCCGGAAGAGAAGCATAGTATCTTACAGGAGGCAGAGCGTTTAGGCCACACAGAGACTTGTAGAAAATACAGTTTGTCGTCGTCCTTAATTTATAATTGGAGGCGTAAATATTTAGCAAAGGGAAAGGGAAGGCTTAAAATCTGAATACAGACTGGTAGATCCACAGGTACATCTATTAGAGGAAGAAAATGCAAAACTTAAGCGGATCATTGGTAACCAAGCCCTTGAGCTGGAATTTAAAACAGAGCTTTTAAAAAAAAGCGATGCCCATTATCACAAAGAAAGGAAATGATAATTAGGTATAAAGCACGAACAAGTGTTGAAAATCTTTGCAAATGGGCTGAAGTGGCAAAGAGTAGTCAATACTATAAAGCTCATCCGAGTCCAAGAGGAATGAAACCTAGCACCCACACACCAATTGGTAAATGTGGGATGGTAGAGAACACATTAGTTGTTGATCAAATACGTGCAATTCTTTCAATGGATTATTGCGTTTATGGTTATGCAAAAATGACTTGTGAACTTCGAGATTTAGAATATCTGATTAATAAGAAGAAGGTTTATCGTTTGATGAAAGTGAATCATTTATTGAGTGGCAAAAGAATAAGCGTACAAGGAAAACGAAAATGGGTGAAGCACCGTCGGATCGATGCAAAAAGGCCTATGGAATATCTATGTCTTGATATAAAATATGTTTGGGTCCAAGGAGATAAACGCTGGTATTATCAACTTGCAATAATGGATGTATTCAGCAGAAGAATTTTATGCTGGATCTTTAAACCCAGTGTCAGGCAAACAGATGTTGTCGCATTGATGAGATGGTTGGATTTACGCTTTGGATTGAAAGGAGTTATCATACGTAATGATAATGGCTCACAGTTTTTAGCAAACAGCGTACGCCAAACATTAAAAGAATTGGAAGCAAAACAGGAATTCACACATGTATCAACACCAGAAGAGAATGCATACATCGAAGCATTTCATTCAATTGAGCAAACCGAATTGATCGACAGATTTATATTTTCAAGTTATTACGATGCAAGACAACATATCCAAAAATACATGTACTGGTACAATTATAAAAGAAAACATGGCGCAATTGGAAATATAACTCCGATGCAAAAATGGGAACAAGGTTTATCCTGTTCACCTGTTAGGCAATCATTTGAGCCGGCTTCGGTGGACATGTCAAGGTCGGACAGCGAAGGCTTGCGCAATGAGTCCGCTCCGTTTAACCTTGACTTGTTCAACGAAACGGCCTATCTTCGCCTGGCAGGTGATCAGGATAATGATGATTTAGTACAAAACTGTTTTAGAAATTCCGTCCAGTTAATTGGGGGTTAAGACAATCAGGAATAGATTATCCTACAAGTAGAAACAGACAACCTATAAGTTGAAATCCATGATTAGTGCAGTCCAAATAACCGAGTTTAATTTTAATTTCTCTTTGTTCCATTGGAGATAAGAAGCCCCTTTTTAGTTTAAATCCTTTTTCTTTTAACTTTCGAGAGAAAGTTTTAATATTTAAACCTAATTCTTGTGAGAATTGTTTTTTTGATTTATATTCAGGATGTTCCCCTGAGGGGTCATAAGGAAGAGGTGGTGAAGTTATCATAAAGAGTTGTTTAATGAATTGTCATATTGATATTTGTTACATAATTTGTAATTTAAGTTAGGAAAATAGTGTAAATCCTTGGTAGCTGGATTTAGCCTATTATAAACGTAAAAATTTGAATATGAAAGTATGGAGTGGAGAAATGAAGAACAATAATACAAAAATTAATATAGTTTGTCAACGAAAATAAGAATAATTTCGATGAAAAAGTAGAAAACCAGAGATTGCGTGGAAAATCCGGTGTAATTGACCACCCCTGTCTGGTTTAAGCTGTAGATGGAATTGGAATTGATTCAATTTTTGGGATCTGTCTAGTAGGAGACCAGACATTTTATCAATGTGATAGTACGTTTGTTGACACAGATGATAAATCATCAATTAATGATTATGCTTTGTACTCAAATCCACTTTCTGAATATTTAAATATTCGGATTCAAGATATAGACAGCCCCCTTAATTGCGAGATATTCAATCAAGCAGGCATTTTAGTTTCTAAATTTAAAATTGAAAATCAAAGCCAAATAAGAATTGACACTCATGACATGTCCATTGGTATTTATTATATCAAGTTAAATTATAAGTGTGGTAGTAAAATTAAATCGTTTATTAAAATATAATAATATTGGTTTATTTCAATAAGCAATTTTTAAATTTGATGTAAGATTTCTACTTAGAGTGGAATTGGAACTGTTTAAACTTCAATTTGAACTTATTATCTTTTTAAAAAGTATGCATTCAATTTGGTTTAAATTTATACCATAATTTAAGAAATCGCTTAGCTAAAAATAGTACTAGTCGCATTCATCAAAATTGGACCATATTATTTGTACACTCGACTTAACAAATTGTATCTTTCCATCTATGCCACAATTTGGACTTCTTGGCAAATCCCTTCAACACTCCTTTTCAAAATCTTATTTTGAAGAAAAATGGTTGCAGGAAGGCTTGTCAAATCACGAATACAGATTATTTGAATGGGATCCCGGCAAGGATTTAAAAGCATTTTTTGAAAGCAACAGTCAATTGCAAGGACTTAATGTGACTGTACCCTACAAATCAATGGTCATTCCCTATTTGGATGAATTGACACCAGAAGCCCAACTCATAGGAGCTGTAAATTGTATCAAACATAGTCAAGACCGCTGGATCGGGCACAATACCGATAGTTTGGCGTTTATGAATAGTTTGGCTTCCTGGTTACCACCTGGCTTTAACGCACTGGCTCTCGTGTGTGGCACAGGAGGCGCCTCTAAAGCCGTCCAGCAAGCCTTAAATTGCCTTGAAATCGGTTTTAGCTGTGTTTCTTCCTCTGGAAAGGGGATTTCTTATGGCCATTTGCAAGAATTATGGGATCCAGATTGGAAATTAATTATAAACACAACACCCCTGGGTATGTACCCGGATCTGGATTCAAAACCTGAAATACCTTACCAAAAACTGGATTCTTCTTTCCTTTTATATGATTTGGTTTATAATCCTGAAAAATCCCTATTTTTGAGGCTTGGAGCCAACCAAGGCGCCCGGGTCAAAAACGGTCTGGAAATGTTACATTTACAAGCGGATTTATCCTGGCAATTCTGGAACCAATAAACTGTATATGGAAGAAACCGACGAGACGCTTTTGGATTTTGGAAATACCGAAATAGCCTTTTCTCATAAAACGGATAGAGAGCTTAAAAATACGTATCGGCTATTTAAATTAATGAATAACCCAAGTTTGGTACGCATCGGTTCGTTTTTTGGAAAACTGGCCGCAAAAGTTCCTTTTCATTTAATGGATCCCCTCATTAGGGAAACCATCTTTAATCAATTTTGCGGTGGCACCAATTTATTGGAATGCCAACGGGTCGTAGATCGACTTTATCACAAAAAAACCATGACCATATTGGATTATGGGGTAGAAGGCCGCGAACACGATGAAGATTTTCAAAATACGCTGGAAGTCAATTTGAAAGCACTCGAATTTGCTTTTAGCAACCCAAACATCCCGGTCATCAGTACCAAACTTACCGGCTACATTCCAATCGCTGTTTTAGAAAGAATCCATGCCAAAGAAAGTTTATCTGCATTTGACCAGCGTGCCTGGGAACGCCTGGAAGAGCGATTTGTAATCCTTTGTAAAAAAGCAGCTGAATTAGGAGTCGGAATTTTTATAGATGCAGAGGAATCCTGGATCCAGGACCCGATCGACCAATTAGTAGATAAGTACATGCCGGTTTTTAATAAAGAAAAACCAATTATCTACAATACCTTTCAAATGTATCGCAAAGGTCGATTGGATTATTTAAAATCAAGTTTTGAAGCTGCTCAGAATGGAAATTACATTTTTGGTGCAAAAATTGTACGAGGTGCCTATATGGAGAAAGAGCGGAAACGCGCCAAGGAAAAAGGATATGAAGATCCGATCACGGCAGACAAGCTGGTAACTGATTCACAATACGATGATTCCATTCGGTTTTGTGTTCAATTTCCAGAGCAAATCAGCTTGTGCAATTCAACCCATAATTGGAATAGCTGTTTATTGCAAACGGAACTCATGGCTCAAGCCGGAATTCCAAATGATCATCCGCATTTAAACTTTTGCCAGTTGTTAGGTATGAGTGATAACATCACGTTTAATTTGGCTGCCAAAGGATACATTGTTGCAAAATATGTACCTTATGGTCCAATTAAAGATGTGGTTCCCTATCTCGTGCGGCGTGCTGAAGAAAATACCAGTATCACAGGCGACATGAGTCGGGAATTGAAATTATTGAATGAGGAAATGATGCGCCGCGGATTAAAAAATGCTTAACCCAATCGATTTTAAACAATAAATAATTTTTTATGAAAAATTTCTTAGGAATTGTACTTGTGTTTGTGAGTCTTCAAATTTCTGTAGGACAAACGATCTGGCATGTAAAAGCCATTGCCCCACAAGGAAAATTTATGGATGTCAAAGCATTTGACAAACAAAACAATGTATATGATGTAAAAGCAATTTCTGTGGATGACAATACCCAATACATGGATATCAAAGCTTTAAAAAATGGCAAGCAAATGGCCGTTAAAATTTTATGGAGTCAGGATGTATTTGCTCCAGTCAAAGCCATCGATGAAAATGGAATGGTCTATGATATTAAAGCCTTTTCTGCAGACAATGTAAAATGGGACGTAAAGGGAGTAGGTCAATCCGGAAACATCATTCACATTAAAGCCATTAGTCCGGATGGTGATTTTTATGCGATTAAAGCGATTTCACCAGAAGGAAAACTGCATGATGTGAAAGGTGTGAAATTTACAGACCAAGATGTTGAAACTAAAATTCATGGAGTAGAAGTATGGGCGCATGTTAAATCGTTGCCACAGGCAAATTATCAAAATACAGATTTTGTTTGGAATATCAAAGCAGTTCACCCCAATGGTCAACTCATTGATGTCAAAGCCATGGATGATAAAGGGGGTATTTATCCGGTAAAAGCATTGGAAGAAAATGGCAATCTGCATTTGATGAATGTGAAAGCATTTGTTGGAAATAGAAAATTGGCAGTGAAAGTATTGGCAGGAAATGAAAAATATGGTCCTGTAAAAGCAATCGGCGAAGATGGTACCATCTATAATATTAAAGCAATCACAGCTGATAAAAAAATAATGGATGTAAAAGCAGTAAGTCAAAATGGCAGAATATTAAATATAAAAGCAATCGCAGCGGATGGATCCTTTTATGGAATTAAAGCAATATCACCCGGTGGTCAAATGTATGACATTAAAGGAATTGAATCTGAAGAAACCATGATGATTCAAGGAGTTAAAATTAAAGCACACATTAAAGCGATTCCACAAGAATAAAATTGAAATACTTTTTAAAATATAAAAATTAACCAAACATGAAAAACATTTTTCTAATTTTCATCTTCCTTTGGACAATCTCTGCCACTAATGCACAAAAAGTGTATGCATGGATGGATGCCGGAGTAAAAGTTGGATATGGACTTACCGGTATGATCAATTCCAATTTATTTGATGATAAACTTTACGAACATCATCTTTCAACAGGTGCAGGGATCGGAGCTAAATTGGGCCTCTACATCGGATTGTACAATGGGATTACTGTAGATTTTATGCTTTCAAACAGCAAGCAAAAATTTGATTTTCTACGAGATGCTAAAACATATTACCATACCATAAAATGGAAAACCTATGATCTTGCCCTTTTGTACCGAAACCAAAAAAATGGGGTGTATGTCGAATTGGGTCCACAGTTTTCATTTGTAAATAAAGTAACGCAACAAGATGATTACAATCAACAATTGACGGATGTAAAAAAGTTTTATGCGAAAAATTACATTTCTGGAATTTTTGGTGTGGGTGGATATTTGTTGAATTACGAAAACTTCACCACCATGTTGGGAATCAGATTGGGATATGGTTTTACAGATATGATCAGTGATGAAGGTAAAAATTTTACACCCAATGCATTTCCAAATCCTTCGGCAGCAAAACATTACGATTCGTATAAAAAGACGAATCCTGCATTTGTACAGTTAAATATGGAATTCAATTTTGCATTGGGGTATTATGGTAGATCCTCTTGTAGTAAACGCGCTACCTTATTTAGTTTTTAATTGATACAAATAAATCGTATTTGAAGCATCAAAATTTCAGTTTAATTTTTAGAAAATTAGTTGCAGAATATCCCAAAGATTCTAAGCAATCGGCTGTATTTAAATTGCAAAAGCAAGGGCTGAACTATCTTAGAATCTTTGGGATATTGCTTTTATATATTGGATTTAGTGTGATAGGAATTGCACAAGAAAAAGGAGTTTCTCCATTGGCTACAAGTAATAAATCGGGTTTCACGGGCAAGCTTTATGCCGTAGTGGTTGGAATTTCTGATTACCAGGATGCGGGTATTCCTGATTTGCGTTTTGCAGAACGCGATGCAAAATTATTCTATGATTTCTTAAAGGGCAAAGCTGGTTATTCCCTGAATGAAGATCAAATTCAATTGCTCACAAATAAAGAAGCAACACAGGGAAAAATTGTTGCTGCATTGGATTGGATGATGACCGAATGTAAAGAAGGCGATCAAGCCATCATATATTTTAGTGGACATGGGGATGTTGAACGAAAAACCATTTCCCAACCTGGGTTTTTATTGTGTTGGGACGCACCTTCAAAAGTATATATGTCTGGTGGTGCATTTGCACTTGGTTTTTTGGAAGATATTGTCAATACACTTGCCATTGAGAAAAAGGTAAAAACCATCGTAATTACAGATGCGTGTCATTCCGGAAAATTATCCGGAAGCGCTATCAATGGAACTCAAGCCACTGCAGCGTATTTAGCCAATCAATTTGCAAATGCAATTAAAATTATGTCCTGTCAATCAAATGAGTATTCATTGGAAGGCGAACGATGGGGTGGTGGAAGAGGCGTATTCAGTTACCATTTAATTGAAGGCCTCGTTGGATTGGCAGATCGCAATTCAGATGGAAAAGTTGCATTGGGTGAGTTGGACCGATACCTTGAAGACAATGTCAGTAATGATGTTAAACCAAATAGTCAAATTCCTTTACTATTGGGAGATAAATTGGCAGTCATCAATTCAGTCAACAAGGAAAGTTTGGCGCAATTAAAAAAAGAGAAAGATGGTGCAACGGTTGCATTTGCACCTGCTGAAAACAGGGGCTTGGAAACTGAAGTGCTTGCAAAGGCCAGTCCGGAGATTCAGGAATTTTACAAGCGATTTAAAGCGAGACTTGAGCAAAAATTATTTTTAAGTCCTGCAAATGATTGTGCAGATTATTATTATATAAAATTGGAGGCGGATACCAGTATTCAAAAATTGCATAATTCCATGCGGTTTAATTATGCTGCGATCTTACAGGATGATGCACAACAAGTTTTAAATCGTTTCCTTAACTCAGATTTAGGAGTTTTAACACAATCCAAACGAGATGCTTTAAAAAAATTCCAGAAGTACCCAGAATACCTGGAACGAGCTGCGAATTTATTAGGAGAGAAACATTACATGTATCCGGTATTGCAAGCACGGAAATTATTTTTTGAAGGGTTTTTTGTTGCAAAGACAAATCGTAATCTGGATAAAGAAACCGGAACTAAATCATTAAGTTATTTAAATCAAGCATTGCAATATCAGGAAAATATGCCGCAGGTTTATTGGCAGATGAGTTTTATCTATGGCTCTAATTTATTACAACAGGATTCTGCAGAATATTATGCAGAGAAAGCAACTACACTCGTACCATCCTGGCAATTGCCTTACGCTGGCTTAGTTTTTTTATATTCTGACAAAATCAGGAATTATTCTAAAGCAAAATACTACCTCGATAAAATAAATAAAATCGATTCAAATTCTTTGGTTGCACACTATTCAGCTGGAATTTATTATGAAACCCAAGGTGCATTTGATCTGGCGGCGTCTCATTATAAAAAAGCACTGGAAATTGATTCCACATTTATTTATGCGCAATCAAATTTGGGTAATACTTACCTTAATACAGGAAACCTTCGAGATGCCGAATCCCAATACCAGCGGGCCATTGAATTGGATGCATCCTATCCAATGGCTCATGGAAATGTTGGGATCGTATATTATTCGACCAATAGAAAGGAACAAGCTGAACAGTCTTTTAAGCGAGCCTTGGAATTGGATCCCAAAGATCCTTCTTTTAATTATAATATTGCGTGTTTCTATTACGGACAAAATGAGCCTGAGTTAGCTTATCAATTTTTGAAGAAAGCGCTTGAGTTTGGTTATAACGATTATAAAGGTTTACAGGAAGATCCGTCCTTACAAACAGTGCGTGAAGATCCTGTAAAATGGAATGCACTGATGCAGCAGTTTTTTCCGGATAAAAACAAATAAGAAGTTTAGATAGGTATCAAGCCATCTGGTTATTTGCAAAGTGCATTATTCCAGGCCATACGGCTTTCAACCATATTTTTATAGTGAAAATTTAACAACGACGATAACTCATTGAGTATGGTAAGAAGATTCGACAATTCATCCAAGGCCTGATTATTTACCATAGGGTGGCGAATCTTATTTAATTCGTCGAATTGTGTTTGGAAAGATTCCAAATCAGTTGAACAATTAGTAGTAAATTTTTCTAACTGTGTATTAATTTTTTCAGAAGCCAGTTTTAATTGATTCATGGCATTTTGAATTTGCTCACACGAATTATCCAATTCATTCGGCACTACAAAATCTGCATTTATATTGATGGTTGATTCACGTGCATTTGCCATTTCAAACTGATAGCTTCCCTTGTTTTAGTTAAGTCACCAAGTTGACTCATGACCGTTTTATCAATTGTTGATGGAGCTGATAACGAAAAACTATTATTTTCAGATGCACGTTCAATAAAAGCAGTTGTTGCATCCAGTCTTTCAGAAAACGATTTGATTTCGCCACCGGGAGCCCATGCTTTCGCGCGATGAAAAATTGAATCATTGTCTAATGTTTCTGTCTCCCACTCCAGTTCCGCTGTTTTAAATGCATCTTCACAATTCGTTGCGGCAATCGGAAGGCTTTTAAATAATTTATTAATATTTTGTGTGTGCAGGATTACTGGAATCAGTAAGGTACATAGGAAAGCTATCGATTTCATAATTTTATTTTAAAAAACCATGTTTGAACAAGCCTAAGGGAAAGTAAATTTAGCCAATGTTTTAGTATTGCCCAGTAGAAAGTAAGACCAGGGTACAAGACGTTTCAGTTTGAATCCCATGCGCTTGAGCCAGTTGCAGTAATTCAGGATTTTCTGTTCCAGGATTGAAAATTATCCGACGGGGATGGATGCTGAGTAGGTAAGGATACCATACAGATTGTTTGTCAGGACCCACGTAGAGACTGATGGTATCAATGTTTGTGACCAAAGGCTTATCTGTTTGGATGTCGATCCCATCGATGGTACCTGCTTTGATCCCCAGGGCAATGACTTCATGATGCTTTGAATTTAGTAACTGAACCGCCTGATAGGAAGCACGCTCCGGATTGGGGCTTGCGCCGAGTACAATTGTTTTTTTGGAAGCCATTTGTTTATAACAGGATTAGGGCAAATAAGGTTCTATTGTTTTCAAGATTCATTTGAGGAGAGATTCCGTTTTAACAAAAGATAGTATTTTAAAAAGGTACCATAACTTGAAATGCTGCAAATTTGAAGACCCCGCCATCCATCTAAGAATCCCCGTTTTAGAATGTATGATTTTATAAAATGAAGGATTGGGTTAACGATCATGTGAAACCAAGCATATTTTTTATGACTTGAATACATTTCAGTGGATGCAATTTTTGAGAAATACTTCATTTGTTTAATATGTTGCGCAACACTGGAATAACTGTAGTGAAGAATATTGCCATGTAATACTTCGGTATCATTTGAGCCTTCAATCAATTCATATCGGTCATGTGGATTCATACCTGTCCATTGGCCTTTTGTTCTATTAAACAAACGCATTTTCCGATCCGGATACCAACCACAATATTTGACCCAATAACCGCAATAATTATTAAAGCGATTGCAATAATAGCCATCCCGGTTCCAATTTGACTTTACTAAAAGGATAGATTTCTTTAAATTTTCATCCAGGGCTTCATCCGCATCAAGTGATAAAATAAAATCAAAACGAGCTTTCGTAAGTGCATAATTTTTTTGTTGAATATGGCCTTCAAAAGGATGTTGAAAAACCACGGCTCCTTTGGACTGCGCGATTTGAACCGTATCATCGGTACTATATGAATCGACTACAATAATTTCGTCTGCCAGCTCCTTTACAGAATCTAAGCAACGACCGATTTGAAGCGATTCGTTAAAACTTATAACAACAACTGAAATTTGAATCATGGCAGAATTGAATACAAAGAAATAAAGCAATTCTGGAATTCTTGTTAATTTTCGGAATGAAGATTTTAATGGTTTGTCTGGGAAACATCTGTAGATCGCCGATGGCTCATGGATTTATGCAGGGATTGATTGAAGCGCAGCAATTGGATTGGACGGTTGATTCAGCAGGTACAAATGGATACCATGACGGTGAGCATCCCGATCCAAGGGCCATTCAGGAAATGAAATCCCATGGCTTGGATATCTCGAAACAGGTCAGTCGCAAGATTCAGAAGCAGGATTTGGAAACATTTGATTTAATTCTCACCATGGATCATGAAAATTTAGGCTATGTTAAAAAACTTAGCAAGGATTTGAATGTTTCCTATAAAATTCATTTGCTGCTGGAGTTTTCTGGCAATAAAGAAACGGAAGAGGTTCCGGACCCATATTATGACAATCGGTTTAAAGAGGCAGGAAAATTAATCCAGGAAGCTTGTAAACAAATTGTAACTAAATATTCTTAACCTTATAGTTAAAAAATTGTTGGTAGTAAAAATGAGAATTTATGTTGGATAAAAAAATGGAATTGGCATTAAACAACCAACTTGAGAAGGAAGCCTTTTCAAGTTATAGCTATTTAGCAATGGCAGTTTGGTGTGATCAAAAAAGCATGGAAGGTTGTTCACGTTTTTTTTACCGGCAGGCGGAAGAAGAACATTTGCATATGATGAAAATTCTGGCTTATTTGATTGAGCGGAATGGTCAACCTGTTATTCCTGCAATTAAAAAACCAAAGGCAGATTACAAAAGCATCTATGACATTTTTAATCAAACATTTAAACAAGAAAAAGAGGTTACCCAATCGATTCATGATTTAATCAATGCAACGCAAAAACTCAATGACCATTCCACACAAAATTTTCTGCAGTGGTATGTTTCGGAACAGCGGGAAGAGGAAGCAGTTGTTATGAAAATTTTGGATAAAATTCAATTGATTGGTGAAGGACCTATGTGTTTATATTATATCGATAAAGAAGTTGAAGCAATAAATAATCAAATTGTTATAAACGAAGCAAAAGCTTAAGTGAGGCGTGAGTAGGTCCTAGCAGTTCGGCGCACTGTTTTTTTTTATTCCCCTGAAATAGAGACCAGCAATCACTGCATTTAAAAAACAATCAAGATGTAGCTAAAGGTTTTTTTTGAGATCTGCTAAATTGAATCAAGAGGGCAATCTAAGTGGATATCCATTGTAGCCATTAAAATCTGTTTTAAAATATAGGAATCAAGGATTAAGGGATCAGCGATTCCTTAATAAATAATCTACATTAAGTGAAATTAACTCGGAGCCCGACCTCCTGAAGTACACATTATAAAATAAAAAATGTGTAATATATTAATTAATAATTAAATATGCATTAGTTAATTAATTATTTACTGCAGATTCTGGCAATTAGTCAATTGATTCGGAGTCTTTAGTATTTTTATCTTTTAAAATTTGATTATGAAGTATGGAATTGGAATTATAATAGCCCTTTTTCTAGTGAATGCAGGTCAGGCTCAAAAGATTACGCCTACGGTTTTAAGCAGTGCAGGAGCTGTTATGAAAGCAAACAATTTGAGTATTGAATGGACTTTAGGTGAAATCGCCACGGAATCTCTGATTAAAGCAGGGAATATTATAACTCAGGGCTTTCACCAAACCAATCTAACCATTGTTTCTACTAAGAATCCCGAAATTGAAGGATTGAAAATATATCCCAATCCATTTATTTCCCAGTTGACTATTGAAAACCAAACAGGTGTTCGCTTGAGTTTTCATTTAGTAGGCATTCAGGGAGCATGCATTTCGGAATATCAATTGGAACCTGGTGTGCATTCTTTAGAATTAGATTTTCTGCCATCCGGATCTTATATTTTAGAGACGAGCGAAGGGAATCAAACGCAACAATTTATTCTTGAGAAATTAAAATAATGAATTTATAAAATTTTACAAAATGAACAAGATATTTACAATACTCATTTGTGTTTTTACTATAGCCATTGGTTTTAGTCAAAGTCCTGCTTTTAAATATCAGGGTGTGGCCCGTAATGCTCAAAATGCAAGTTTGAACAATCAGGCAATTGCCTTGCGTTTGACGATTTTGAATGCTGGCAATTCACCTGTATATTCTGAAGTACATACCGTGACTACCTCTGCCATCGGTTTATTTAGTGTGAATGTGTGTCAAGGAACTACTCCTACAGGTTCTTGTTCAACAATTGATTGGGCCGCAGGCGGTTTCCAGTTAAAAGTTGATATGGATGTTACAGGAGGTGCGCAATTTGCCCCTATGGGAGTTTCTCCTATTCTTGCAGTGCCGGTTGCTGCGTATGCAATCAAAGCACAATCAGCTGTACAAGGGGATGCAGATTCAAACCCACAAAACGAGTTGCAAAATTTAACATTTACGCCTGCAACAAACATGTTGGCGATATCTCAAGGAAATTCTGTGGATTTGACCGGTTTAAAAAATGATGCCGATTCAGATCCTGCCAATGAAATTCAAACTTTGGTTTTAGATACTACTACCAACCAACTTATTTTAAGCAAAAATGGCGGTATCGTAACATTGCCTACTGGAGGTGCAAGCCTTTGGACTAAAAATGGCAATCTACTCAGTTATGTAGATGGAAGTCAAAGCATCGTTTTTGATCCTAAAGGTGGCGCACCAACCAATCAGGCTTCATTGGCTTTAAATTTCCGTCCCAATGCAATCCATCGCACCGTTTCCGGTCCGACGGATTGGTTCGAAGAATTTTGGACAAAACCTGCAAATGCATTAGGTAAAGAAATTGCCTATGGTTCTTATGTAAAAGAATATCCAACTACGTTTGCTCAACATTACTTGCGTTTTGATAAAGACACATTCCAACTTGGTAGAATTACCAATACCTTGAATGGCAGTTCAAAAAGCAGCGTAACCAATGAATTTGTATTATTAAATCAAGGATATAATGGTGCAACTGCCGTTAAAATTTTAGGTGTAGTAAACAGTGCATTTGACGGAGTAGGCCAAATCTACAATGCAGTAGGTGGCAGACCAGGGGGTGTCATCACAGCAGCCAATGTAAATAATACCGTTGTACCTTATGTAGGCGTGTTTAATCCAAATAATGCAAGTCAATTAATTGGTGGAATTTATGTAAGCGGAACACAATCCGTTATTGCAGCCAATGTTAAGAATTTCTGGATGGATCATCCAAAAGATCCAACTAAAGAAATCTGGTATGCATCCATTGAAGGACCAGAAGCAGCAGCCTATGAAAGAGGAACTGCTCAATTGGTAAACGGTGAAGCATTTATACCATTTTCTGAGCATTTTGAATTGGTAATCAATCCATCCACAATGACAATAAACCTAACTCCAGGTTCAGCTTCTTCTGAAGGCATGGCTGTAATAGAAAAGTCAGCTAAAGGAATTAGAGTAAAAGAGTTGCGTCAGGGTAAAGGAAATTATAGTTTTGATTGGGAAGCTAAAGCTGTACGTAAAGGCTATGAAGATTATAAAGCTGTACGCATAAAAGGATTGGAAACTCCAACTCCGGTAAGAATTCCAAGTTCAATTCCAGAAATCAATCAGGCTTTCGAAAGACAAGATTAATCTCATTCTATTATAAATTTAATTAAAGCCTTTGGAGCAATCTGAGGGCTTTTTTTATTTAGAGCTGTTAAGCTGTTAAGCTGTCAAGCTGTTAAGCTGTCAAGCTATTAAGCTATCAAGCTCTATTTAGTCTATAGCCTGTAGTCTGAAAAGAAAAATCTGTGGAAAAAACTTTGCGTCTTTGCGGCTCTGCGTGAAAGTATTTTAGTTGGTAGGTGATAGTTGTTAGTTGTTAGGAAAAACTTTACGTCTTTGCGACTCTGCGTGAAAGTATTTTAGTTGGTAGGTGATAGTTGTTAGTTGTTAGGAAAAACTTTGCGTCTTTGCGTGAAAGCGATTAAGCTGTTAAGCTAATAAGCTTAAAAGTTCTATTTAGTCTTTAGTCTGAAGGGGGAAAAAACTTTCAGTTGTCAAGACGCTCTCCTCCATTTTAGTATTGCAGCATTTCAACATTGTAGTATTGCAGCATTGTACCATTTCCCTTAAGACTTCCTCTCTACAGACTAATTAAATCAGGAGTCAGCAGTCAGTAGTCAACAGTCAAAAAATTATAAATTCCCCCTTAATTCTTGTTCGCGCTCGATGGCTTCAAATAGGGCTTTAAAATTTCCTTTACCAAATGATTTGGCACCACGACGTTGAATGATTTCAAAAAATACGGTCGGTCTGTCTTGGACAGGTTTGGTAAATATTTGAAGCAAGTAACCATCTTCATCGCGGTCAACTAAAATATTAAGTCGTTTGACTTCTTCCATGTTTTCGTCAATATGTCCAACGCGATCCATTACGGTTTCATAGTAATTGTCAGGTACATAGAGGAAATCAACCCCATTTTTACGAAGTTGGTCAACCGTTTTCAGAATGTTGTCTGTTTCAATCGCAATATGTTGTACCCCGGCTCCACGGTAAAATTCAATGTATTCTTCAATTTGTGATTTTTTACGACCAGCTGCCGGTTCGTTGATTGGAAATTTAATGTAGCCATTGCCATTGGAGACCACTTTACTCATCAAGGCAGTAAATTCCGTTGAAATATCTTTATCGTCAAAGGTGATTAACAATTTAAATCCCAAGACATCCTGATAGAATTTAACCCAACGATTCATTTGTCCCAATTCAACATTGCCAACACAATGATCGACATAATTCAAACCAGTTGAAACGGATTTTAAAAGACTTTCTTTTTTAACAAAGCCTGGTAAGAATATGCCCGAATAATTTTTTCGTTCGACGAGGGTATGGATGGTTTCACCGTAGGTTTTAATTCCTGCCATTATGACTTCGCCATGATCATCTTTTAATGAAATGGGCTCAAAAGCAGATTCAGCCCCTCTGGATAGAGCGGTTTCGTAGGAACTGCGAGCATCTTCAACCCATAAGGCCAAGACCTTAACGCCATCTCCATGTTGTTGAAAATGTTTATTGATTTCATGATCAGGAAATAGAGACGAAGTCAGGACAAAACGAATTTTATTTTGTTTCAAAACGTAGGAACAAAATTCACGATTTCCAGTTTCAGGTCCTTTGTATGCAATCAATTCAAATCCAAAAGCTGTTTGATAATAATGAGCAGCTTGTTTTGCATTGCCGACATAAAATTCAATAAAATCAGTACCCAAAATTGGAAAAGCATCGGTTTGCGTTTGAGATTTTATTTCAGTGAGTGTTTGCATGATTTTAAAGTTTTGAAATTGTATAGAGCTGCGAACGAATTGCGATTAGTTTATTTTTTAATTAAATGCAGACGGGTGTAAAAAGTTTAGGAAGTAATATCATTAAGTTGCATACCCGCATTGGATGAACCAGCATCCAACCAGGACTTATAATAGGCACCATCTTCGATCCGTACGGCGTGTTCTGTCATGAGCAGGGGTTTAAACGTATCAATCATAACAGCCAGTTCGCGGGTTTCCTTTGCGCCGATACTTTTCTCTACGGTACCAGGGTGAGGGCCGTGTGGGATCCCTCCTGGATGTAATGTGAGCATACCCCGTTCGACATGTTTTCGGCTCATAAAATCGCCATCTACATAATAGAGGACTTCGTCACTGTCGATATTGCTATGATTATAAGGTGCCGGTATGGCGAGCGGATGGTAATCAAACAGGCGAGGCACAAAAGAGCATATTACAAAATTGCGTCCATCAAAAGTTTGATGTACGGGAGGCGGTTGATGGACCCTTCCGGTAATTGGTTCGAAATCGTGAATTGAAAATGCAAAGGGATAGACAAAGCCATCCCAGCCTATCACATCAAAGGGATGATTCAGATAGTGATATGGATAGATGTTGTCTTGTTTTTTAATATAGAGCAGAAAATCGCCTTTTTCATCGTGTGTTTCCAGCAAAGAAAGTTTACGAATATCCCGCTCACAAAACGGAGCATGCTCCATCAATTGTCCAAAACTGTTTCTATATCGGTTTGGAAACGTAATGGGTCCGGCGGATTCAATAATTAATAAACGATTTACAGGCGTATCAAAATGCATTTGGTAGATGGTGCCCCTGGGGATCACCAGATAATCACCATACGCAAATCGAATCTGGCCATACATTGTTTTCAGTATGCCGGTACCTTCGTGTACAAAGATGACTTCATCCGCATCTGCATTTTTAAAAAAGTAGCCACTGCTACTTTCTTGTGCTGCAGACAGAATAATCTGGCAATCATTATTAACCAGAATGGGTTTTCGACTTTTCAGATAATCCGGTTCTGGATCGATTTGAAAACCTTTCAGACAACGATGTTTCAGTTGTTTATCATGAATGGTTTTAGCTTTTACAGAATAGGGATCCTCTACTTGTACAATTTGAGTAGGTGCATTGCAATGATATAAGATGGAATATAAATCTGAAAATCCCTCTGTTGAAAACAGTTGTTCGTGATAGAGTGCGCCATTGGATTTCCGAAATTGGGTATGGCGTTTGGGAGGGATGTTACCCAGGTGATAATAATGCATACAGGATTACTAAATTTGGAGTTTAAAGGTACGATGAAATCATGAAACAGGTAGGTTGGCATTGGAAGATTCGGGGAAAAGTACAGGGAGTCTGGTACCGGGTATCTGCAAAGCAAGAGGCAGATCGCCTTGGCTTAAAGGGGCATGTTAGGAATGATCCAGATGGATCTGTCTGCATTTCAGTTTATGGCAGTGAAGAAGACATAAAGAAATTTAAAATCTGGTGTTGGAAAGGTCCTTTAAATGCAAAGGTTGTGTCAATAGAAGAAGAGGATCTACCGGTTATCGTATTGTCGGATTTTACAATACACAAATAAAACCTTATCAAACCCTATAAAAAAAATGCCGGTACGATTGACCGGCATTTGGTGTTCTGATAGTGTTGGATCTGAATTTGAAAATCAGATCGCGATAGGATTAAGAATAAAACATAGATCAAAATAATTACTATTTAATGAAGGAAACAAATAAATTCAATTGAATTTATTAAATACTGTTATTAATTTATTTAATAAGGCCTTTGGTTTATTAGATCTTAAAAAATATAAAAAACTCTTTAAATTTCTGATTTTGATTGAACATGCTGTTTGAATGATTGAATACAGCGGTTTGTTTATTAAGATAGAAAATGAATTTTAAAAGATGCTAATAAATAAATTTATCTAGCAAGAAGCCACGATTCGCAATAGGAATTTTAAGGAATCCAATTTATATTTGTTAGTGCGAAAGCTAAAATCCAACATGTCAATAAAGAGTATAATTTATTCTGGAATAATTATATTACATAATTTAATAAGCATAATAATCTCCAAGTTACATTAATTGATAAATCTGTATTGCCTGTATCTGAATCTCGCAGAGAAGAATTATTATCTCTATACGAAAAAATTTAATGTTTGTTATTTTTGTAAAATCTGCCACTGAAGCACGCTTCTTCTTCATGCCAGGTTTTTATAGCCATATTTGAGTTATTAATAAGCTCTATAATTTCATTTTTATAATATCTTTTGGCGTTGCTTGGAGAATACCAATCAAAATTTGTAATTTTACTTAATTCAAAGCCCCAATCATTTTTCCAAAAACATTTTAAAAAGTTCCAATAAATAAATCTTTGAATGTCGTATTCTCCTCCTTTGATATTTAATAATGGTATATCGGGTGCTTTAAACGTTACATTTAATTCTGATAATGTTTTCCCAAGTATTGTTAATTGTTCGGATAACTCCCACATTTCTTGATCAGGTATATTGTGGGTTTTGATCCGAAAATAATCGTCAATTAATTCTCTTGGCAGTGCCTTTTTTCTGTAAAAGTAGCAAGCAAATTCTCCATTAGTAGAGGTAATTTCTGATAGATGTAAAAATGTTTTTTCAGGATTTTCTGTATGCATAATTACTTGATCGCAAACCACAAAATCACATATATTTTCTTTGAGATGCGAATTTGAAATATCAGCCTTTAAAAAAAACAAGTTTGGTATATTTAGGTAATTTGATGCTGCAATATTTATAGAGTCAGAGATGTCAATTCCAATTACAGTGGCGTGCGGTGCTAATTTACTTAACCAATAAGATTTATAACCTAATCCACAGCCAGTATCTATTATTAAGTTTTTATCTTGTAGAAAATTGGCAAGATTATTTTCATCATTAAAACCGTATAATTTTAGAAACCATTCATATTGAAAATTATAAAGTCTATCTAAATCACTAATATTATTAGTATGATTCCATTTGGAGCTAAAGGATTCTGTGGTTTGACTTTGGTTTGCTTCTAAAATATCGTTATTTTTATTTATATAAATTCGATTTTCAATAATTGTTATTGGTGATTTAAAATAGGTTTGTAACATTTTATTTCAAGTTTAATATTTTAAAAGGTCAAAATTAATTATATTGTATAATTATTTTATGTATTTTCAATATATTTACACTCCTATTTATAAATTTAAATAGGTTTTGTGTTACCTTATGTTTTAAACTTGAGTGTTAGCTGGTTTTTTATATTTAATGTTCAATTCAATAAAATACATATTTTGTAATATATATTTAGTAACTTAATTAAATGGATTTTTATCGAATCAAGCTAACAGTACCAGAAATAATTGAATTTGACTGATTAAAATGTTTGTATTGAATTGTATATGCAAATACTGCTGGGGACATTTTAGCTGAGTTAAATTGTCCATTCCAACCTTTTTCTACATCTTTAGACTCGAATACCATATTGCCCCAGCGGTCGAATATTTGTAGTATATAATTTTCAGGAGGGCAAGTAAATATTGGCATAAAAATATCATTGGATTGATCGCCATTGGGTGTAAATGCGTTTGGTACAAATACGGTCTGGGATTGTTTTGGCAATTTAACATTTACTTCTAATGGGAGACTGCATATTTTATCGGAAGTAACGGTTAATTTAATTGTACCATTTGATTTGAGTCTGACCTTGGAACAGGGAGGATCAAGACACTCAATTTTATCGGCAGGCGTCCAGGTATAGTTAGCACTGCCGGAAAGACTAAGGATGGTTTCCTCGCAGGGGTTAATTATAGGATCTGCGATCAGAGTGGGCTGTGATGGGGGTTCAATGGTGACCCAAATGCTATCAATTTTAGAATTGCATTTTTCGACAGAACTAAGATAAATATAATGGTTAAAAGTCGATTTAGGATAGTAATACGTGTTTAAATTGTGTATATCTGAAAATACACCACCGGTAGAATTCCAATTTGTAGGTCCTGCCCCATTATAAAAGCCATGTAGAAGAATCGAATCCGATTCACAAATGCTTATATCCATGCCTGCATTTAATGTATAATTCGTTTTAGAATCAATATGAATATAGGATAAGACAATGCTGTCACAACCCTTTAAATTGGTATATACTACTTGCACTGTATCGGATTTGGTATAATACTTCCCGTTAAGAAAGAAGCTATCGCATTCAGTATAATGGATCTCGGTTAGATCATTAGTATTAATTAATAAATTAAAATTAATCGTACTATCACATCCATTTTTGCTGGTAAGGAGTTGAGTATATTTACCGGATTGAGCATACAAGATATTGTTTAAAGTAAAGTTTTCACAAGCGACAAAACTGGTATCAATGGTTGTCTTGGGATAGACTTGTATCCAAATACTGTCGAAATACATTGAACAGTTGTTTTCAGCACTTATGTAAATAAAATGGTTGGTTTTAGTGTTTGGATAATAAACTGATTGTGGATTTAAGGAATTATTAAATGAACCAAAATTTGATCTCCAATTAAAAGTCGCTGAGCCATTAAATTGTGCATTTAATTGAATGCTATCTCCTTCGCAAATGCTTAAATCGCTTCCTGCTTCAAGAAGATATGAATTACTTAAATCGATGGTAACATCGGATATTATTATACTGTCGCATCCGGCTGCATTAATAAAATTAGTAGCATATTGACCAGATTGATAATAAACTGTATTATTGATTCTAATAGAATCACAGCCAGTAAATTTAATTGTATCGATACTTGATTTGTTTATAGTAAGTTTGAGATTGACGATACTGTCACATAAATTAACGGAAGAAAATAGTTGAGTATATTGACCGGATTGAGAATATAATTGATTATTCCACAAATAGGGATTGCATGAACTAATTGAGGTGTCAATAGACTTTTTTGGATTTATCTGAATCCAAATACTGTCTTTTCCGGTAGAACATTTATCGGTGGTTGAAATAAATATAAAATGACTTGATGATTGATTGGGTATATAAAGAGCATTTATATTATTTGGAGCACTAAAAGTCCCAAATTGAGATTCCCAATTTATAGTACCGGCCCCGGTATAATTTGCATTTAATTGAAGCGTATCCCCTTCACAAATGATACGATCCATTCCAGCATCAAGTACCTTCGTTGTACTTGAGTCAATTTGTATATTTAAAACAATGATACTATCACAACCAGCAGCATTAGTTAAATTGAGAACGAATTGACCCGATTTATAATATGTGTTGTTATTTATAGTTACAGAATCACATGCTTGAATTGCAATGCTATCTATACTTGGTGGCACTATTGTTAAACGAAGTGAAATGATGCTATCGCAATTTAAACTAGATTTTAATGTTTGAACATATTGACCAGAGCTTGTATATACTTGATTATTCCAATTGTAAGATTTACAACTACTAATTGAGGTATCTATTTTAATTAGTGGAATTACCGAAATTGAAATTGAATCAGTAGTCGTGCAACCGTTGGCGTTTGTAACTTTTAGTATATAAATTCCTGAATTTTTACTGGTAATATTATTAATTATTGGATTAAGATTTGTTGAAGTGAAGGAATTTGGGCCATTCCATTGGATGGTACCGTTATTGACAGTGGATAGGAATATTTGTTCTCCTTCACAAAATGCATTAGCTGCTAATATAATCGGAGTATCAGGGGGATCAGGAGCTTTTAAAGTAATACATTGCTTGCAACCAATATTGTTGTTCAATGTATAACATATCATATGATCTTTTCCATCAGGAAAAAGATTCGTAAGACTTATTTTCAAAGGATTGGTAGCCGGTAATGAATAAGATGCACTATGATTTCCATCAATCTCAAAATTAAGGGTTCCCAATTTGTTTAATTCCAGAGAATTTATAAATAAATTTATTGTATAATTGTTTATACTATCGGTACATTCAATTATTTGACTAGTCAACTGACTCTGCGGACAACAATCCGGTAAACCTAAGTTTAAATACACCCCATCCCATGTAAAGCTTTCATCATCATTGTGCTCAATCTCAATTGTACGTAAATTAGGTTGGAAATTATTAAACAAAAGAATATCCCCATCTCCTAAGTTATTTTGATCGTCTGCAATTAAAATTATTTCTTTTTGTTGATAAGTTACCTGAGTCGTACTTAAATTATAGATGCTTGGATCTCTGAATAGTTGTTTAATGCTTGCTACGTCTAATTGGTTATTAAATCTGTCATAGAAACGCAGTTTATTATATTGTGGGCCATTGAATCCTTTTTTGGAATTAGGACATGAAGCAATGTAAAATAATAGGCTATCAGGATTTTTAATTTTAGCAAGATCAAAGCGATGAATTAAAGTACCAATGCCATTTCCTGGCATGAAGGGTGCAGGCATTCTTGTTACAATTTTCGGTTGATACATATTGCTGAGAAATTCGAGATCGTATAGTCCTTTTAAATCTGATTTCATATCACAGTTTAAATAGGCGGTATCTCCAGCTCCATTTACTCCTTGGTATTGATGATTATTAGACAAGGACCAACTTAGCCATTTAATTTTTGTACAATTCATGTAAGACGGTGGATTTTGTACAATTGCAAGCGCCTGCTGACTTATAGAAATTGATGCTTTGTCTTTAATTAATTTAGGCAGTGGAGTTGGAATTGCAAAAAGGTTCATTATGCTTGCTGCATAGATTAAAATTGCTGTTCCAATTTTTCTATTTTTAAGGATCTGAATGAATTGATCCATTTTCACTTTTAGAATTTGCTCTAATATAATCAAATTGGAATTAATTTGCAAGTGAAGAGCAGGTTTGTAATCATATATTATTATTAAATATATGTATTATTAATTATAAAACAACTAATTACATAAAAAACGTAATTACTCAAATTCTAGTTCTTATTTTGTGTTAATGAAAATATTGGTAACTGGCGCTTCTGGTTTAGTCGGAAGTCATTTAATTAAGAAATTAGCATCTTTTGGTTACGAAGTTGAACGCTTACACAGCAGCAAATCCTCCACTGTTGATTTTACAAGTGATTGGAATTTTGACCAGGTAAATTCAATTCCTGATTGCATTATCCATTTAGCTCAGAGTCCTGATTTTAGATTATTTCCAGAGAAAGCAGTTGATATTTTTCATGTTAACACCCTAAGTACGTTGAAGTTAGTAGATTGGGCACATAAAAATTTAGTTTCAAAGTTTATTTTCGCATCTTCTGGTGGTATCTATGGATTTGGCCCAGAATTAAAAACAGAATCAGCACCTATCCAGTTTGATGCAGATCTTGGTTTTTATCTTACTTCCAAATATTGCAGTGAACTAATACTGGATAATTATAGTTCGTTTTTGACAATAATTCAGTTGAGATTATTTTTTGTTTATGGCATGGGACAAAGAAAGGATATGCTTATTCCAAGATTGATTGAAAATGTTCGGAGTGGCAATCCAATAACTATTCAAAATAATGGAGGAATGCAAACCAATCCAACGCACGTGAGTGATGTCGTAAATGGAATTTTTTCAAGCCTGAAACTAAGTGAAAGTAACACAATAAATTTAGCAGGGCCAGAAACACTTTCTATTCAACAGATGGTAACTATAATTGGAGATAAATTAAACTGCAAACCAACTATTGAAGTTGAAGACAAGGAAAGTACCCATTTAATCCCAGATTTAGTTAAGATGAAAGAAATCCTCGGTGAATCTCAAGTTAAATTTGAGGAAGGAATTATTGATTGTATTTAGTTTATTGTTGCCTTAAATTTATGAAAATTCTTTTTGCACCCTATAATATAGCTTCAATGCCTGCAATCACAGCGAAGGCATTGAATCAGCTTGGTCATGAAGCTGTTTGTATTGATTTTGCCAAGCATCCTTATAAAGAATCAAATCAATTTGTTATTGATATTGATTGCGATCAAGCATCAAGAAATGTGTTGAAAATTGTTTATTATAAACTTAAGTTTTTATTCGTACTAATTAAGTTATTGTTGTGGTGTGATGTTGTACATTGGACTTGGAGAAGTATACTTCCGTTTGGATTCGATTTATACTTGGTCAAATGGTTTAGAAAACCTCGATTTATAGAGTGGGTTGGAAGTGATATCCGAATTCCTGAAGTTACTAAAATCGAGAGCCCTTGGTATTGGGAAGCTTATAACAGTGGTTATGAATATAAGCATATAGAATCCTATCGACAATCTAAAGCCACACAACAGGTATTTTCTAAACTTGGATTTGTCCCCATCTTAACCCCAGAAATGCAGCTCTTTGTACTTCCTGATTTGTTTCCTATAGTCTACCCAATTTTTTATAGATGTTTTGAGAAAGAAAGGTATTTAATAAGTAAAAATAAACCTTCCAGTTCTACTAAGATAAGAATCCTTCATTCACCTTCTGCGAAATTTGCAAAAGGTTCAAACTATATTTTGCCGGTAATTGATGAATTATCAAAATTATACCAAATTGAATTTGTCATTCAGAATAAAGTACCTAGACATGAAGTTTTAAAGGCAATGCAGGAATGTGATATATATATAGATCAAATCGTATTAGGGAGTTACGCTTCTGCGGCAATAGAAGCAATGGCATATTGTAAGCCGGTCGTAGCTTATTTAATGCCAAGGGTTTTTGAAAAAGGAATTCCTACAGATTGTCCAATTATAAATGCAAATCCTTCCAATTTAAAAGATAAACTGATTGAATTGATTGAAAATAAAGAATTTAGAGATCGAAAAGGAAAAGAAGGAAGAATTTATGTTGAGAAATTTCACGATGCTGAAATAGAAAGTCGAAAGCTTATAACAATTTATAATTATAGCATTGACAAACTATAAATTTTAATTGCATTTCATCATGTACTTATTTGAATTGTAACGTTGTAAAAAATTCCCCAAAAAAAAATCCGCCAAAAAGCGGATTTCTATGTAGCCCGTAGGGGAATCGAACCCCTCTTACCAGAATGAAAATCTGGTGTCCTAACCCCTAGACGAACGGGCCGTTAAAAAAGGACTGCAAATATATAAAAGCTTTCTAGTTTAGATGAACCTTTTTGTTCGTTTTCTATTTTATTTGTACGCAATCTTAGTTACATGAAACGCATCGCTATTAATGGTTTTGGACGAATTGGACGACTGACTCTCAGGCGTTTATTACTTAATCCGGAGGTTCAGGTCGTGGCCATTAATGATTTAACGGATATCCCTACATTGGCTCATTTGTTTACTTATGATACCGCGCACAGGAAATTTCAAGGTACCGTAGACTACAATGAACACGCATTAATAATCAATGGTCAGGAAATTAAGGCCTTTATGATCAAGGATCCGCTTCAATTGCCCTGGGCTTCTTTACAAATTGATCTGGTGTTGGAATGTACCGGAATCTATTTAAGCCGCGATACAGCCGCCGCTCACCTTACTGCCGGTGCAAAAAAAGTCCTGCTTTCAGCTCCTCCCAAGGATGACAGCATTCCAACCCATGTATTGGGGGTAAATGATGATCAAATTGCTGATAATCAAACGATTATTTCTAATGCTTCTTGTACTACCAATTGCCTGGCTACGGTTATCAAAGTGTTGGATGATGCTTTTGACATCCAGTTCGCTACCATGAACACCATCCATTCCTATACCCAGGATCAACGACTTCAGGATGCACCCCACAAAGACCTCAGAAGGGCTCGCGCTGCGGCTCAGAATATTATTCCGACTTCCACAGGAGCTGCTAAAGCTGTTGAAGCCGTTTATCCTGCTATTAAAGGGAAACTGATGGCTTCATCATACCGGGTACCGATTATCACAGGTTCGATCATTGAGCTGGTTTGTAAAGTTCAAAAACCAGTATCGCGCGATCTGGTAAATTCAACTTTTAATGCGGCTTCCAATAATCAATTGAAGCATATTCTGGAGTATGCCACAGCTCCTTTAGTTTCTTCTGATATTATCGGCAATACGCACAGCGCAATTTTTGATTCGCAGCTTACAGAAGTAAATGGTGAGTTTGTAAAAGTTGTAGCCTGGTATGATAATGAAGCAGGGTATTCCGCACGATTCGCTGAGATGTGCGCTAAATTTGCATAATAAGTAAATCTCATGTTGAAATCATTTCAAGTAAACGACCGGAATGTTCTCCTCCGGGTAGACTTTAATGTCCCTATTAAAAATGGAGAAATCCAGGATGAAACGAGAATTGTGAAAACATTACCAACCATTCAGTATCTCATCCAACAAGGAGCTCGAATTATCATATTATCTCATTTGGGTCGACCTTTAAAAGAATTAATGCCTGACGGTTCCATTAATTATGGGAAATTTTCTTTGCAGCCCGTTGCCACCAAATTAGTGGAATTATTAAATTGCAACGTGTTGTTTGCTAAAGATTGTGGTGACACGGATACCCTGGCTAAAGTTCAGGAATTGCATTCCGGTGAAATTTTACTTTGTGAAAACACACGGTTTTATAAACAAGAAGAAAAAGGGGATGTCGATTGGGCTAAAAAATTAGCAAGCTTTGGTACATTTTATGTAAATGATGCATTTGGAGCGGCACATCGTGAGCATTGCAGCACTGCTACCATTGCGCGTTTTTTTGATAAGGATCATAAAGCCTTCGGATTTTTAATGCAAAAAGAAGTTGAAAATGGATTGCGGGTACTTAAAAATCCACATCGACCGCTTACGGCTATTATTGGTGGTGCAAAAGTTTCTGATAAAATTCAACTCATTTCAAGTTTGATGGATTTTTGTGATGCAATTCTTATTGGCGGTGGAATGGCTTATACCTTTTTAAATGCATTGGGCTTTCGCATTGGAAATTCTTTGTGTGAATTAGATAAACTGGATTTAGCAAAATCCTTGATTGAAAAAGCAAATGCAAAAAGCATTCAATTTTTATTACCTGAAGATTCTGTTGCGGGTCAAAGTTTTGCCAATGATACAAACATTCAAATAAGTCCGGACCAAAATATTCCGGATGGCTATATGGGTTTGGATATCGGTCCAAAGACGATTAAAACATATACACAACACATACTTAACTCAAAAACAATTATCTGGAATGGTCCAATGGGCGTATTTGAAATGGAGCATTTTGCAAACGGGACCAAAACCATTGCTGAAGCTGTTGCAAAAGCTACAGATCAAGGTGCTTATTCTTTAATTGGTGGAGGTGATTCCGTAGCGGCCATTAATAAATACGAGCTACAAGATAAAGTAAGTTTTGTCTCAACCGGCGGCGGTGCGATGCTTGAAATGCTGGAAGGAAAACAATTGCCGGGTGTAGAAGCAATACTAAATTAATTTAAACGGTCAATTAATAAAATCAACGATAAAATTGCTGTTGCCTGTGCAATAGAATCGGCAACTACCTTAGCCCAATCAACATCTTTGTGTTCTTTCTTTTCTTTTTGAAGCTTTGCATCTTTATAACCTACATTTATAACCGAACCTTTGTAAACTTTTGGATAGGTTCTGAAAAATAAAACCCGCCGGGTCCGTTCAATTTTTCCATTGGCGTGCTCAACCGTAATCTTTTTAGGATCTCCATTTCCTGAAATGCCGGCAGCATAATGATCAACATAGTATTTTGCATTTTTTCCTTCAAAATATGCAACAGAAATCGTGTTGTTATTGGCTAATAATTTATCAGGATATAAATCTTTCGCATTGGTAGCTCCTGCAATTCGAACCAAATCTTTTTGTTTTGGCACATTGATCTGATCATTTTCTTTCAATATAAAATCAAATCGGGAATCCGGTTTTTTCATTGCATCTTTTAAATCCAACACAACATATCCAATGCTGTCTTTGACCCGATACAAGGTAGCACCTTCCGGAAATGCTTCCAGGGTTAATCCACCGGCACGCTGTATGATATCTGAAATTTTTTCATTGGGATTTAATAAAGCATAGGGTCCGGGATATCGCACTTCTCCTTCTAAATAAACCATTTGCTGAAATTGGAATTCCGGTTGACTGCGTATCACAACAATATCATACGGATCCAATTGAAAATCTGGCAAGGCATTCCGTTCATCCATATCTCTGGCGGATACAATCGATTTTACAATGGTTTTCGTTGGTTCGTTGTTTTTTATAACGACTCGAAAAATATCAATTTTATTAGATGCCGCATAATATGTAAAACCTTTTGCCAAATTGATCAAATCATTGGCTGACATTCCTGAACCATAGGGATATCGACCGGGTTCTTTGATAGCACCTGAAATTTCAACATACGCCTGATCGGTAAAACTGGATTGCGATAGGACTACCAAACTATCAAATGCTTTTACAAAAATATTCTGGTCGGATTGCTGATTTTCCATCACATCTTTTATGCCGATCCGAATGATTTCATAATCTTTGGTATTATTGGATTTCATTCGAAATAAAAACGCATATGGAAATGCTTCCTGTTTGAGTCCTCCGGACAATAAGACCAGATCACGAACGCGGATATCATCATTCGGATTCAAATCAAATTTACCGGGCAATCGCACGGCACCGTCTACGTTTACATGCGTGCGGTCTGCATAAAATGATTGTTTGTAAATGGTCAATACATCTTGTGCTTGTAATACTTTATCTGCGTTGGCATCGCCTCGTAAAATTGCTTCAAGATCTATTCGTACCAAAGAGTAGGTTAAATTCGGATTGCGTCTTTTTAAAAATGCAAATTGTACATTGGATTGCGGTGTAAATTCAACGCGCTTGAGCAAATCGGATAATTTTAAACCGGGTTTAAATTGGTACGATGCTTCAGCACGAACTTCACCGGAAACAAAAACCACATCTTCTACCTGGGTTTTAATGGAGAATACCGTCAAACGATCTCCTTTTTTTAATATAAAATCACCTCCTTTTGCTAAAATTTCCTGATACGGGATGTCAATAATTATTTTGCGGTCATTCTGAATACGTTCCAATTGAATGGTTTTAAGAATGGCATTTTCCTGCAATCCTCCGGCATATTTTATTAAATGATTTAAATCTTCAGTTGCCAATAATTCATATTGAAACGGACGATTGATAGCGCCTTCAATTCGAACGACTTTATCAGCTACCGGTACCTGAATGATGTCATTGTTTTCAAGATAGTAATCTTTATCAGCTCCCGGATTTTGCATGAATTTATAAACATCTATCGTGCTGCTCTTTCCATTGCGAATCAGTTTAATACGACGTACGGAGCCTAAATTATTCGGACCACCCGCAGCAATCAAAGCATTAAAGGCAGTATTGATTGCAGGAATGGTAAAGCCACCGTATTGATATACTTCACCAAAAATATTGACATTGATGGTTCTGGAATAATTTAAACTGACATCAAATTGATTATTGGTAAATCGATAAAAACGCTTGAAATAATTATTCAACATGGTTTTCGCACGACCCAGCGTCACGCCTTTTAAAAAAATGCGGGGCATGCGTGTAGGTAAAATATAACCTTCTGCATTGAGTTCATACGTTTCGTTTAGTTGACTGTAGCCATAAATGCTTACCGTAATTTGATCTCCAACTCCCAATACATACGATGAAGGCGGTTTAATATCGTTTGCCTGGCGATAAAGTGCCAGACTTTTATTTCTGAATATATGTTGACCCCAAATTGCAACAGTATCCTTGATGATTGGAAGTTTTCCTTCCTGATCTTTCAAACTATCCAACTGAATACCGCCAACTTTATTTGGGATAACTGAAGGTTCTTGCTGTTTGTTTTTTGCCTGAATCCGATTTTGAATTTTATGGTCATCAATGGCAGTGGGTGCTGTTTTAGTTCGGTTTTCAGTTTTTTTCTTTGCTTCCAATTCTTTTACAGCAGTTTCAATTTCTGCTTGCAGCTGGATGGCTTGTTCAGCAGATAAGCAATTTGCCTGATCAATATCAATTCCTTTTTCTAGCAAATAGTCCCGAAGTTCTTGCTCGCTGATACCGGTTTTTTGTAATTCAGCAAGGGCTTGATTTTCCATTAACTTTCGTTGCTGAGCCTGAACCGTAGAAGGTAATTTGCCAATACCTAAAATAAAAACAAAACCCAATAGGATTGTTCTGTATGTCATAAACCGGAATGGATTGATGGCTGCATTCAGAAAAAGATCCATACGCACGAACTGGTTCATTTGTTGAGTTTATTAAACGCGTTGCAAATAATGTTGCTCATAGTATTTTAAATAATCACCTGAACTCACTTTTTGTAACCATTCCGGATTGTTTAAATACCAGTCAATGGTTTTTTGAAGTCCATCCCGCAATGAACAGCTAGGCTGCCAACCGAGTTGGTGTGTTAGATAACTAAAATCAATTGCATAGCGCAAGTCATGTCCCGGTCGATCGCTTACAAATTGAATGCGACTGGCCGAACTTCCTGCCGGTCTGCCCAATTTTTCATCCATCAATTCACAGAGTAACAAGACCAGGTCAATGTTTTTCATTTCGGATGCACCGCCAATGTTGTAAGTCTGTCCGGGTATGCCCTGATGAAATATTAAATCAATAGCAGCTACATGGTCTTCAACCCACAACCAATCCCGTACATTTTCTCCTTTTCCATAAACAGGTAATGGGTTTTGATTGAGGATGTTGTTAATAATTAATGGAATTAATTTTTCAGGAAATTGATTGGGTCCATAATTATTCGAACAATTTGAAATTAATGCGGGAAATTTATAGGTGTGAAAAAATGATCTTACTAAATGATCTGATCCGGCTTTAGATGCAGAATATGGTGAACGAGGATCGTAAGCGGTCTTTTCAGTAAAATATCCTTCAGTCCCCAGGGAGCCATAAACTTCATCCGTGCTTACATGATAAAAACGATTTGCTTTCGTGGGATCTGTCCAAATGGCTTTAGCGCACAACAATAAATTAAGCGTACCCAATACATTGGTTTTAATAAATGCAGTCGGATCTGAAATGGAACGATCGACATGGGATTCAGCGGCAAGATGAATTACCGCATCCGGTTGTATGGATTCAAATAAAGTTTTTAAATTATCAAAATCAACGATATCCGCTTTTACAAAATGATAAGTGGAGGCATGCTGGATGTCTATTAAATTTTCAAGATTTCCGGCATAACTCAATACGTCTAAATTGTAAATCGTGTAATCAGGATATGTGTTAACAAAACGTCGCACCAAATGCGAACCAATAAATCCGGCACCTCCGGTTATTAAGATCGTTTTTTTAGTAAAGGCCATGAAATTAAACGACAACTTGTTTAAAATATTCGTAGGTCATTGCTAAACCTTCTTTTCGACCTACTTTGGGTTCCCATTGCAATACCTTTTGTGCGATGCTGATATCGGGCCTTCTTTGTTTAGGATCATCTTCCGGTAAGGGATGGTAGGCGATCTTTGATTTTGTGCCTGCAACTAATTTTAAAATTTCTTCTGCAAATTCTTTCACAGTAATTTCTTCCGGATTTCCAAGATTTACCGGATAACTGTAATCACTTAATAGAAGTCGATAAATTCCTTCAACCAAATCGTCAACGTAACAAAACGAACGCGTTTGTGATCCATCGCCAAAAACACTTAAGTCATTTCCTTTTATCGCCTGACTAAAAAATGCGGGCAATACCCTTCCATCTTCAACCCGCATGCGGGGTCCGTAGGTATTAAAAATTCGCACAATGCGCGTTTCCAGATTGTGGTAGCGATGGTAGGCCATGGTAATCGCTTCCTGAAATCGTTTGGCTTCGTCATAAACGCCGCGTGGTCCGATTGGATTTACATTCCCCCAATAATCTTCCCGTTGCGGGTGTACCAGGGGGTCACCATAGACTTCAGAAGTAGAGGCTATCAGCAAACGAGATTTTTTTTCTTTTGCCAAACCCAGTAAATTATGAGTTCCCAATGAACCGACTTTTAAAGTTTGAATGGGCATTTTTAAATAATCGATCGGAGAGGCCGGCGATGCAAAATGCAGGATATAATCCAGCTTACCCGGTACATGGACAAAACGGCTCACATCGTGATGATAAAATTCAAATTCTTTTAAGCGAAACAAATGTTCAATATTGGCCAGATTGCCGGTTATCAAATTGTCCATTCCAATAACCTGATAGCCTTCTTTAATAAAACGGTCAGAAAGATGCGAACCGATAAATCCTGCCGCTCCGGTGATTAATATTCGTTTTGTAGCCATAGCTGCCACAAATATAAAAATTCAGAATGAAATAGTTGATAATCAATGAAGAATACAATAAATAAAATATATATGTTATTTTTTATATATACTTATTAAGCTAAATATTAATAAATTATAAATAATAAAAGCTGGTATTTGAATCGAAAAATTGAGCTGGTTACGCCTAAATTTTACACCGGAAGAATTCAATTCTCCGTGATCTTAATGGCAGTCCTTTTAAAAACTGAAATCGGGAAGCCACATGGAGCTCGAATGTCAGATAGATTTAGGGATTGGAGATCTGCTCGCGAGGGCAATGATATACGAATTTACACCGAGATTTAATAAGCGCAAACACCACGTTTATGGTGTTGCTCTAGCATTTGTAATAAATGGAATCAATCTGTTCAATTCGATTGTCATCTGGTTGCAAAGATTTCTTATTTCATCATTTTTAATTATTCCGATATTCCTTACAACTGTAAGCATCGTATTGGCGTCAAAATTATTGTTAGCGGCTTCTTGTGAATCTAATGGGAAATGGGCCGAGGCATTATGGAGATTAGCAAAAATCATATCTTTAGATGTTTTTAAATTATCGATTTTAAATAACTTAAAAAACGCCCCAGCAGCATATATAGAGAATGTTACACTTTCGCTTGCTGCTATGTTTGGCCTTTGTGCAATAAGAGCGTATGTATTACCAGACATTAAATGTAAATCCCTTTCTAATTTCAATAATCTTTCTTTATGGGTCTCATAGTCCTTTTTTTGTTCTTCGTATTTGTTTTTATAGGCCTCCTCAAAAGATTCGATATTCTTCTCGATAACTTTAAGAAAATAGGAAAATCCGACGATGGTTAGCACAACAAATATTAGCGACATATACATAATCATTCTGTCAGACTCCCTATTCATCATATCTGCGAAGGATTGTCTTTCATTATTTATATTTTCTAATTCTAATAATAAGCTATCGTTTTTAGTAACCAAATTCTCATTGAGTTTGACTTGATTGGAAATAACTTTATTGCTTGTAATCAAGATATTCACTTTAGATTTTAAACAAGCCATTTCTATAAATGCTATGGTGGCTAAAGATGTCGCAATGAACACAAAATAGTCTTTCAAAAATTTAAGCATAATAGCATAATTTCCTATTTATCAACAAATTACATACCAGTTTAAAAATAGTGTAAATTTAATCTCAAAAATATTTGGAAATCTCAATAAATGAGCATAAATTTACACCATGAAACAATCGAACATGATAGGCGAATTTAAAACGATCTTTGATTTAGCTAAGGCTTTCCCAACAGAGCAAGACTGTTTAAATCATTTAGAATCAATACTTTGGGCTGATGGTGTAGTTTCTCCTTTTGATGCAACTAGTAAGGTTTACAAATGTGCTGGTGGTAAATACAAATGCAAGAACACAGGTAAATACTTCAATGTTAAAGTTGGTTCCATTTTCGAGGACACTAAAATCCCTATGATTAAGTGGTTTATGGCTTTATTCATATTTTCAAGCCACAAAAAAGGACTTAGCAGCCACCAATTAGGTAGGGATATTGGAGTTACTCAAAAAACTGCTTGGTTTATGTTACACCGTTTACGCTATGCTTTTGACCACCCAGCTTTCAAAGAAATCATGGGAACAAATCCTGTAGAAATAGATGAAACTTACGTAGGGGGTAAAGAGAAAAACAAGCATTTCCATAAAAGAAACAAGCAAACTGGAATGAATGACAAAGCCCCTGTATTAGCAATTTTGGAAAGGGAATCTCATGTAGTAACTGTAACCTTGCCAATAGGTCAGTCCAATAAAAAGACAATCAGACCAATTATTGAAGAAGTTGTAAACGAAAATGCTGTAATTGTTACGGATGGGTTTGGAGCCTATACAACGTTAAAAAATGACTTTGCAGCTCATTTCGTAGTTGACCATGAGAAAAACCAATACACAATTGGCGACATGCATACAAACACAGTAGAGGGCTTCTTTTCACATTTAAAAAGAGGTATTTACGGAATTTACCACCACGTTTCAGATCAGCATTTACAGAAATACGCAAATGAATTTGCTTTACGTTACAATACCAGAAAACAAACTACAAATACCAGATTTAACCTAATTTTGAATAACATTACCACCAGAGTAAGATACCAAGACCTTATCAATCATGGAAAATAAAAAGACCAAAAAATTTAAAGATACCCTCCCAGTTGAAGGGAAAATAAAGGCAGAACCGATCAAAAAAAAGGACTTTGATAAAACCCTTTCAGCTCTTTTGAAAACGCCACCTCCGCAAAAGAATAATTCCTAATAGTTAATTCTTTGACTTGAAAATAAACTGGCTATATTGGATTTTACTTCTGGTGACTTTGGTCACAATAAAACTCCTTTATGGTTGTGATGCTGAATGCATAAATAGAGTAAGCATTATTGGAACAGGAGCAACAATTGCGGGTTTGTTATTTGTATTTATTGAACAGTTTAAGATAAAATCAAATTTAAAAATATTAAAGACAACCACTTTTCAGAATCATTTAATGTATGGGCTGCAAATTATAGAAATTATAGAGTGGCAGCTAAAATCTTCTCAAGACTATTTACTTATAGAGCATCTTTTTAAAAAAGTAGTCGAAAATATTAGTGAATGTAAAAAATGTTGTGCAGAAGCAGATAGTAGAGAGATTAATGATTTGTCAGAAGAGGCAGCTAAATGGAATTCACGAATAGCAACAAAAGTATTTGTTGCATCGAGTCGATTTAATGATGTAAAATTTAATAATTATTTAAGAAAACTTAGATCTTTTATAATATCAAAAAGGCCTATATATGGAAATGTCAGATAAAGAATATTTGGAAAAAAGAATTGAGTTAACCCAAAAGGGTTTAATGGATTGGGAATATAGCCCAGATCAAGAGTGTTTTTCATCAGGTAGCTCAGATGTTTTTTGTGCAATATGTGAAGCCGAGACAGAGAACGGAACAAAAGCATACGTTTATTGCGATACCGACGAGAATGGACTTTTATATGAAGATCCAATTAAATGTAAAGATGGAGACGCAAACTATGAAATAATACACCAATTATTTGATGTTGCTAAACAAAGTGCAGAACACAAAAAACCATCGGTTAGTAATCATTCTTAAAATTGAAACCCTTCAGTGTAAATTCGTATATCATTACCCTCGCGAGGGGTTTTATGTTATTACCGAGTTCCTAAGAAAAAGATATTAAAAATGAATTGAGTACAAAGATTATTCTTGGAAAAAACAAGGATTAAATTTTTAAATATTTAATTACAGTATGACTGTTTTTTCCAATTAAAATTAGAATGTAAAAACCAGCTGGTAATTCATTTGTTTCTATTTTATCAATAATTTTGTTTAGTAAGTTATTTAGTACAGGTCTGCCGCCCATATCGAAAATAGTTAACCTGGAAGAACAAAAGTAATATAGTAAAAAAGTATAGGCGATTTTAATTAACATGTAATTACACCAGAAAGTACATGTTGTGAACAAAATTTCTTAAGCTACATTATTATTTAGTACCGTTACTTTAAATGAAAATTACTTATATTAATACTGCTCAACAGTTAAGGTTATTTTTGGGCATTCAGGATCAGATTGAGAAGGATCGCTGTAATTTGTTGCAAAACATCTCGGAGCACATCGAACTACTTCCGGGCAACACAAATTTGGATTCGATACTGTAATATCGACAAGTGAAATAGATACGTACTCTCCACAGTTAAATAAAGGCGGAAATAATTCTTCTAATAAGTATTCATTGTCTAACTCCATACATTCTTTAAAATCGCATGGATCATCATAAAACCAATTAAGATTAATTGAAGTATATGAATAGTAATCTTGTGGATTCAAAGGACATTGAATCGTGCCCGATGAAGTACAAGCTTGAAATGTAATATAGCTATTATCAGAGAGATCTGTTAATTTAAATGTTGGGTTGGTTTCCCCATTTCTTAAAATGCATTTTATGGTAATTCCTCCGCAAGCATCCCTCTCAGTTAGACTTATTTGCTTATTTGAATTTTCAATAATAACTGAATCTTCTTTACAGCAGAAGATTAAAATAAAATTAAACGAAAGGAATAATAAAAGCTTTTTCATAAATAAATTATTTTAAATAAAATTAATAGCATCAATTAAAAGTTACTATTTGAAACATATCTTGATTAATTGGAATTGTTTTACAAACATATTACAATTTGAATTGCAACATATACCAAATCGTACTTCACTTTATACTGTTTTTTTTTTTTTTTTGTAGAGATAAGTACTAGAAAGTAAGCTGCGCTATATTACATTGCAACTACAACATGTACCATTTTTTATTTAAATTTGAATAAAATGAGCCTGTAAATTGGTTATGACATAGAAATTGATTCCATATTTGCCGGGATTTTAAATTTTAACCAACCAATAAATATTTACATTATGCCAGATTCATTTAGTACAACTACCGGTTCATTTATTCCCCTTTCTCAGGCCGAAGATATTGTCTCTGACTGGGTGGCCCTTCAAGAGGGAACTATATTTGTATTGGGACAAGTGCAAAGACAATATAATTACCAATTAAATTTGGTTTTTATTTTAAATACGATATATATGACCTGTATTTTATAAATTCGCAGTCTTTATTTGTAATCAAGCCAAAAGTTATAAAATTATGTCTAAAAAGTATTTCCCAGTGCTTTTGTCAAAAGAAGGTGAGTTGTTAGCCTTAGCTCGGCTAGAACAAATTATAAAAAACAACATTTCTCCAATAATAGAAGTATCCAGATATATTCATTGAAAACCAAGAAATAAATAGAGCAAAGAGCAGGCAAGAGAGAGAGAAGAGATTAAATAGGGTTATCACTCCTCGAAATGTAACATTAAAAAACCCTTTGGAAACAATGCTTACAACACATTGGCATTTCGATCAAAATCAAATATTATTAGATTTTAAACATTGGACCAAGATCTTCAAACTATGAAGAAAAGGTAAAGTTTGAAGGCAAATTCATTGACATAGTTAAGATGTCGGTGAAGGACGCTGAAAAGAAGGCCAAAAAGCCAGAATAAAAAAAATGCACCCCATTTTTATAATCAAAATACCTTGTCCCAACACATATATAGTTCCCCTTGCTATCCATAGGCACAGTTGAATTAGCTATCAATGGAACTGATTTATTTTATTTTCATTACATAGAAAAGAATTTATTTAATAGCTCAAGCAATAGTTAAATAAAAAAAACCTATCTAGATAATATTTATCTTGATAGGTTTTGTAATTAGTCTTCCCAAGTCGTTTCTTTATTTTTATTAAACTTCTTTTGACCAAGTTTGGCAAAATATACGACCAAAAACCCAAGTAAAACCCAATAAAGCAACTCGCGAACGAACTCAAGAAATAGAGAATACATAAAAGTTATTATTTAATTATTACTAAGAAATATATCTTAAAAGATGTTAACATATAATTATTAAGTAATCAATTAATAATATTACCTTTATCAGGTTTAATAAAGTAAATTAGTCTATTCTTAAAGAATTAACTAATTCTTCAACAAGAATTTTATTAGTTAATTTTAAATCTATAAATTGAATAAAGCTTGTATTTATAGAATTAATTTTAAGACAATTAGTTGTATAATCAATTGTAAGTTTATTTCCCCAAGACCAAAAAGTCATAGGTATTTGAATTTCATAATATAATTCGTTGCTACTTTTTTTCTTATTCAGTAAATAATAATTATGAATGTTAATATAAGTATCAATTTTCTTTTCAATACTTAAAAAGTCATAGTCAGTCGATATTAAAGCTTTTGTGAATAAGAACGATCTAGCAAATTTAACAGAACCTTTAAAAAAAAGACTAATAAGAAATATGATTCCAATAATGATTAATGTGATTATTAACGAATTGTAATTTATATCTGTTTTATTTGTATTCAATAAATATTCTAATCCCAAAACCGATAGTGAGCTTACTATTATATAAAAAATAAATTTCATATATTTTATTAATTCAATAATTATTCACCAAATGCGTTGTTCATAGAATTGCCTAGAGCTCCCGTAGTGGCACCTGCGGCTGCTCCAGCTGGCCCAAAAAACGCACCTCCAAGTGCGCCACTCCATGCTCCAATAAAATCAGATTTCAAAATTAAAGCCCATCTCGGGGTTCTGGTTTCAAAATTTCCTTGTAATTCAATTAAATCTTCAGTTAATTCCAAATAACCTGATCCACAACCCGATTCTGGGTACCAAAGATAAGTTGAATATTTAATAGTTGCAAGTCCAGAAAAGTATAATATTGAATCAAGTGAATTATTAAATGAGGGTGGGTTATTTTCCAAATCTTTATACGCATCAATACGGTCTTCCAAACTAAGCTCAGAATCATGTATTTCGACTATGTCATCATGCAAATCATCAAGATAAGTTGCTCTATTTGAAACAGTTACTTCAGGAGAGGTTAAATATATTGAATCTAATTTATTGCATGTTATATTAAAAGTTGAAGGAAGTGAAAACCAATTTGGAAGATAAGTAAATGTATAATCCAATGCTAATTCGCACAACATTTCATGAGAAAATGATGAAATGTTGTTATTAATGAAGGAATCGACTATATGCATTATATAGTAGTTATGAAATACTCCAACACAATCAAGTAAAATATTGATTGCTATTAATTTGGCATTTCGATGAATTCTACTGCATTAGCCTTCTTGTTCAATCAATTGCTTAACCGATTTAACTGAGAATGCCTACCAGATCCTAGGATATTTGAAAGTAATGACTAAACTGTTGCCACTGGAATCGTTTCCAATAAATCTGATTCCTCTATTTATCAAGATTTTGACAGAATCTATAAGGTAATATTGAATAAATTTGAAACGAGAACACCGCCCTTAAATCACAATAATTCCATTTTAAACGTTTTTCTGGTAATTTTGAGCGATATGAATCGGATCATACTATTTTTTTGCTTTGCATGTTGGCTTCAATCCAGTGAACTGCTTGCCCAGGAAAAGCCGGCTTTATTATTGGATTTTAATTATGGAATCGGGCTTCCTTTACAAGATTTATCGGAACGATTTGGGAATCATCTGGTTCTTGGAGCCGGAGCTACCTATCAACCCACCAGAAATTGGATTAATTTTGGAGCCAAGTTTAGTTACTTTTTTGGCAGTCAGGTAGATGAAAATGTACTTAAGCCCTTTCAAACTTCATATGAAGGTTTGTTGATTGGTTCAGACCAGTATTTAAGTGAACTGAAACTTCGGGAGCGTGGGTATTTTATCCAACTGTATTTTGGTGGTCTGGTTTCCATCGGGAGTCAGGAAAAAGCACGACAAAGTTTAAAAGTGCAATTGGGTGCTGGTTTTATTCAACACCACATTCGGTTTGTCGATGATGCGCGGGCACTGAATCAATTCACAACCGATTACCTGCAAGGTTTGGATCGATTGAGCAATGGATTTGCAATAATTCCATTTATTGGTTATGAATACATTTCAAGAAAAAACTGGCTATCGTTTTACAGTGGGATAGAACCCGTTTTTGGATTTACAAAAAATCAAAGGAAATTAAATTACGATACCAATCAATCAGAATATGGCATCAACCGAAATGATTTTTTAATCAATTTCAAAATGGGTATTTATTTGCCATTTTATTTGGGAAATACCGGTGAGGAAATTGAATATTAATTTATATGCAGGGTAAACGATTTATTATCTTAATTCATCCTGCAAGTAAGCAGGATGTACGCAGCGCCCTCATAATTCGTAATTCTTAATTCTTAATTCTTAATTCTCCACCTTCCACCTTCCATGTACCTTCTTTATCGCCATCTAATTCCAGTTTATTTTTTAGTGCTGCGCATGGCAGCCTGGTTTAGAACAGATGCTAAGGAATGGGTTGAAGGACGAAAAAATTGGAAGCGCGATTTAGTTCAATTTACAGAAATCAATCCGTTGCCAAATTCCAAACGCATTTGGATGCATGTAGCATCTTTGGGTGAGTTTGAGCAGGGCCGGGTTCTTTTAGAGTCTATTCGTTTAAAACATCCGGAACACCAGATTGTATTGAGTTTTTTTTCACCATCGGGTTACAACAAACAAAGCAAGTACGACAAAGTAGATTATGTGTGTTATTTCCCATCAGACTGTTATTGGGAAATTCGTGATTTTATAACATGCTTAAACCCAACATTGGTTTTGTTTGTAAAGTATGATTTTTGGTTTAATTGTCTCGACGTACTTCATCAAAGAAAAATTCCATTTTGCTTTGTGTCCATGATTTTGAGACCGGATCATTTTTTATTAAATTCATTAAATGCTTCTTTGTTAAATAAACTTAAGCCGGCCCAACAATTGTTTTTACAAAATGAAGAAACCTATAATTTATTAAAGGACAAATCATTTTCAAACATCCAAATAGCAGGAGATACCAGATGGGATCGTGTGGATCAAATTGCCCGGGAAAATAAACCCATACCTGGGATGCATTTTTTTGGTGAATCAGAAAAAATTTGGATAGCTGGGAGTATTTGGTCACATGATTTAAGCATATTACGCGAGGGTATGTTTGAATCCATTAAATCCGGATGGAAAATTATTTTAGTTCCCCATAAAACGGATGAAGAAAGTATTCAATTCATTGAAACCAATTTTTCAAATCAAACGATTCGATACAGTCAACTGAATTTTAAAACAACAGTTCCGATTCTCATTATGGATCAAATCGGATATTTAGCTGCTTTGTATCGCTTTGCGCAATTCGCCTATATTGGAGGTGGATTTGGCGCTGGAATTCACAACATTCTGGAAGCATTAATTTATAAAATACCTGTTTGTTTTGGACCAAAATTTCACAAGTTTCCGGAGGCTGGTCAAAGTATAAAAAGCGGAATGGGTTTTGTAATTAATTCATCCAGGGATTTTGTTGAATTTGTCCATAGTCAAGCCCAGCAAAAAAATGAAGACAAGACCCATTTTGATGCTTATTTTGTGGAAAATCTAGGTGCTAGCACGCGCATTTATGACTATTTGAAAGAAAATGAACTGGTTTGAAAAAGTTTGAAATTGAAATCGGTCAAATGCAAAAAGACCATAAAGACCTCCATATTTTAGTATTGGGAGATATTATGATCGATCGCTACATGAGGGGTCAAGCCACCCGAATTTCACCAGAGGCACCGGTTCCAGTGGTCTTGTGGAAGGAAACGGAAAACAAATTGGGAGGTGCGTCCAATGTCGTAGCCAATTTAAAATCTATGGGTTGTAAAACCAGTTTGATGGGTCTTTGTGGGGAAGATGCGGATGGCTTAATTCTGGAGGGTTTATTGAAAGCAATTGCCTGTGACCAATTGTATTTAGTAAAAGATCCAAAAAGGCCAACCACCGTTAAAACCCGAATCGTAGCAGACCAACACCAGATTGTACGGGTAGATCAGGAGACTGAGGCAGAAATTGGAAAAGACATCCAGGAACATTGTTTACAATCCTTGTATTCAATTTTAAAAAACCAGGACGTTAAAGTATTGATATTACAGGACTACAATAAAGGATTTTTAAATAAGGACTGGATCGCTCGAATTATTGAAATGGCACGCTTGCAAGGGGTCAAAGTGGTTGTCGATCCTAAAAAAAATCATTTTTTTGATTACAAAGGGGTTCATTTATTTAAACCCAATTTGAGGGAAGCCGTACAGGCAACGGAATGGGTCTCCAAACACCATGACGACCTTCCTCATTTATCTAAATTCTTGAAAAACAAGTTGTTATGTGATAAAGTGATGATCACATTGGCAGCTGATGGCATTTGGATTGATGGAAAAAATAAAGGACAGATTTACAAAACAAGGCCCCGGAAAGTTGCGGATGTCAGCGGAGCTGGAGATACTGTCATCAGCCTGGCAGCGATTTGCGCTGCTTATTCGTTATCAGATGAGTTTATGGCAGTTTGCTGTAATATTGGCGGAGGTCAGGTCTGTGAGCGGTCGGGTGTGATTCCAGTTCGGAAAGACGAATTACTAAAAGAACTGGAAGAGATTATCTGCTAAAAATCGACCAATTATATAATACGGTTTTATATATTTGTGGGCTTTTTTGAAAAAAATTTATTCACAATCATCAATTTTCAGAATTTATGCAAAAAATTTTTACAATTTTATTTTTATTAGGACTTAGCGTAAGCTGGATAAACTCCCAGATCTTATGGGGAGGACCTAACGACCCGAATTCCACGTTTGCTGGTGGATTTAACGGTTGGACAACCCAGGGTTTAAGTTCAGACGACCCTGCAAAAGCGGACAGTGCACGCTGGTATTATAGTGCTGCGGCATCTGCAGCAGGCGGTGCATATTATGGTCCAAGAGGTGCAATCAACTCGCCTTCAAGAGCAAATGGAGCCATGGTTTTCAACTCCGATTTATTAGATAATGCTGGAGTTGTCGGAAATTTTGGCGGTGGCAAATGCCCTTCATTGCATTCAGGTGTTTTAATTAGCCCTGTAATCAATTGCTCCGCTTTCAGTGGTGCTGCAGTGAAGTTTAATCAGTACTATCGGAATTTTAATTCTACTTGTTTTGTAGATGTTTCCAATGACGGTGGCGCAAACTGGAATAGCTACCAGCTAAATCAGGATATCGCAAGCAATGCAGAAACGCCCACAAACAGTAGCGTTTTAATTGACATTTCTTCAGATGTAGCAAATCAAGCGAATGTTCAAATTCGTTTTCGTTTTGATGGCGAATATTATTTCTGGATTATAGATGATGTTCAATTGGTTTCAGTACCAGAATATGACTTGGCATTAAACAGTCATTTTTATACACCTGCTGCCTACAGACAGCCTAAAGCAATGATTTGTACAGACAGCTTTTTATTTCAGGCAAACTTAAATAACAAAGGTTCAAAAGCACAAACCAATGTGGTTTTAAAAGGAGAAGTTATTGGTATTGATCGCAAGACAGTCGTTTTTGCAGATTCAGTTATCATTGATCGTTTGGAAACTACAGATGATGATACCGCATTTAATGTTGCTAATTTATTTGTGCCAAACAATTTAGACTTCGGTAAATATTTCCTGCGTTGGTCAGTTTACAGTAAAGATGCAACGGTTGCAGACTTTAACAGAAACGACAATACCCGTGTTGACTCTTTTGAGATTTCCTTAAATGAGTTTGCTAAAGCTCCCAGAGCAACCAGTGGGGTTCGCTCAGGTGGTGGTGCTGCGTATGTTTTTGGTAACCAATACCGCACTTCAGATTGTTGGAATGACAATGACAAATGGTTGGCTAAACAAGCTAAATTCAGTATGGTAACCAATGCAGGGGGAACTCTGGATGGATATGCAGTTTCTATCTATTTAATGAAAGTTAAAGACGATGTTGATGGTGGATTTACCAATTTTGATGGATCAGGCGGAATCGCTTCACCTTCCGTAGATATTTTATCTGCAGAAGCATTTAGCGGTACTACCGAGAAAAATTACGACCCAATCACTGTGGATCTTACCGATTTCAATACCGGTGACAATGGTGTTTTATTACAAAAGAATTCTCGTTATTTCATTGGTGTGGATCACCCTGCAACGCCAACAGGCGCAGTACCTGTATTCCATTCAATCAGCAATGAAAAATCCTACAACTCTCAACCATTTTCAACTTTTGTAATTGATCAGGCTGGGGAATGGTTTAATGGATTCCAGGGTATTAATACTCCGATCTTGGAATTAATCCTTGAGTTTGTTACTAAAACAGACGAGAAACCTTTGGCTGACAATGTAATGAGTTTATATCCAAATCCAGTTGTTAATGACAATTTGAATGTTGGTTTGAATTTCGCTAACCCAACAGATGCTAACTTAACAATTGCAGATATCAATGGAAAAATCCTGAATTTTGAATCACACAAACAAGTAACTAAAGATGTATTTACAATCAGTACATCTGCATTAAATGCAGGTTCTTATTTGATTCGTGTTTCAACCAACGAAGGAACAAGTACAAAACAATTTACAGTTGTAAAATAATATTAAATCAAATTATTTTGATGAAAAACCCGGGGCCAAAAACTCCGGGTTTTTTTATTTACCAAGAATTGTATTGCAATAAAAACCATCTAATCAGCATAATAGCTTAATAGCTTAAGAGCATTCACGCGGAAGCGCAAAGACGCAAAGTTTTTTCTTTCCCTTCAGACTAAAGACTATAGACTAAATTGAGCTTAACAGCTTAATAGCTTAATAGCTTAACAGCTTAATAGCCTAACAGCCTAACAGCTTAACAGCTCTCTTCTTCTATTTAATCGTTGCTGCATCCAGCAAATCATTTCGGATGGCATATAAAATCAATCCTACAATATTTTTAGAATTGGTTTTATCCAAAAGATTTTGGCGGTGTCTTTTGACTGTAAGGGGAGAGATGAAAAGTTGTGCGGCGATTTCGTCGGTAGTAAGTTGTTGACAAATGAGTAAAAGGATTTCAACTTCCCGTTCGGAAAGCAATTCTTGAGGATCTTTGGGAGCTTGTAATTTTTCATTGATTAAACCGTGAATAACGGTAGCGCCTAATTCGGCTGAAAAGAATTGATTTCCTTCCAATACATGCACAATGCCCCGTTTTAAATCTTCAAGCGAGGTATTTTTTACCAAGTAACCTTCTACTCCGATTTTATACAATTGTAAAAACAATTCTTTGTCATTATGAAACGAGATCATGATAATGCGAATTTCCGGATGATTTTTTTTGAAGTATTTGGCCGTTTCCACCCCATTGAGATAGGGCATTTCGATGTCCAGAAGGATCAAATCGACTTTGTTGGTTTCAGCAACGGCTATGGCTTCATTGCCATTGGATGCTTCATAGATATGATCTGTTACAGGTAATTTGCGGACGATGTTTTTCATACCAGTCCTGAAAATGGTATGATCATCACATATCAGAATATTGATTTTCTGTTCACTCATATCAGTAATTTAGACGGCAATTTAATCATACATTGGAAGCCTTCCTGCATTTTACTTTTAAATTGTACTTCCCCTTCCAACAGGGTGACCCTGGATTTAATACTCAACATGCCATGACCGGGTTTTAGTACATCTGTCCCCATCCCATCATCCGAATAATGGATTATAATTTCTTTTTTAGGTCCCAGCTGACTCGTGATCAGTATGTTTTTACAACGGGCATATTTTAAAGAGTTATTGAAAAGTTCGAGTAAAATCCGGTAAACAGACAATCCGTTATCATCTGAAATATGGATGTTATCGTCAAACTGAAAATCTATTTTAGGGGCTTGTTCGACGGAGGCCATTTGCTTAAAGAAATTTTGCAATGATTTTTTCAATCCCAAATCTTTAAACAAAATTGGCGAATTGCTGTGACAGATTCCGCGGATTTCAGAAATGGATTGTGCCAGGATCCCGGTAAGTTCCTTTTTGTGTTCTTCCGACTCCTCCGATTCCGGATAATCAAACGACTCCACCTGCAATTTAGAAATCGCAATCAAAGGAATGACCTGGTCGTGTAGATTTCTAGACAACTCCAGTTTCTCCCTTTCGCCCGCATCAATCACCGCTTTAAACATCTCATTGTTTTTACGGATCATGTTTTTATTGTATTTGTAAATCAGGTAGATGAAAAAACCTACGAGGAATACAAGGGAGAAGGTGGCTATGATGACAGGATAAATCGATTCTTGAAGGTGCATATAAATACATAAGAATAAAGAAAGTTACAAAAAATATTTAATGCTCCATGAACATCCCAAATTTGTTCATATAGTTGAGGATTGATATCGTAAGCACTGTCAGGGAATAAACTGTAAACAATATTTGAGGCTGTACTAAAAATTAATAATGTTGCGGAGATCCACAATAAAGGTTGTGAAAATAAATTATCGATATCACCATTTGTCATTTTTATGAGCGTTATTGATGCCAATGACATTAAAATGAAATTTGTAAATATCATCAAATCATTATCCAATATATAAAAATCTTTATTTATAAAAATAATAAAAGAACATCCAATACAATAAAAACATAGTAGAATATAATACCAGTTTACTCGTAAGGTTTGAGATTTTCTAAATAAGATTAGAAACAGTATTCCACTAATTAGCGTATAAAAATTCATAACAATACCATTAGGCATTTTATATTCCCATAATATGATGTTTATTATTTCAGAAAATGTACCTAGTAGAATAACTATAAAAAACAGTTTAGTAATTTGATCCAATTTATTCTTTATATATGAATAAAACCCAATGATAAATGGAAATATTGCAGAATAAGTTGATAAGTCTATTATACTCAAAATTACTTAATAATTTCAGTTCTTAGTCAACTTTACAATATGGCGGGCATGGACGGCCATGTTCAGCAACTCCAATTACTTCTTCTGTGAAGCCAACACTTATGCCTAGGCTAGCAGCTGAAATTCCTAAAAGATTGGGTTTTAAATGTACAAGTGTTTTGCCATTTTCATCGATACCCATGACAATTAAACGATTTTGTTTTTTTTCACCTTCCGTTTTAATCGCATTATATATTCGGATTCCTTTACAACGGGGGTGATTTAAAATATTTTTTAAGGATTCTAAATCAAAATATTCTGAGGCTAAGAAGTCAGCATCGGAGCCATGTTCTAATTTATATGATTGGATCATTTGTTCTGCAGAAGTAAGATTAATACAATTTGGATTTAAGGTTGACATTTTATTTTGTTTATTATTGTTATAAAATATTATTTTTTTAATGTTACCATAATAACTACACAGCTTATGTAGCTTTTTCTTTTGGCAATTAAATATTGTACAACTCCATCCTCTTTCATGGCTGTTTCTAAATCGCCGCCATATATATCATTTACAATATCTTGCAATGATTTTATTCCTTTAAATATTCGAAATCTGCTATTTTTATTTGTAATTTCCCTATTAAGTCTTTGATAAAACCTGGATCAGTAAAAGATTCAAATTCCATGAGCTCATATTCCAGCAACTTTTCACGCAGTGAATGTATCGAACTTTTAGGATCATTGTATTTAGCTGGGATTCTTGATTTTTCCAAAAACGATGAAAGTTCTGATTTGAAAGTAGTCCATTGTTTAATATATTTATTAGCTACGTCATTCGTAATCATTGTTCCACCACTTAAGCTTAAATTTCCAACATTTGAAAGTTTTAATGCACCAACTTGAGGTGAATCTAACAAGATATGACTTTTGGTTGTGTCTTTTGAAGCAGCACTTGAATAGGAATCAATTAGATCTGACATTGTATTTTATTTATTGGTTATTGAAAAATGGTTTAACGATTCCAAATATAGCTATAAATTTTTGGGATTGTAATCTAAGTAATTTTACATATATTTAATTATAATATGTAAAAACTTGTCAAATTGCAGACTAAGTAAATTAAGAACTTATAAAATACTCCTAAAGGAGTAGTACAATTGGTCCATTTGGACTAAAATAGATTTCTCAAGTTAAAAATGAAAAGCAAATTGGGAATTAATGTCTTAATAGCAGCTTAATATGATTTTTGATTAAATATTCAAAAGGATCCAAGCATACTCCTAAATAACCATTTTGAAAATTGGGCCTTTTTACCGATTGTTTTCTGTTTGCATTCGTACAATCTTTGTAAGGTAATTAATCAAGAAACACCAATCTCACAGATAAGAACTGTAGAGCACCCTAAACAACATAGAAAGGACTTCTGAAAAAAGGAGTCCTTTTTTTTTAAAATTACGAATTACGAATTAGATCTAAAGTATATTAATAGAATATTTCTATTGAGAAATATTCTATTTTTATAAATTCGTAATTCGTAATTCGTCATTCGTAATTGATTCCAGCCTTTCTCTCAAAGCAATCAATCTACTCTGTCCGTCTTCTAATTTTTTGCGTTCTTTTTCTACCAGGTCTTTTGGTGCAGATGCAACAAAGCGTTCATTTTCTAATTTTTTGAGGACGCTGTTTATAAATCCTTCCTGATAGCTGATCTCTTTTTGCAATTCAGTTTTTTCAGCTTCAATGTCTAATTCAACGGGGAGTTGTACAAAATACTTTTGACGTATGCCCATAAAGGATTGGGCTGCTTCTATTTCCTGATCGGTTTGGAGGATTTCTGTTAATACTGCCATCTTTTTCAATAAACGAGACGCTCCGGAGATTGCTAATAAATTGGTTTGGTCGTTTTTCATGATGTGCAAGGGAACGGAGATATTCATTTTCACACCGTATTTATTTCGCAATTCGCGAATTTGACTGAGGACGGTTCTCAATTCTGTCATGTTTGCAAGCAGTTCCCCTTGGATTGTTCCGGAGTCTGGCATCGATGCTACAATACAATCTTCTCCCTCATTTCTAATTTTCAATCCGTGCCAGATTTCTTCGGTAATGAATGGCATAAACGGATGCAGAACGATGCAGATTTTTTCATACACCTCAATGATTTTAGTGTACAGTTCCCCAGAAATGTTTTCTTGATTGGCAGGCTTTGCGGCCTCTAATAAAAATCCACAAAAATCTTCCCAGATAAAATTGTAAAGGGTTTTAATTGCTTCTGATAATTTAAGTTGTTCGAAATACTGCTTTTGTTCTAGCAGCACGGCATTCAACTTGCTATCCATCCATTCCATCAAAAGTTGATCTCCATCATTTACTTGTTTTGAATTATCCGGAGTCCAGCCTTTAATCAGTCGAAGTGCATTCCACATCTTGTTGGAAAAATTGCGCCCTTGTTCGCACAGTTTTTCATCAAACAATAAATCCCCTCCTGCAGGCGAACAAGCCAACATTCCAAAACGCACGCCATCGGCACCAAAATCTTCAATCAGTTGCAAAGCATCGGGTGAATTTCCCAATGACTTACTCATTTTTCTGCGCAGTTTATCGCGTACCATTCCGGTAAAATAAACTTTGTGAAAGGGCAATTGTCCTTTCCATTCATATCCGGCCATAACCATCCGGGCTACCCAAAGGAAAATAATATCCCAACCGGTCACTAATACAGAAGTTGGATAATAGTATTTAAAATCCTCCGAATTATGATGTCCATCAAATACAGAAATGGGCCAAAGCCAGGATGAAAACCAAGTATCTAACACATCTTCATCTTGACGTAAATCGGAAAGTTGAAGCGATAAATTGCCAGTCTTTTGTTGAGCCTGGGCCAATGCTTTTTCCGCGGTTTTTGCAACGAAGACCTCTTCTCCATAATACCATGCTGGAATCCGATGGCCCCACCACAATTGACGTGAAATGCACCAATCGCGGATGGTATCCATCCAATGTCGATAGGTATTTTTAAAATGTTCGGGAGTAAATTGGATGGAATCGTCCATGACTGCATCCAGTGCAGGTTTGGCCAATTCACTCATTTTAACATACCACTGCAAACTCAATCGCGGTTCGACTACTGCATTTGTGCGTTCACTGCGACCGATGCTGGTGGTGTAGTTTTCAATTTTAATTAAGACACCGGCTTCTTCAAGCAGCGGTTTTATTTTTTTACGTGCAACAAAGCGGTCCTCACCGACTAATATGATTGCTTCTTTGCTTAAGGTTCCATCTTCATTTAAACAATCAATGACCTCCAATCCATGACGCAATCCAATTTCATAATCGTTGGGATCATGAGCAGGAGTCACTTTAAGTGCTCGGTTCCAAATTCACGATCAATATACGTGTCTGTTATTACTGGAATGGCTTTATTTAATAAAGGTAAAATCACTTTTTTGCCATGAAAGGCAGTGTATCGTGGATCATCCGGATGCACACATACAGCAGTATCTGCCATGATGGTTTCTGGACGTTGTGTTGCGATCACAATTCCTTCCGTATCTGAGCCTTCTAATTTATAGAGAATGTGAAACAAACTTGCTTGTTCGTCATGATGCAAGACTTCTTCACTTGATAAAACGGTTTTCGCTTCCGGGTCCCAGTGTACCATGCGTTTGCCACGGTATAGTTTTCCTTTGTTATATAGATCGACAAAAGCACTGATTACAGCTTCTGAGCGCACAGGATCCATGGTAAATGAAGTGCGATCCCAGTCGCAGGATGCGCCTAGTTTTTTTAATTGTTCGAGTATGATGCCACCGTATTTTTCTTTCCATTCCCAGGCATATTTCATGAACTCATCTCTGGTAATATCAGATTTTTTGATTCCTTTTTCGCGAAGCATTTGGACTACTTTCGCTTCGGTTGCAATGGAAGCATGGTCGGTTCCAGGCACCCAACAAGCATTCATTCCATTTTGACGGGCTCGCCGTATCAAGACATCTTGAATCGTATTGTTGAGCATGTGACCCATGTGGAGCACTCCCGTAACATTGGGAGGTGGGATCACTATTGAAAACGGGACCCGGTCATCTGGTTTGGATGAAAAATAATTCCGTTGAAGCCACCAATCATACCATTTTGATTCAATGCTCCCCGGTTTAAATCGGGTTTCTAATTCCATAAAATTTTTATTAACGGACCTTGTAGGTACAAGTTTTCCACAAAATACCCTGTTTCCGATCTCGCTGAATCAGGATCATTTTATCAGATCGATTTGTACTTATGTCCATAGTTAACTTAGATTGCGTAATACGCTCAAATATAAGGCCAACTGTTTCCGGATGAACCATCACCATGATTGGATAGGGTGATAAATTCGCTATTTCTTTTATAAGTACCTGAATATCAGATTGATCGTAATATCTTGGTTGGGTTTTCTTGTAATCCACCAGAGGCTGCAAGGTGAGGATGTTATTGCGAAATGGGGTTGTGAAAAATGCGCCAAACTCAATGGTTTTCATGATGCGCAACAAATTTATTGCACGCCAGCGTCCTTCGGTTGATAAGCCGGGATCCAAGCCAATCGTATCTTGTTCGGCATGAAAGAGCAATACAATTAGCTGTTTATCGGGATCCAAAACCATGGAATCTCCATTTTCAAATTGAAATCGTTGATTTTTAAATTGTAAAAGTCCGGTGACTGTTTCTTGTGCGGAAAGCATATTCAGAAACAAGCACAGCAAAGCGGAAAGTAAACAATTGGTTTTATTCATGGACTTAGAGAATCGTTTACAAAAGTACCGGTCTAAAAAAACTAAAAGGGTAGGAATCCTTCATTTAACAGGAGATTAACTCAGCAAATTGTTTGTGGACTTTGCGATAGAAGAGTTTCACACTAAGATCACAGAGGAGGAACACGGAGGAAGAGGAGATTAACTTTGTATTTCTTCGTGTGTATTTTCTTTGTGGACTTTGTGTTAATGGATTTTCACGCAGAGGCGCAGAGGCGCAAAAAAAATGCATTGTTCTTACTATCAACTGACAACCAACAACTATCAACCAAGATATTTCACACCAAGATCACAGAGGAGGAACACGGAGGAAGAGGAGATTAACTTTGTATTTCTTCGTGTGTATTTTCTTTGTGGACTTTGTGTTAATGGATTTTCACGCAGAGGCGCAGAGGCGCAAAAAAAATGCATTGTTCTTACTATCAACTGACAACCAACAACTATCAACCAAGATATTTCACACCAAGATCACAGAGAAGGAACACGGAGGAAGAGGAGATAAAGCAGCGTGGAATAATAAATTACGCTGATGAGGTATCAGGTTCTTTTTTGAATGGCTTTCGAATTGTAAATTGTTCATCTGGTTTTAAATATTGGATGAGGTTAGGAACTAAATGATTTACAATTCGATTGCGATGTGTCAAATAGCATACAAGATCCACGGGTACCGCACCGACCGAACTTTTAATTTCAATGGCAGTTCGCGCAAGATTGATTTCTTTAAATTTCCCTTGAATGGCAATTTCAATAAATTTAATTAAGATATTAAAGTAAACCTGATAACGCAGGTTATTCTCTTTCATCGTTCCGAGAAAATGACCAAGAAGTTGTTGGCCATCATCAATCAAGGAATAAAATGCAATGAGTTCGTTGTCATGGAAAAAACCAAAGATGCGATAACGAGTTCCCAATTGGCGTTTCAACTCAAGAAAATAATTTGGATTCAATTTTACCAAATTAAAATCTGCGCCATCAGCTGTGTTTAAATAGAGTTGGTATATGGCTGAATGATAAACAGCAAGTTGTTCGAGATCAAATTCTTTATGAGTGAGCGACGCTCCGGCCTGAAGCGCTTTCTTAATACGCAGTCTGTATTTGGATTGCAATGCTGCAATGTAATCGTTAAGTGATTTCCATTCAGCATTTAAATGAAGCATCATGGAAGGTTGGATCAGGAATGGATGTAAATTTGAAAAACAATCTTCTGCATTGGTGTTAAAAGCTTGTTGGGGTGGCAATTCTTTTAACAAGCAGAGATTGGCATAATCAATGTGTTCGTGTTGTTTAAAAAGTACCTGTAAAAGTGAATCAAAGATTTGTTGAAATTCAGAATTAGCTAAATCAGGGTGTAATTTAAAACCATACGGGCCGGTTGATAATAAATTGCCATTGATCAGTGTTACAAAATCGACTTGTTTGGCAACGAGTTTTTTGATTTGCGTATAAAAACAAGAGCCCAAACTTTTTTTAGGTGCATTTTCCATTTTTAAGCGGTCTGCTGCTTTAAATGGTACAATTTGAAAATAGAGGCAGGCCACCAATTTGGAGCTTTTATAAACCAAAACATAGCGGAATTTCATGGAATCCGGGGGAAACTTCTCGAGGATATCCAGGTACTCCGAACTTAGAAGTCGACTGGTTGCAGGAATTTGATCCCAAATAGCAGAAATGCTTGATATGGCATCAAACATCTTAAATGTATACGGGGATTTAGTTAAAACAACTTCCAAGCATTCTGTATTTTCAATACAAATTAACTGAAAATGAAGGGAATAGTTCATACTGATGATTATGAATGTCAAAAAAATTAGCCTAAAGCTGGTAAATTTGTGGGAACATCCGCTAATAGCTTATGTATTCCAGACTATTCCTTTTATGTGCAGGATTGAATTTTTGGGCTTGTGTATCAAGTTCTCGCTATCATTCAGTACGATCTGACCGGGATCAGTTAGCAATACAACTCAAGGAAAATCAAATAACCAAGGATAGCTTTGAAGTAATTGCTCAGGATCTTGAAACGACCAAGCTTCAATTGCAAAAAACAGAAAATGTATTGATTGAATTTTATTTAAAGTACAACCAAGGTTCTGAGAAATCAGATTCAGTAAGCAAAACCAATCAATTAGCTAACGAACAACAAGAATCCACCATTCAGGAAAGCCAAATGCTTGAGATGAAGCGTCTCAATGACCAGTTAGTTCAAGCAAGAACGAATTATGAACAATTGAATGAAAAGTACGAAAAACTGCTAAAATCAAAAGAACCTAAGAAGTCAACCGCTAAAAAATTAGACAGTTTAAACAAAGAAATTGTTGCATTAAAAAATGCAGTTGCAAAAGAAAAAGCAAACCAAGTTATACAAGATAAGAAATTGGCAGCATCCAATAGTATGATGGATTCAATGACTTCACAGATTCAGTATGGGGAAATCCGGATTAAACAATTGCAATACGAATTGAATGAAGTAAAACAAGAATCGGAAGCATTGAATTCATCCAAAGGTTTTGATCAAAAATTACAGGAATCTGAATTAAGGACTGAAATCAATCAATTGAAAGCGGGTTTGGATGAACTGAATCGCCTCAATGCACAAATGCTTGAATCCGTTCAATTGAAAGATAAGGAAATTCAAAAATCGCAGGAAGCACTGGCGGCGCTTAAAACTGAAAACGAACAAACCCGACAAGAATTAAAGAATTTAAAAGTTAAGGAATCGGCTTCAGTCAATGAAGCAACGTTGAAATCCGTTCAAGAAGAACTTAATCAACAACTTAACACGATTAAAGTCTTAAATGAAATCATAGAAGATAAAAATCAACAAATTCAAAAACAAAAGACCGATCGTGCAGCATTGGAAAGCAAATTAAATAAAGCAGAAGCACAAATTCATGCAGCATCAAACAAATCCATTAATTTGGAGCAATCTGATTCAATTAGGAAAATCCAGGAGATGGATTTAATAACATTAAAAAGAATGAATCAAGACTTGATTGATAAAATGGAAATCCTTGCGCAAGAAAAAGAGCAATTGCAAAATCAACTCAAGCAATTGAAACTAGAATTAAAGCCATTAGATCGGATGAAGGACAGCATTCAAATGCAACAAGCTGAATTGCTTCGCTTGAAGAAAATGCATTCAGAAGAATTAAATATAGCCAATTCGAGATTAAAAAACAAACAATCCAGTCTGGATAGTTTGAATGTAAAAATCAAGACGCTGCAGGAGTCGAACAAGCAATTGCAACAGCATGTTGCTCAACAAACCACCACCAGCAGTCAAACTGAGGCAGCTCCCCGGGTTGAAGCAAGGCAAGAAAAAAAGGAAATTCATTTTAATGAAGTGGAAAAACAGCCCAGTCAGAAATCGACCACGGATGGAAGTAAAAAGCGATTGAGTGAACCCGTTATAGCACAACTAAAAGCATTGGCCAAAAACCATACAAAGCTTGAATTTGAAACCACGGCCTCTAAAGAACAGGGATTTATGCAGATTCCATGGGCTGACTTATTTGATTCTGGCAGTTATGCCATAAAGGAATCAGGCGCTAATCTCATGGCTCTTTTTAGTTCGACTGTTAAGCAAAACAGGAAATTACGCGTTTCATTTGTAAAGGGAACTCAAAGCCCAACTGATTTCGTTTCAGCGGAAAAAAGAATTCATACTTTAAAAAAGTTAATGCAGGTTTATGGCGTATCCCAAAATCAATTCAATGAAAGTTCAGAGATTCCAGTAAGTTCAAAATGGACTACAAATACCGATCAGGTCGTTCTGATCGTTTATACTGAATAACACGCAGAGATGAAAAGCTGGGTCTGGATATTTTTATTACTCGTTAATGGTCAAGCAGCGGATTGCCAACGTTGTGCTGCTTACAGTTCCATTTATAAACCTGTAAACAATTCAGATCAATTTTATAATTTTCAATTTAGGGAAGCCTTGCAATGCAAATTGGTTTTCCATGTGTTTTATTCGTCTCCTGAAGAAAAGTTAAGCAGCCTTCAGATCTATTCACAAATGGAAGTATTGAATCGGTATTTTCATGAAGCCGTGAATTTGGAGGATTTTAACATTCCCGAACCATTCAGATCTTTAAAAGCAAATCCAAACATCCAATTTTGCCTTGCAGACACCACTCCAACTGGAGAAAACACGATTGGAATCGAATGGATAGCAATAAATGATTTATCTATTGCCTGTAAATCAGAGTTTGGAAAACGCAATTTGATGCATAAAAATTTGGGTGGTGTTGACGTTTGGGATCCAAAAACGTATATCAATATTTTTGTGATCAACAGAAACCAATGTCCTGTATTGGGTGAAGCCATCTATCCCTGGGATGCAACTGCTGATGAGGATGGAATTATCATCGATTATCGAAGCATTGGGGCAATTGGCAGTGCTCATCAAAACAAACCTTTTCATCAAGGGAAAACCTTGGTTCATGAAATGGGCCATTATTTTGGTTTGTTGCATTTGTCAGGGGATCAATCAGATTGTACCGGAAACGATGGTGTATCGGATACACCGGCACAGGATCTTGAATATTATGGATGTCCAAGGTTTCCACAAACACGTTGCGGACAAACGAGCCAATTCATGAACTTTATGAGTTTAGTCGATGATGCATGCATGCATTTGTTTACAAAAGGACAAGTAAACAGAATGCACGAACAAATCCAGTCATTTCGCCCGGAACTTGGCAATATGAATTGTTCTGTTAGTTCACAAACAGGATTAGAGCAGATTTATTTACGGCAGAATCAACTAGATTGGCAATTGCTGACTAAAAATCGCAAACTTATTGATTGCAATCTTGATTTGTATGATATGAATGGCCGACTTCGTTGGAAGCAAAAGGTGCAAGCGGCATTAAGCATTAGCTTGTCTGCGGAAATTTTAGGTGTAAACCCTGGTGTATATTTTTGTTAGTGTCAAATAAGGAAGAGACTCTATGTTACAAATTAATATTAGTACGATGAATTGGAATGGAATTCGTTATGGTGTATTTTGTTTAATTGCTTTATTTGGCTTGAATGCCTGTAAAAGCGCTAAAGATGCGGTAAAACCTAAGCATGTTGAATTGAAACATTGGCTTACCCTTCAAAAATATCCATGTTTTGGACATTGCCATGTTTACAAATTGAGTATGTATCGCAATGGATTAGTGATACTGGAGGGGAAGGAGCATTTGGAAAAAACCGGTGTGTATTTTAGTCAGTTGAGCCAAGATAAGATCAGAAGTTTCAAAAGAATGAGTGATGCATTAAACTGGGCCAGCTATCAGGCAGAATATTTAATAAACATTCCGGATCTACCCCTTACAGAACTTACTTACTTTGATGAAAATGGAGCAAAGAATAAATTTATTAAAAGCAATTCAAATCTTCCGAATCCATTGGATGAATTGACAAAAACCATGGCAGCATTGATTAAATCTGAAAAATGGACTCAAATACAAAAAAAATCGGATCTGACTAATCCAGAAATCATCAGCGATGAGTTTATTGTTGATATGGATAGCACCTTGACAGCAACGCAATTGGAAAATGAATTTTATTTGTATGATTTAAAATCAAAAAAGAGGCTGTCCAATGAAATGAATTTATGGAGTTTTAAATACGATGAAACAAAAATAAATCGCTATGAAATGCTCATTATGTTGCGGATGCGAACAGGAATACGGAGTGTTAATAATAATTTGAAAATACTACCGAGAGAATAGTTCACTTAGTTGTGTTTTAATATTCTTTAATGTGATGGGATCTGTGGAATTAATTTGAATTCCGCTAAGTTCCTTCCTAAACCAGGTAATTTGCCGCTTTGCATAATTGCGGGAATTTTGTTTGATGAGTTCGATGCAACGATCTTTAGTAATGCGTCCATCGAGATACTCATACGTTTCACGATAGCCTACTGTATTTAATGCTTGGCACGAACGATATTGTTCAAGAGATTTTGCTTCATCAAACAATCCAGCATCGATCATTTGATCAACTCGATTTTCAATTCGTTGATATAATAGGCTTCGTTCAGGAATCAGACAAATTTCTTTAATATCAAAGGGTTTGGGAATGTTTGGTTTATTCAAGAAACTTGAGAAGGGTTTGCCACTTTCAAAATAGACTTCCAATGCTCTTAAAATTCGTCTTGAATTGTTTAAATCGACTGTCGCGTAATATTCAGGATCCACTTCTGCCAACATGTTGCGACAAGCTTCTATGCCCTTTTCATCAAAGAGTGTTTGGCTTTGTAATTTAACTTCTGTTGAAGATAAAGGAATTTGATCTATCCCTTTTAGGATTGCTTTTATATAAAGTCCGGTTCCACCACACAGAATCAAGACCGGATGTTGTTTAAATAATTCATTCAAGAGCACATGAACTTCCTGTTCATAGTGACCTACACTGTAAGTGCCATCAATTGGGATATGATTAATGAAGTAGTGTTTAACCGATTGCAGCATTTCATTAGATGGTTTGCAAGTGCCAATCGTGACATCACAAAATAGTTGCCGGCTGTCTGCAGAGAGGATCGGACAATTCAGTTCGATTGCCCATTGGTATGCTAAATCCGTTTTGCCAGCTGCTGTTGGGCCATCTATTACCAGTAAAGTATTCTTCATGTTCTGCCGTCAAAAGTAAACAATTGTTTATTTTTACAGATTCCAATTAATGAACATTCAGTATGTTTTATAAATTACTAAAGGTCTGGGCGCATCTTGCATTCAGATTGTACTTCCGACGGATGTTCATTATTGGCAGGGAACGCATACCAAATAAGGGACCTGTAATTTTTCTTGTAAACCATCCGAGTACTTTTTTAGAAGCTTGTATCATAGCCTCTAACCAGCACCGTGATTTGCATTTTTTGGTTCGGGGTGACATGTTTGAAAAGAAATGGCTCTTGCCTATATTGCGATCAACCAACCAAATTCCTATCTATCGATTTAAAGATGGATTTGGAAAATTGCGCAACAACAAAAGCACATTTGATCAAAGTTTTGAAGTGTTGGCACAACAGGAGGTCGTACTGATGTTTCCCGAAGCGAGTTCGCAATTGGTAAAATATTTGCGACCCTTACAAAAAGGAGCAGCGCGATTGGCGATTGGAACAATTGAAGAGAAGAACGTAGATGAACTTTATGTAGTGCCAACCGGTATCTATTATATTGATCCAACCAAGAGCCGGAAAGATGTGTATTTGGAATTTGGTGAACCGATTAATGTTGTGGATTGGTATCGTTTGAATGAACAGGCAGATGACAAATTGGGTTTATTAACCAATTTATTTCAAGAAAAAATGCAAGTAGTGGTGCCATCCATTTCGCATCATCATCAGGAGGGGGTTTATAACCTTACATTTGAAATGATAGAAAAACAATTAAATCCTTACAATGGATCAGGTGTTTTTTATCATAAGGCTCCGCATCAACAATTGTTAAAATTTATAGCAGCACTCAATAACAAACCAACGCATGCTTTGACAGAAATTAATGACGCAATTCATGCTTATGTACCAAAAAATTTCAATTTTAAATCGTTTGATGCAGCTGTTTATTTTAATAGGGCAGAACGAATGAAGCAATTTATGGCATGTTTTATCTGTTTTCTAATTGGATTACCGGGAATAGTGGCTTTTGGGATTCCTTTAGTACTTGCTAAGTCATTTGCTAAACGCAAAATTAAGAGTTTAGAGTTTTATCCACCGGTTCGTCTGGCAATCACCATGGTTTTTCATTTTATATTTTCAATACCAATTGTGTTTTGGATTCATACCTATTTTAATTGGATTGAAACCTTCCTGTTATTTGGATTTTTGTTGCTTTCATTGTATGTATTTGGACTGTTTATGGATTTTGCGGCCTATTTAAAAGTGCCTTTTTTAGCCAAGTTCAATAAAAATTATAAAATGCAACGGGAGCAGATCGTCCAGCGTATTTGGAATTGATATCTTAAACCATTTATTTTTTAAAAAATTGATCAATTCGATCACAGACAATCAGTACATCAGATTCTGTTAGATAAAAATGCAAAGGCAATCTTAATAAGCAAGATTCAAATGAATCGGTGTTGATCAAATTTTGATTTAATTTATTTTTATAAAAACTGCTTCTGTGCAACGCTCTATAGTGGGTTGTGGTTTGAATGTTTTGAGATGCAAGCATTTGTTGCAATTGACTCCGTTGCGATTCATTATTTAATACAATGTAAAATTCACTTCCATTTATATGTGCATAATCGGGTACATTGGGTAAACGCAACATGCCTTTTACATGTAATTCATTTAGATTTTGTTGATACAGATTCCAAAGTTGCATTTGATGGTTAATAACCATTGGGAGTTCTTCTAATTGAGAAAATAACACAGCTGCTTGAAATTCTGACATGCCGTACGAAGAACCGATGGTTTGCCATTCATAAAAACTGGTTTCATGATGTTGAAATGCTTTTCGGTTGGTTCCTTTTTCAAATATAAGCTCTGCTTGATTTAAGTAAGATGCTTGATTGACGAGCAGTGCACCTCCTTCGCCACAATGAATTATTTTAGATGGGTGGAAAGACAAGCATCCCAGAGGAGCTATACTTCCTAAAAATTTATCTTTATAACGCGCACCGATGCATTGCGCAGCATCTTCAATGACTAAAATGTTATGTGCATTCGCAAAAGCAAGAATCGGATCCATATCGATGGCTATGCCAGCATAATGTATTAATACAATTGCTTTCGTTTGTGCAGTTACGTGTGGTAGAATTTGCTCTAATTCAACATTTGGTCTTAATGACGAGGTATCTGCAAAACGGATCGTGCATCCGCGTAGTAAAAAAGCATTTGCAGTAGAAGCAAAAGTGTAGCTAGGTAGAATAATTTCATCTCCGGATTTCAATCCAGCAAGCAATCCTGAAAATTCCAATGCATCGGTACAAGAGCCGCACAGAAATACATTTGAAATTTGTTGATTTTGTTTAAACCAGCCTTTGCATTTTTGGTGGAAGTCACCATCGCTGGCAGAATTATTTAACTTCAATACCTCATTCAGATAGTTCGCAGCACGCGTCGATTGATAGGCTCTGTGAAATGGGATGTTGTGGGCGGACTGCATTTCCAAATGATTGCTTACTTTCGCTGTAAATGTAAAACATTCTAAACGGATCTGGGTTTTGTAAATTAATTCATTCATACTATTTTCAAAGAGTCCATGGAATTTATCCGCAAACAAAGCCTTCTCAGTTCTATTATCCAGATTGCAGGTGCCGTTTTAGGTGGACTCAGTACGATTTTTATTTATCCAAACGATCTTAGATTGTACGGTCTTTATGGATTTTTAACCAATACGGCTTCCTTGTTGGTTCCATTTATTAGTTTGGGATTTGGAACGGTTTTATTGCGGTATTATCCACATTTTAATAGTACAGAAGAAAATTCATCCCGATTTTTTAGTTTTATTTTTTCTGCATATTCCCTGGGGATCCTTGTATTTGCATGTTTGTTTTTAATGTTGTTTCCATGGATTCAAAACCTTTTAAGTTCAAATGATGCTTATATAGTGCCCTTTGTAATATTTATTTTGCCTATAGGGATTTTGTACGTTGTATTTGATTTGTTTTCAATTCTATTTATCAATTTTAAGCGACTGGCTTTACCCGCGCTTCTCGTTTTTTTAATGAAATTATTTTTACCATTTTTATTTATCCTGAGTTTTAAGGATTATATCAGTGGCATTCAATTTACCTGGTTGATTTGTCTTTATTATCTATTTGCTATTGGACTTTTATATTATAAACTATCGAGCACGATTCAGTTTAAATTTCCTTTAAAGCAATTTGTGTTTCGTATCCAACAACGTGATGCGATGATTCGTTTTGCTTTGTTTTCCATATTAGGTGGAGCCAGTGCAATTTTGGCCTTGAGGATCGATTCGATTTTAGTGACTTCGTTTATTGGTGCTAAGGCAAATGGATTGTTTACTCTGGCTGTTTTTATCAGCAATGTAGCTTTTATACCTGCCGCTGCCCTGACCGATGGATTGAATGCAATGGTTGCTGCGCATTCCAAGGAAAAGAATCAGCAGGATCTTAAGGCAGTATATTCAAAATCATCCGTAAATATGCTCATTCCAACGGTATGGATCGCATTATGCATCTACACGGGATTCATTTATTTGAGTCAATTGATGCCTAATCCGGATGAGCTGATAAAAATCGAGCGATTGTTAGCCTGGCTATTGCTGGCTCGTATTGTAGATGCTGCAACAGGAATCAATCATTACATTTTAGCCTATTCAAAATACTATGTGTTGGAATTGTATTTATTGGTTTTAATGGCTGTGCTTAATATCGCATTTAATTTCTGGCTGATTCCACAGTTAGGGATTGAGGGAGCTGCATTGGCAACCTTTTTGTCGGTTGCGATTTATAACATTTTAAAAACGCTGGTAGTCTATTTGAAAACAGGCATGCAGCCATTTTCTCGATCCTGGTTAAAGCTGGTATTGCTGATTGGCATTTGTTATGTATTGATGTCACAAATCCATCTTGATTTATTCCCTTTGTGGTCACTTGCAATTCAAAGTGTACTCACAACGATCGTTTTTTTAGGATTGGTGTATTTTTGTAATATATCCTATGATTTAAATCAATTGATACTTGAATTTACGGAAAAAACACAAAGATTGTTTTCAACCAAACGGAAAACATAATAGAAATACAAATTCATTGAAACTACCTTCGGGCTCCTGAAAACGATTGATTGCTTGGCAATCTTATAAACTCTAGCGAGCCTGGTTTGACGCCTAGCGTAAAGGAATAATAACCAAATTGGGGAGACCAATCAAATTTCATTAACCAGCAATGTAAATCCCGTTCAAGCCCAAAGCTTGGATATTGAATTCCATTTTTATCAAAATTATAACTGATGTTGTTGATGTTGATTCTCCATTTATTGGTAAGTGCAATGCTCCCAGACAAAGTAAGGTTATGCAGCGTTCGTTCGAAAGTATCTTTTCCGGAAGCTAAGCGGAGATGTCTGAAATTAATAATATGCTGTATGTTAAAATTGTAAAATAATTCAGGCAAGGCTGTTTGTCCATTGTCTTTTTTATTTAAAATTTCTTTATTAAACAGTCCAATTAATTGTCCAATATTGATATTTGTATTTATATTAATAAATGAACTGGTTAGATACACAAGTTTTTTATTTAAATTTAGGGCATATGATTGACTCCGTATTTCCTTTCCATTTAGTAAGGTCCGTCCATAAGGATCCATCGTAATTCCATAATATAAGGTGGTGTATCCTTTAAAAATGCGACTGCTTCCGCTACCAGATATCAAGCTAAGTTTAAAGGAGTCTGCAAACACATTGTAATTGGCTGAAAAGTTAAAACCTTCTAGCAATGCAATTTTTTTGGCGGTGGAATCTTTTTTGGAATAGTATTTTAATTCAACCCGATTGCCAATGTTGAAATTTAAATTAAAATTTTCTGAAGGCACAGACGACGTTCCAAATGGACTTTTAGCAAAAACCAAGTATTCATACCTTCGGTTAAATGAATCACGTAAATCAGAGTCAACTTGCTTAAAATAATTGAATGGGTTTTTATGATAGTCAGGTGCATAACTCATTGAAATGGTTGGAGTCACCTGGTGTCGTAAGCCTCTAAACCAGGATTTAGAAGATTGGATTTGCCCAAATAACTGTGTTCCCAAACTTGCACCCGTGCTGAACGTCCGAAATGGATAAAATCCCGATTTATAGGTCGTTTGTTTTAGTCCGAACAAGGAATCAACTCCCATGGTATCTTTTAATATCGTGTCTTTCAAAAACAATTCTTGTTTATGAAAGAAAAATTCTTCATTGTAATTGATGCTCGGTGTAAGATTAAAATATTTTAATACTTTGAATGTTGCATTGATATCAGCACGGTGTTTTAATCCATAAATTAAATCTTTCTCAAAGCCCTTTTTAAATAAACTGGTATCTGTTGTATTTAATGTGTTTTGAAATTGAGCTCCATAACTTAAGTTAATCCGGTCATACCATTTTTCAGTTTGAGATATGCGATTTTTATTTTTAAAAGGATTGATGGTACGCATTTGCACATTTAATTCAGGAAGTGTCAGATTTAATTCGTGGGTAATTAAATTCTGAGAGTGGCTCATTGCAGCAGATAAACTAAACGGACTGTTTGGAAATGTATAGCCGTAATTAAAATTTGAACGCAAGACATTTTGTAAGGACTGTCTGGTATCTGAATAGACTGTTTTACTAAAACCTTTGGTTTCGATGTTCATGCTGCCGCCAAACGTTTGATATGGATGTGCACCGGCTTCCTGATTGTGACTCCAACGAAGACTTATTGGACGGTTTATATTCTTTTTATAGTCGCCGGAAATTTCTTGAATCCGATTTTCAAACTGAAGCGAAAAATTGCCATTGTAACGGTAACGCCATTTGTAATTCCCACTGACATTTATTTTAAATGAACCTTTAAAAAAGATATCCGTTATAAATTTCAAATCAACATGATCATTCAAAGGCAAATAATACCCGATACCGGCTAACCCAAAACCGCGTTCATCGTATTGATATTCTTTGGGAAATAAAATTCCGGATTGTGCATCTCTGGAAATTGGAAAAAAACCAAAAGGTAACCAGATGGGCGTTGGAATTCCTTCAATTTCAATATTGGAAGGACCGACCACCACCAATTTATTTGGAATAATTTTTTGACGGGTACTTGCAATGCCAAAATGAGGTTTTTCTGCATCGCAGGTAGTAATTAATGCATGTTTATTGTAAATGATATCATCCCCCTGGCTGCCGCTACTTTGTTTAGAGATAAATTTAGTTTGACTGCCATGAATGTATAAATCTTCTTCATGGGTTACCACTTCCTCAATCAAGCCTTTTTTTGATTTAAAATTGTAGGTAATTTTTTTAGCTTTAAAGGATTGGTCTGTTTCTTTAAATTGAGGAACTCCAGTTAAATTTCCGCTGGAATCTGTTTGGGGTAAGGCGATTGCAAGATTTGTATTCAATTCAATGCGAATGTAATCTGCCCGAATGTCCATGGTTTTATAATGGATGAATGCATTTTTGTATAAATGAATGACCCGCTCTTTGTAGTCAAACCGCACCCGGTCGTCTGCCCCATAATCCACTGGAACATCGATGCTGTCAGGCGAAACCAGATATAAAGCGCCATTTCGAATAATCAAGGAATCAGATCCTGTAATACCAAGGGCCGGCCGGTCCGGATTGGGCAAACTGTCCAGAATCTGGGCTGGTAAATTATAGTGTAAACTATATATTATAAAAATTATAAATACTTTATTCAAAAAAAGATATAAATTTATATATATTAAATTATTTAATATGTATATTTGTACTAAGAAAACTCAAAATGCAAAACTACGATAACAGGGCATGCCTTGCAATGCAATTTATTGTCTATAATTTAATAAGCTTAACGCTTTATTTTGGTCCGGTTATATCCAGGGCTCAAAATTTGTCTACGTACGGTGGACCGACCATCGTTTTAGACCCCGGACACGGTGGTCAGGACGACGGGGCAAAAGGGAAGGATTGTACTGAAAAGCAAATTACCTTGGCCGTTTGTAAGAAAGTGCAGGGTATATTGGCTGAAAAACTTCCCCGAGCTGCTATTTATTTTACCCGGGAATCGGATGTCTTTGTTGCCTTGCATGAACGCGCCCGGATCGCGAATGACCTTGATGCTGAACTGTTTATTTCTGTTCATTGCAATGCAGTGCCATCAAATCAGTCGAAGGTCAGGGGAACAGAAACCTATGTGATGGGATTGCATAAGGCCAAGGAAAACCTGGAAGTAGCTCGAAGGGAGAACAATGCAATTGCTTTGGAACATGGCAGTGATTTTCACTATAAAGGCATTGATTTCGAATCGCCGGAGTCCTTTATCGTACTAAATCATATCCAGGATCAACATTTGCAAAAAAGCATTGCTTTGGCAAAATCCATTGAATCCGAGTTCGATTTAGAGCATCCTGGGCATAGCAAAGGAGTCAAACAGGCAGGATTTCATGTGTTGCATCAAGTAAGTATGCCTGCAGTTTTGATCGAGTGTGGCTACATGACCCATCCGGAGGAAGTATCCTATCTGTGCTCTGCGAAAGGTCAACAGGAACTCGCCGAAATGATTGCCCGAGGCATTGTGCGGTATTTCTCTGTAAACCCGGTATATCCAAGCATTGCCATGCAGGACATTCAATCCAAAGCAGCGGTAAAGTCTGTTTCAGAGGAATCCTTGGTTATTTATAAAATTCAGCTTGCTGCTGCCAAGAACAAACCGGCCCAGGGATCTGTTTGGTATTCGGATCCTAATTACGAAATTCTTCAGGAGGAGGGTGCATACAAATTGGTTTATGGTAGTTTTATAAGCCAGGAAGATGCAAACGAGGAAAAGGAACGAATGAAACAGCAAGGTTTTAAAGATGCTTTTATCATTAAGTTTAAAGAAGATCAGAAACAAACTAAATAGTCTGATATTGCCCCGTTGTCCCCTGATATAAAATACGTAAATTAGCACCTCTTTTTAAAAAAATAAATTCAGAGCCTTGCGCAACGAAGTTAAAGTCGGATTATTAGGTATTGTTACCCTTGCCTTGTTGATTTTTGGTTATAAATATTTAAAAGGCAGCAATTTGCTGGATCGCTCCAAAACCTATTACATAAAATATCCGGATGTTGGACAAATGGATCCCTCCTCTCCGGTATTAACCAGAGGATATAAAGTGGGTACAGTTACTAAACTGCAATTGGATCCGGACAATCCTAAAATGATCCTGGTTACCATTGAAGTTAAAAATGAAATCAACATTCCTAAATCTGTTAAAGCTATTTTAGTAAGTCAGGGATTAATGGGAGGGAAAGCAATTGTACTTCAATTTGAAGAGTATTGCACCAATGATTGTTTAGCTAATAAATCCATGATTACAAATGCAGAAATCGCGGGCACACTCTCCAGCATGTTTAGTAAAGATGAATTAAAAGATTATACCCAAACATTTGGTGAAGAATTAAATCATATTTTGGATACGAGTAGTTTAAATCAAAATGTTCAGGTCGCTGCAACTGTAAAAAATATTCATTTCATATTAGATAATCTTGCTAAGGCTACTAAAAGTTTAAATCAATTGCTAAATGCCTCAACGGTGCATTTGGATAAAACACTTTCAAATCTGGATGTATTGACTACGAGTTTAGCAAGCAATGCAAATTCAGTTTCAAAGACCTTGCAAAATATTGAAAAAATTTCTGCCAATATCAATCAATCGGATCCGGGTAAATTGGTAAAATCAACGGAGGAAACCATGCAAGAGCTCAATAAAACGCTTCGAGATAGTAAAGCGAGCATCGCTACATTAAATTCTATATTAACCGAAGTACAATCAGGCAATGGCAGTCTTACTAAATTAATTAAAGATCCTGCCTTATACCAAAATCTAAACAATACCTCGCATAACTTAAGTCTGTTGATGCAGGATTTACGCCTCAATCCAAAGCGTTATATTCACGTTTCAGTATTTGGAAAGAAAGCAAAAGAATACAGCTTGCCTGAAAATGATCCGGCAGAGAAACGTTAATATACGATGCATTAACCCTTTCTTTTGGATTAATTCCTCATAACATTTGAAAAAATAATTGGGCTAAATTTTAATCGAAGCCATTCATTTAATAAGTCGGGCATTCATTTTAATACGATTTCTGAATTTAAGTGTCCGCCGGTCAATTGAAAATCGCACTGGGTCAATTCTTTAACTGTAAATGGATTTTTATTGACTCATTATTTTAGTAATTTTACAAGGAATGTCAACTCATGCTAAAGTAAACCCCTTTGTAACCTTATGGGTATTACTAACAATGGGTTTGCTGAGCTCCTTTAATTTGGCGGGTCAACCACATCGACTCAGTTTCCAACACTTAAATATTGAAAATGGACTCACCGATAATTCAATAAATTGTGCAACACAAGATGATGAGGGTTTTATTTGGATTGGTGGGGATTATGGTTTATCAAAATTCAATGGGTACAGTTCCCGTTTTATAAAAGCTTGTCAAAAAGATGCACCCGAAGATAGCAATTCGCGAATCGCTTGTGTCTTTAAAGATAGCAAAGGTAGAATGTGGTATGGGTCTGTTGGTTTGATTTTATTTGATCCGATTTCAATGGATTGTAAAATGTTTCGGCATGAAAAAGGAAATGTCAACAGTTTGCCTCACAACGATGTGTTTGTAATTGTTGAAGATGAGCACCACACGATTTGGGTAGGTACCAGAAAAGGTTTATTGAAATACAATGAGCAAACGCATGATTTTATAAATTACGTTCATGATACCTTAGGGACTGCTTCAGAAATTCATGCTAAGAATCGCATCATCGATATGGTGGCCGATCAAAATGGGTCTTTATGGATGACCACATTATCTGGATTATATCGTTTTTCAATTTCGACAAAAACCTTTGATGAATACCTATTGGATCCAAAAAACAGGACTTCTGAAATTGAAAACCACAGTACATTTTTAAGCCTGGATAAAAAGGGAAAACTTTGGATCAATTATTATTCGAAGGGAATCTATTTATTTGACACTGTCCGAAAGGACTATGTACGCATTCAATTTCCAACGATCGCAATGCAAAATGCGGCAAAACGGATCAGTGATCTATTTTGTGATTCGAATGGAAATACCTGGGTAGCCACTACGTTTAATGGGGTTTTGTTTTATAATACTGATTTAAAAGACTGGCAACATTATACGCACGACCCATTCAATATAAATAGTTTGTCTGATGATAAAACGACTTCAATATTTGAGGATCATGCAGGAATGATTTGGATTGGTACTTCGAGTAGGGGTATTGATCGAGTAAATTTATCAGGCGAACCTTTTGACCTGTATGTCTTGCAGCCTGGAAAGCAATTCTCCATGTGTGAAAATGATATCACCAGTTTTTGTGAAGATAAAAAGTCAAATTTATGGATTGGAACTAAAAATGGTTTGATGTATTTCGATGTGAAATCAAATGCGTTTAGCTGTTTCAAACATAATTTGAATGATCGAAATTCGCTTTCAGATAATTACATCTATGCTGTTGATATGGATTCTTCAGAAACGATCTGGATTGCAACAGAAAATGGACTTAATGCATACAATCCAAAAGCTAAAATTTGGAAGCGCTATTTATATTCAGAAAGCGATCCGAATTCATTGCCGGGAAGAGTCGCCTTTGATGTTGAAGTTCGTAAAAATGGCGAAGTTTGGGTGGCAAGCAACAGTCTGGTTTGTCGACTAAAGTCCAAGCAGGGAATTTTTGAAAATCGCTACAATAATCCAATCATTGAAAAGTTGCGGCATTCCTTTTATATAACAATCTTTGAGGATAGCAGAAAAACGCTTTGGTTATCCACTGCACGTGCCGGAATATTAAATGTGGATGATTCATTTAAAATCCTTTATTCGCGTTTCCATACATCCGATTTTAAAGCAAGCACCGTGCATCAATTTACGGAAGATTCGCTCGGAAATATCTGGATGGCATCTGATAGAGGAATATATATTTGGATTAGATCCAGTGGAAAAATAATGCCTGTCGAAACCAATGATCCCATTTTAAAAGGGGACATTCGATCCATCGTCTTAGCAAGCAATTCAACCCTTTGGCTAGGTACGCATCAAGGATTATATCAGGTCAAAATGCTACCAGATTATACCATGGATACGTTTACGAGATTTACCAGGAGTGATGGGCTTCAAAGCAATGCGTTTAATACGTTTGCAGGAATCATATTAAAATCAGGAGCCCTTTGTTTTGGTGGGATAAATGGTTTCAATATTTTTAATCCGGAACATATCCTAACCAATCAATACATACCTAAAGTACAAATTGAATCTTTTAAAATAGGAAATCAAGCGTATGACATAGTAAATAAAAATGGCCTGACTGAGTTGAACTTGAATCATACTCAGAATTCATTTTCTTTTGAAATGACTTCCTTTAATTTCAATCATCCGGAGAAAAATCAATATGCCTATCAATTGGTGGGTTTTCATGAAAACTGGGTGCATACAGGTACCTACCGCTTCGGAAGTATCAACAATGTACCTCCTGGAAAATATACCTTGCATGTAATCGCCTCAAATAATGACGGGATATGGAATAAACAAGGCCGCCAATTGCACCTAACGATATCCGCTCCCTATTGGAAAAGAAATTGGTTTAGGTCAATGCTTGGTTTACTTTTAATCAGCATCGGGTATTTTATATACACCAGGAGAATAAATTCGATAAAGAAGTTAGAGCAGTTGAATTCAGATACCGTTCGTCAAATTGCAGAAGCGCGATTAATAGCACTTCGTGCACAAATGAACCCACATTTTATTTTTAATTCTTTAAACGCGATCCAACAACTCATATCAGAATCAGAAAACGAACTCGCGCTTAGATATCTTTCTAAGTTTTCAAAGCTTATCAGACTTATTTTAAAAAACGCTAGTAAGAATACCCATACGATCGCAGAGGAATTAAAGATTCTGGAATATTATTTGGAGTTGGAATCCCTTCGATTTTCACCAAAATTCTCTTACCATTTTGATATTGACCCCAAACTAAATGTAGAAATGATTGAAATTCCATCGATGCTCATTCAACCTTTTGTAGAAAATGCATTGGTTCATGGATTGCTGCATAAAGAAACAGCTGGATTTGTTGAAATTCGTTTGCAGAAAGCTGAGAAGTTCCTGATCTGTTCAATTACAGATAACGGAATTGGAAGAGAAGCTGCTGCGATCATTCAAAAACAGAAGGGGCTCGTTCATGAGTCGATGGCTGTTCGGCTTAGTACAGAACGTGTTGACACATTGGCCAGGTTGAGCAATCATAAAGTATCCATTGAAATTAAAGATATAAAGGATGCGAAGGGCACCATTTTAGGAACGTGTGTTACAATTGAGATTCCAATAGATATATAAGTATGATCAAAGCAATTATTATTGAGGATGAACCTAGAAGCATTAAGTTGCTTAAAAATTTATTGATTGAGTATTGTCCGGAAGTTCGTATCGTTGGTGAAGCCCAAACCGTTGAGGAAGGCTATCAATGCATCGTGCAACATCATCCGGATGTTATTTTTTTAGATATTGAGTTGCAACGAGAATCCGGATTTGATTTATTAAATAAGTTTGTTGACATCCAGTTTGAAATTATTTTTACAACTGCTTTTGAACAGTATGCGCTTAAAGCAATTAAGGCATGTGCCCTGGATTATTTATTAAAGCCAATCGATATTGATGAATTGCAATTGGCAGTCGGTAAAATTAGCAATGCCACGACAACACCTAAATCCAATAAAAAAATAGCTGTATTTAAGCAAAATTTGAATGAGTCCAAATCCGGAATCTATCAATTGGCACTCCCTTCTGTTGATGGACTTACGATTGTTCCTGTTAATGAAATCATGTATTTGCGATCCGATCGTCAGTATACCATTTTTTATTTGAATTCAGGAGAGAAATTGGTAACTTCAAAAAACCTGGGTGAGTATGAAGAATTATTATCGGAATATAATTTTTTTAGAGTGCACCATTCCTCCATCGTCAACATTGCAGAAGTAAAAAAATATTTGCGGGGAGAAGGCGGTTCGGTTGTGATGAGTAATGGCGAACAAATTGAAGTTGCCAAGCGAAGAAAAGACGATTTTTTAAATAATTTCATTCGAAGGTAATTGGTGTTTTTCCGGATACCAGTTGTATATTAGTTTCTACCGCAAGTAAATTCTCGCTTTCTAAGCTGTTTAATTGATTCATATTTGTGAAGGATTAAATAAGTTTATTCTTATTTAATCTACAATCAAGCTTTAACCTTACCTTTTTTATTTATTCAATACTTTTTACTTCTGACTTTTTGATTCAGTAGCATATTTTATTTTAATGATTGCCATAGGACGTAAGTGTCGGGCAATTGGTTTGTAAAGTCATTACATAGTCTTTTGCAAGTACTTCAATGACTGGTAGGTTTTATTGGAATAAATTAAATTATTATTTACTTATAATTCTAACTATGAAAAAATTAATTCAATTGGTTATTGTGTTTTCTACATTTGGAAATGCAATTGGGCAATCTTTTAATCCCAATTTGGCTTCTAAGTTACAACAGAAATTAGATGCCTTGGTGTCATCAAATCCGAACACGAAAGGGATGGCAGCGAGTGTGTATTATCCCGGTCAAGGTATATGGACGGGGGCAAGCGGGCTGTCGTACAGCGGCCATCCAATTACGGCGGACATGGAGTTTGGACTGGCCAGTAATTCTAAATTATTCACTTCGGTGATGTTATTAAAGCTTGCGGAGCAACAGGTTTTATCATTAGAGGATTCACTCCATGAATGGTTGCCAAATTATAATAATATCAATCCAAATGTCACAATTCGTCAACTATTGAATCACCGGAGTGGCATTGATGATATGTTTTATACACAAGCGCATTTAGATTCCATATTAAAAAAACATGACCGGATTTGGAAACCTGAGGAAGTATTAAAATGGATTGGCCCCATGCGATTTACTCCCGGTACGAATTTTTATTATTCTAACACGAATTATATATTGGCAGGTTTAATTGTCAAAAGTGCAACCGGGCAATCCATTGCAAAGCTCATCAGAGATAGCTTATTAACTCCACTGCAATTAGACAGCACATTCAGTGATGTTGAAGAAGCTCCGATCGGTACGATTTCACACCGATGGTATAATGGGATTGATTTTCACGATACGTCCAGATTGTCTTTAAATAGCGCGAGCGGACCTGCAGGTGCTATATTTTCAACCGTAAGTGAAATGGCACAATGGTATCATGCATTGTTGGATGGAAATATCTTGTCGCCAAATTCTTTAGCAGAGTTGACTAATTTTCTCACTCCTGGAAATTACGGTTTGGGTTTTGCTAAGTATACGTTCTTTGGAAATCTCTGTTGGGGTCATGGAGGTCAAACACTGGGTTATAAAACACGTATGATTTATGATCCTTGCATGAAGGCAGTAGTTTGTGGTCTTTCAAATTCTTTTCCTTCTGCATCTGATGGAATCACCGCATCATTGTATCAGGTGTTGGTAGATTATTTACCAGCCTGTCCAGGTTTAATAACAGGATTGACTACAGTTTGCCAGGGACAATCGAATGTTGTCTATACCATACCGGCCATTAAAAATGCGACGAGTTATATATGGACCCTTCCTGATGGAGCACAAGGCTTTAGTTCAACGAATAGTATAAGCATTCATTTTGGATCGAATGCAATTTCCGGAACTATAATCGTACGCGGTGTAAATGACTATGGTGAAGGTGCTATCGCAAAATTGGCAATCACTGTAAATCCAATGCCCAATGCGATTATTACCGCAAATGGTTCAACAACTATATGTCAAGGAAGCAAATTGGAACTTACAGCAAATCAAGCCAGTTCATATCTTTGGAATACGGGTGCAATAACACAAAGCATTGAAGTAGCAACTGCTGGAAATTATATTGTCACGGTAACAAATTCAATTGGATGCAAGGCGGTATCCAATCCAACTACAGTAAAAGTCATAACAATTCCTGGATTGCCGGATCCAATTGTTGGACAAACGTTTGCCGTGTGTGCAAATTCAAGTGGAACGTATTCAGTAAGCCAAGTGAATGATGTACAATATTATTGGACGCCTCCACCTGGATCAACAATCACCCAGGGACAAGGAACGCATTCAATTAGTATAAACTTCAATGGCAATTTTATAAGTGGAAGTTTAAGTGTGTTAATGTATAATGCCTGTGGTTTGGGTCCAAAAAGAAAAATAACGATTAGTTCTGTTCCAGCCGTACCTGGTTCAATCGTTGGAAAAGTGTATGCAAATTGCAATGCTACTTCCAGCTATTCAATACGGACGGTAGAATCGGCTTTAAATTATACCTGGACTACTGACATTCCAGGTGCAGAAATTACAACATATCAAAGTCCGGGTGATACCGCTGTCAGTATAAAGTTTCAACAATTTTATAGTGGGTACATACAAGTCACAGCCAATAATAATTGTGGCTCCAGTGCCCCTAGGAAATTGCTTGTATATGGCGTTCCTTCAGTTGCTGGAACAATTTATGGGAATACAGCACCTTGCGCTGGTTCAACACAAAACTATTACATCGCAGCGGTTACAGGTGCTACATCCTACCAGTGGACGGTTCCTACTGGATCTGTGATACTTTCCGGAAGCAATACCAATAACATCAAAGTATTAATAGGTGCAAATGGCGGGGATGTTTCAGTAATTGCAAAAAATGCATGTGGAAATGGTCCAGTTAAAAAACTTTCAATAACAGTTCCTTGCCAAAGTATTAAACAGCCGGATGATTTGGGATTGACCTTATCTGTTTATCCCAATCCATGCAATGAATCTGTTCACCTAAGTTTTAATGAGACAAAATTTGGGACAGGGCTCATTCAGATAACGGATTTCAAAGGGACTTTATTAAAGGAAATACAACAAGCTTATGTTTCTGGAAGCAATTCAGCCATTGTTCAATTAAATGGCTTAAGCAGTGGAATTTATTTTTTAAATTGGATTTCAAACGATAAAATCAAAACAGTTAAACTAATCAAGATGAATTCCAATTAAATGATATTGGAATCTTTAAAATCGCTTGGACAAAGAATGTAGTCCAAGCGATTTTAAAGATGTTTTATAAATTTTATTTATTCAACAAGCAGTTTTTTTGTTATTCGCTCATGCCCGTGAACGAGCTCAATAATATAAACACCTTTCACCAAATTGGAAACAGCTAACGGGATAGTGTGCAAACCGGAAGCCAAGGTTCCGTTTGTAAAAGTTTGAATCTTAGTTCCGTGAATATCAAAAATGGATAGTGAAACATCCTGGGATTCATTCAATTCAAAATTTACAAATGTCTGTGTACTGGCAGGATTTGGAATGATTTGAAATTTAATATTAGAGTTTGATTCATTGGTTGCAGTTACAGGAATGGATGCTTTCATCGTAACGATGCTGTAAGCTGGTAAGGAAATATTTGTTTGCAATCCGCTTACATTCAAGTTGCTGGATTTCCAATAATTATTTAAATAGGATGTAAATTGATTGAATTGCAATCCACTATAGGGTAAATTTAATAAAGCAGTTTGAACTGAATTCCGTGTATTGATGAGAACGATGGTCAAGGTATGATCCGTATCATGCAAATATGCACTGCCCAATAAATCTGTTGAACCGTTTGTAATGCAGAAAATGCGTTGAGCTCCCGGACGAATAAATTTATAATAGTGTTTAGCTGCATTGTATTTTGGCGAATTGGTGGAAGCATTTGAATTGGTTAATCCATAATTTGTAACATTGCCATTGTTGTCAGCCGTTGTAAATGTCCAATAGATCCAGGCGCTTTCCATACCGGTTGTTAAAGCTTGATGAATGCGAATACCAATTCCAAAAGCACCGTCTCCTGGAAATCCGTTTGCTGGAAATAACCATTCCGGACTTTCACCAGACGTTTCGGTCATCCAGGATTTTTTATTGAAGGAAGAAAATCCTTTGATGTTTGCAGGTATTCCAGGTGCCGGACTGGCATTCCATCCATTAACCCACCAATTCCATAAATTTGGATTTGCACCCGCTGCGGTTACACCATCATTTGCATAGCCATGAATACAGAAAAAGTCAATGGCTTTTAATGCATCTGGATCTTGTCCGATGGTACGCAGGTATTGTAAATTTTTATGAGTGGGTCCACCATATTCCCATAAACCATAGGAATCACCTCCCAGCAAATCCTCGGGTCCCATGATGCGGATGGATTTTAATTCGGGGTATTTATCAAATTCATTTCGAACGGCTTTAAGTGCGGCTATGTATTGCGAAGAAAGGGGATAGGTCATGCTGGAATAATACTCTTCAAAATTTAATTCATTTTGAATGCTGATCGCATAAAAATTCATCCCATGAAATCGTTGATATCCGGCAATGTATGCAGCCGTACTGCGTGCAAATTGAGTAAGTGAAGAAGTAGGTCCGGTTCCACCCTGAGATTGATCATTAAAAATTGCAAGGGGTGTTCCTGAAACATCCAAACGACCTCCTGCAAAATTACCGCCCCATACAAAAGGCCATGGAGTATTGGCAACCGGTCCCGGCCACCAGTTTTGATTGTAGCGATTTCCGGAACTGACTTTTAACCAAGGGAGCGGCGACCAGATAGATCCTACCAATTTGAAGTCACCCAATTGCGGGATCTTGGCTTTTCCGGTTGGAATGGCTCCATCCGTCTGATATCGAAAATAGCTGATGTTCTTTTCCATATCCGGACCCATTACGGCAATGGGCGCATTTCGACCTCCAAAACTTCTTGAATAATCTGTGGGATTTGTATAGGTTCGAACCCGATTTCCTTCAGGACCATCCGGGTTGGCAGCGTCTTCAAAGTTAAATACGTTTTTTACGGATGAACCCATAAACCAGGGAGAGAAATAACTGAGATCTGAATAGGGAGAAATTAAACTGGGTGTCAGATCCACTCTATAAATGCTGCAGCCCATGTCGTCAAAATACAATTGGTTCCACCAGGACTGATTTACGGAAGCATCGCCTTGATGGGCTCCAAATCCGTCAATAAACTGGTATTTTGTATTCGTAGATACATTGATCGTTGCAGTTTGCGAAAATGCGGTTGCAAGAAGGAACTGAACGATACTGAAGCTTGCGATTAGATAGTTTTTGTGATTATTCATTGCAATTTTTTAATAGAGGCAAATTAGATCGATAAATGAAAAGCTGTTTGACATTCTGACTCTTGGACTAAAAGACTCTTAGTTTATCAATCTATAGAGTGAAAGGCCATAAGAACCATAGAACCATAGCTTAAAGAAGAAGACCCCTTAAGGTACTAAAATGTTGTCTGTGAATCGTAATAAAATAGTAGGATATTATTTTTGGTAAGTATTGTTTTAAGTAATTAACTGGAGCATGTGATATTCAAAATTGGATATTTGAGATCCTGTGCTTTTAACTGCAGCGTATGGAAAGAGTGTGTAAAAATGTGCTCAATGAAATTTAAGATTTCTGATATAGGTATGACTAAAACAATCATCACAAATTTCGTTAAGTACCAATATATTTTTATGCAGGTAAATTGCTGCATTGTTGAAACCACCAAAATCCATAAGCCAATTGACATCGTTTGCAGGATTCAAAATCTTTTTGTATTTAAAATTGCTTTCATATACCAAGCTGTCATTGATAAATTCAAGATAACGTGTGCCATCGATGATCAGGCTTTTCGAGTAATTTTGATTTAAATGGCTTAGGGTCCATCCGCCAATTCCACCTTCAGATTTTTCCCAAATCCATCGACCGTTTAGATTGGGTTCAATATCCAGGTCATTTTGTTGGTTGCAAGATAGACTTAAAATGATCAGGCTGAGTACTAGCAATTTCATAGCATAATTATTAATTTAATTTCTAATTTTAAGATGCGGTCAATCGGTTCCTGCTTAAAATCTTTTGTGTCAATAAATTCCGTTTTAAAAAATTTCAATTAAATCCTATAGCGAATTTAAATAAAATTATTCAAAATGTCCATTCATTAACTAAATGCTGTCTAATGCATCGATTATAAAACATCAGAGGATGGTAAATTATTTTATAGAAACCCAAAAGAAATGACAGTAAATTGAATTCCTGACATAGCTTTATTTCTTTCTTGCTATCTCATACACCTGCCACGCTACTCCCTTTTCTAAAATGCATTTACTAAAATGCATCCCAATTTTCTGAAGCACGCAAATGGAAGCTGCATTTTGTTCCATTGCCCGTCCCACGATTGCAGGTAAATCCAAATGTTGAAATCCATAATCTAAACAAGCTCTTGAAGCTTCAGTTGCAAATCCTTGTCCCCAGTATGTTTTAAAAAATCTAAAACCTAGATCATATTCATTGAGATCCGGATTGTATTTTAAACCACACCAACCTAAAAATTGATCGGTTGTTTTATGGATGACAGCCCATCGTCCCAATCCAGGTGCCTGGGTCTTGATATATTGCTTTATAAAATTGTTAGCCTCCTCCAACGAATGGAATGGAACATCCCCGGTATATTTTAGTACATCCGGATCTTGATTTAAATTAAAAAGTGAAATGCCGTCTTCAATAATAAAGGGCCGCAGGACGGTACGTTCTGTTTCCAAAAATTGCATTCTCAAAAATAATTCTTTTACATTAAATCAGATCCATTCCAATTCGTTTACAGTCATCTCACTTTTCACCGTTCCGGTATGAGCAGTTTCTTTGGGTTCAAACAATAAATTAAAAACCAGTTCACCATCCGTATGGGGGCGGTGTTCTACACCTTTTGGAACGATCAATACTTCTCCTTCATGGACTGCTACCGTCGTGCCATCTCTAAAATCCATAAGCAGGGTTCCTTTGAAAACCATAAACAATTCATCTTCATGTTCATGACTGTGCCAGACAAAGTCGCCTTTAAGTTTACATAATTTAACATATTGGCCGTTTAGTTCGCCAATGATATGAGGCGTCCAAAGTTTATCAAACAATGAAAATTTTTGCATTAAATTAATGGACTGAATATGCTGATTAGCTTGCATACGTTTGTATTTATTTAGATCTAATGGATAAAATTATAAAATAAGCAATACTACCGACCAAACAAACTAATGCAATGGGGAGAAACCAAAAGCCAAGTTCATGCGATCCTCCTTTTGCAATAAAGATGGTTTTAATTACTAACGAACTAAAAATCAATACAAGAATTAATTTTACATAGCGAAGCATTCTGGTAGCGATTGCATATTGTCTGATTGCATTTTCTTTCGTAATTTCAACCGAATAATTATAGTGATGCGGATATTTTTTAAGAGCGCTAAGCCCTATATTGAGTAGGCTTGCAATACCTGCCAAAATAAATAAATTTGATTTACTTCCAAAGTCATCTGCTTTTCCATATGCATTGTAATGCTGAGGTATTACTTCAGGCAAATCGGAATAATTTGCAAGGAGAAAGACCCACATCGCAACGAGCGCAATCCAGCTGCATACTTCAACAAGGCTGTCTAAAGTACTTTCTTGATTTTTTATTTTAAATCTGGTGTCTATACTATTTGTTTTAAAGTTTTACAAGCTGTAAAGTCCATTGTCTCAGTTTATGCAATCATGTGCATTATGCATTAGTTGAATTGAAAAATAAATGGGAATATAAAAGTAACCAAACAGATCCACAAAATGTAAACTGGTATAAATAAAACGATGGAATATTCCACCCGCTGAATTTCAGCTTTTTTAAATACATGTCTCATGAGTTGAATCGTTATAAAAACCAGGTGAATCAACATCAAGGTATTTGCGCCCAATACAGCCATGCGGTTTGGGGTAATTCCCCATTCTGAAATTCTATATAAAATGGCAGAAAGTGCAATTCCATTTACAATAATGGTTACTAGTGACAATCCCAAAAGGATATAGCTTCCTAATTTGCCCGTGCGTTGTTTACCGGTTTCTGAAATTGAAAACAAGATAATTGCCATCACGCCTATTAAGAGTGCATTAAAGATCAATAAAAACTCGCGGTCATTGTATGGATCTTTTCCTGAATAGAAAATAGCCACTAGATAAATAAGCAGCATGATGAATACCAGCGGACTGAAAATCCCTGCAATGACAGGAGAAATTTTATTTACTAATTGGGGATTTGTTTGGGTTAAGTACGTACCAACGATAGGAGCAGCGGCAATTCCGAAGATCCCAAAGTAATTAAAATAGAAATCCTCAATTTGAATTCCAATGACAGAGAATAAACCAATGGTAATGCCAGTAAGCATTCCGCCTGAAATTAAAATCAAGCCTGTTATGATGATTAAGTCCCCATTGTATCGAAGAAACTCAAGAATTTTGGATGTGTTTTTGAATTCCCCGTTTGCATAGGAAAATCCTACGACGGCCCATAACAATAAAGGCAAGTGGATGCATGCTAAGATCAAGGTATCGCTTTTTTCAGCCGACGGCAATAAATTAATATACACAACACCAAAAAGGAAAATAAAACCGGCAAAGATTGTTCTTTTTATGGACAGTCCTCTGCTCCAGGCAAAGTAACAAGTTAATATTGGAAAGACTATAAATCCGATGTTTCTCTGATAAAACAACTCAGGATTTAAATCAAATAAGGACGGTATTTTAGCCAATGCACCTGCAACAAGTGAAGCAATCAATAAAAACAGGAGTTCATTTCGATTGCCCCAGGATATGTCGGGTCGATCATAGTTAATTCGTTCATTCCAATAGGCAATCAATTTTTGATCCATCTGCTGAGGATTAAGCAATTTCAAGGCTGCTTTAAATTCAGATTTATTGTCGCGGTACATTTTTTCCAATTGTTTTGGATTGTCAATGTGTGATTGTATGTCCATGATGTTCTATTTTACGTTGATGAGTTTATTGTTTTTTTAAGAATTTTTCCAACAATTTTAAATGGGCATTAAATGCCTTTTTTCCTTCACTGGTGGTGCTGTAGCTGGTGTTCGGTTTTCGATCTATAAATTGTTTTTTTACTTTTAGATAGCCTGCTTTTTCAAGAGCTGACAAATGGCTTGCGAGATTGCCGTCTGTTAGTTCAAGCAATTCTTTCAAGCTTTTAAATTCGACTTTATCGTTGACCATCAGTATGGACATGATCCCTAAACGGATTCGACTTTCAAATTCGCGATTCAGACCATAGATCAATTCTTTCATCGTTCATAATTGTAATAAAAACGAATTCCGTATACGATATGCAAGACCCCAAATCCAATTGCCCAGCATAGCAATCCATAAGCTGGAACCAAGGCTGCAATCAATCCAAGAAGAATTTCCAATAACCCCAGATAGCGAATTTCAGTTCGGGTAAAATGACTTGCATTTAATAGGGCCAGCCCATAGAAGATCAACATAGAAGAAAGTATCCATTCGATTCGTTGGTGAACGATGAGGATCAAGCAAAAAAAAGCTCCGGTTAAAAATGGGATTAATAAATTGATCAACAGACGTTTTGCAGTTGCATCCCAATGTTGCATTCCTTGTTTTTTGGCTAGCCGTTGGGTAAATAGATAGGTGCTTAGAATGGACAACATTAAAACCAACAGGGTGTCGATCATTAAAAAGACGGTTATGCTATAGGTAGATCCCTCTGAAGCGCTTGCAAATTGTTTAAAATAGCTGTTTAAATCTATGGATTGATTTAGAAGATACCAATAGCCAACAGCAGCACCAACAAGTGCGTACAATCCAATGCAGATACTGGAAAGTCCGCTGAGGGATAGGAAACGTGAAGAACGTTCCATGAGCTGTTTTATCTCAGAAAGCGTATTTAAATGGTCTTGTTCATTCATTTCAAAAGTACTTTGTAATGCAAAGTAAACGCATTTAAAGCGTATTATTGTATATTCATTAAAAAAATACTATTGATGTTAGCATATTTCTACATTCTTAATGGAATTACAGTGTGTATTGAGTCCGAATTGCTTAAATGAAAAATCTCGTAGGTGGATATTTCTTGGATTATGTATTTTTTTCTGTTAATTTGCTTTTATAAATGAATTCATGAAAATTTTACTCCTCATTGGGATCAGCTTGGTCGCTTGTATTTATTGGTTTTATGGCAGAAAATCTTTTCGAACGATTGAAAAGGATATTTCCTATGGACCTTTTACAATCCGCGCTACGGCAAACACAGGCCGCGAGCTCAATATGAATTATGGGATGGTTGATCGAACCCAGGTAGCCTATTCCATTTTATACCAAAACAAAGCCATTGAATTTCCGGGCGGTTTACAAAGCAATACCGGCTTGCCCTTTTTATGGAATGTCTATGCTTTAGAAGGTGCCAAGCAAGCCAGCTTGATAGCAGGCAGTCAAAATCTCTATTTAATTTATATCAACGAGGGTACTCCGGTAGTTGAACCCTTATTAAAACAATCCCACGATTTTGCTTCGTTGCAATTTTTAGATAGCAATCAGGGTCAGCCTGGTCTTTATGAAGAAGTATTTTCTAAAAGCGACACCACCAATCTGGAGCAATTGAATCGTCTGGTAGGTGGCCGTTTTTTAATGATTGGTGAACAAACGATTCTTGATATTCAAACTTTTGAGAAATGGAATTTTCATGTTAGCAATGAACCCATTGAAAATTATTCATTTCCGGTTCCACACGGTGCATTGGCTTTTGCACCCGATCAAAAAAGCATTGTCTTTCTGGCAGAATTTCAATCCTGGAATACTCAGGATGAAGATTTGCCTGAATCTGAAAATGCCCTGGTGGTCTATAATTATTTAAAGGATACGGGCTATGCTGTTAAATTTGATAATACAGCGACCCGCTTAATCAACATCAAGGAAGCAAACCTTCAATGGTTCAATCGATTTTTTGAATGGCGCCAAGCGCAAGAGGGCTATCATCTGGAATTGATCCAAAATCAAAAGCCTCCCAATTGGACCGGTCGATTTGATTCGACGGATGCTTATTATACCTTGTATCCGGTGAAGCCATCCATGTTGCCTGTTTTTTTAGATTTTGTTTTAAATCAATTGGGATGGACGAAAGCGAACATCGTCCGGGATGAAACCCATGAATACACAGGTCATTGTTTAGATCTTGAGTTTGAAAATACCAAATTGGATATTCGTTTTAAGGAAGACGAACAAAGCTTGACATTCAGCAAGAATTTATATGTAGAAAATTCAACTAAATATGGATTGCTTGTAAAAAAAATTGCCGATACGTTTGATGTTGAATTGCAATCCGGAAAATACCAGGATCATTTTGGACAGATCCTCAGTGAAACCAAGAAGATTCGGGGGGTGTATAAAGATAAATAGAAAACGTCACAATTGTTTTAATCAGTGTAGCTGTAAAATTGAGCTGGCTGAATAATCAACTCAATAGCTGGTTCATTCGTATTGACAAATTAGTTTTCGAGGATATTTTTCAAATTAGTCAAACTGCTGTCCATGTCCTTGGGAAGCATTTTTTCTAACATGGGGATCATGATGTTTATTGGATAGTTTAATGTACCTGCATTGCTCCAGGATACTTTGGTTTGATTGTCACTGATAGATTCTAAGTCCATTATAATATAGGAAGAAGTTTTCATAGGTTTTATAAAACGAATTTCCGCCTCCATTTTTTTTCCTTCTATTAGATTTATAATTTCCTTTTCACCCTGACCGGCATCTTTGTTTCCGCTCCAGGAATAAATAAATCCAACCGTCCCATCTGTGCCTTTATATTCTCTAATTCGGTCTGGTCCCGCCATAGCACTTTTGTTGAAATGGTCCTGGTTTTTAAGCAGCTTGATGTAGTCAAATACTTTTTGACGTGGCGCATTGATTATGGTTTCACATTTTACATAATGTTCTTTTTTCATGAAAAGTGCCAGGATTAAAAGCAATGCTATAATGCCTGCAATAACCATCAGAATTATAAGTATAATTTTCATTTCTATAATTTAAACTGTTGAATTGTAAAGGTAATAAACCGAAATAAAATTTACCTTATTAATAAATTATAGATAGATTTCTTATCTGGATTCAATTCTTCTAGAGGTGACCACTATGTCAAAACAATAGCCATCTTCTGAATATTCACCATATTGTAATGTTTTATTGTCAGATAATTTGACAGTTAAATTAAACGCATTTTCACCTCCACCTCTATATTTTAAACAAACATCGTTTCCGTTTTTAATATTATAGAACTTGATGGTATCGTTTTGATAGGCTGTCAAATATCCCGAAGGAATGTTTTGGCCACTTTCATTTTTTACATAGACACATACGTTTTTTGTCAAAAAACAAAAGCAACGGCAGTAATCATAATTAAGTATTGTCAAGAAGGTGATAGCAGATAAAACAATTCCTATATTTATTTTTTTACTCAACATAAGTTGTACTAATTATTTTTAATCATTTTATTAACAATCATGGATGAAATTATAAATGAAACTCCAAGTCCTTTAATAAAAAATTTTAACACCTGAAGGGGTTTCAAAGAAATGTCTTGTCAATAAAGTTAAGCTCATGCAGAGGGTCCCAATTGAAAGTAACTAAATTGGTGTTATTTTCATCTTATTGTTATTGATTTAGACTTTAAATTAATTTTCCTTTTTTTATTTGTCTAAGACATAAGCCATGATGCATATAATAAAATAATTACCCAATGGTAGAGCGTATCAATTATAAATGCAGGAATCCATCGTGCCAGAGTGCTTATCCAAGTATGACCAAATGCATTCTTTAATGCAAAAAAGTAATAAACTGCATTAATCACAGGAATTGATAAAAAGATTGCTTGCGATGCATGTGAATATACCATAATCAATCCCAAAATCCATATCCATATTGATTGGAAAAGTGGAATCCAGGTATTTAAATGCATGGTAAAAATCATTGAATCATAGTATAATAATTTTTTTCTATAAAGAATAGGGTACAATAAAAATGCATTGAGTGGAAGCAACACAACAAATAGGATGTTATTTGCTGCTGTCATCTTTTTTGTGTAGGCAGACAAACTTAATTGACTATTGATTTGTGCTCTATAAGCTTTTACCAATTGAACGTAAAAAAAATTGTAAGGATAATTTTGTTCTTTTAACCAATTTTTAATTTCTGCATCCTGAATGTTTTTTAAAACCCGCTGGTTGCTTACAGGTACAGAATGTAGCATAGGCCAAAATCCGCTTGTAATAATATTAATTGATGTACTTGTTGAATCAGACAGTGCATCAAAACGTTGACTCATTGTTTTGTTTACTTCAGCTAGTATATCAGTATAGTGTGTATACCGATCAATTAATAGCCAAAAACTAAACATAAAAAATGCTGTACACCAGATATACATTCTGACTGGTGGGGAATATCGATTGCGTTTATCTTCAATAAAATCTTTGGTAATTTTTCCTGGGTGTAGAAACAAAGTCTTTATGGTCGACCAGGTTTTATTGTCAAGATGAAAAATGCCTTCCACCAATTCATAGAGGTAATGAAAAAATGGCCTTCTGGGACTGTGATTTTCCTGACCACAATTAGGACAGTATTTCATATGCTGCAGGTCAATCCTAAAATCGTAATTGCAATTTTTGCAATGCTCAGTGCGTATTTTATTTGGAGGCAAGCTTTTATTCAACTTCATTTTCCAATAGATGAGACTTAAGGGAAGTTTTCCTGTTACCGTTTGACATACAAACAATTCAACCTTCCGTCCAAAGTTAAAATTAAAACAATATAATTCCTTATTAAAATAACTACCTGACAAAACGTGGCTTTATTGCTCTTGTCAACTTCAATTTGGCCACTTTTATCCTATCTTTAACTTATGATTTACCTGGTCTTAATTTATTTAACAGCCATGGATCGTTTTGGAAAATTGCAGGATTGTAACATAGATTCACCTCATATTGTCCCCCTCTTGTTCCCATACTGACCCGGGGTTGTTCCCATTATAATGGGTAAAATATAGGCTTTAAATGGGGTCAGAATTTATATATATTCTACTCTGAGCAATTTCAACATAACTTCAATTTGGGAGTATTTTGGGAGAATCTATTCTCCATCCATTAATGAACATGCGGTTATAGGTTAAATGCCAAAGTCTAAAGGATAATTATCAGATATTAAGACCAAAGAATTAAAATAAAAAATCAGCTTCAAATAGCTTAACAGCTAGCTTCCAAACCCACCGACGTTCAGCCCCCTAGACCCTCAGACCTCCAGCCCCCCAGACCTCCAGACCCTCAGACCTCCACCCCCCAGACCCTCAGACCTCTAGTCCTCCAGACCTCTAGTCCACCAGACCCTCAGACCTCCAGACCCCCCAGACCCTCAGACCCTCAGACCTCCAGTCCTCCAGACCTCTAGTCCTCCAGACCTCTAGTCCACCAGACCCTCAGACCTCCAGACCCACCAGACCCTCAGACCCCCAGACCCTCAGACCTCCAGTCCTCCAGACCTCCAGACCTCTAGTCCCCCAGACCCTCAGACCTCCAGCCCCCCAGCCCCCCAGACCTCCCCAATCCTAACGTTCTTTTATTAATATATCAAAATAATCTAAATATAATTTATTTTCACAAATTTCAGGCGAACAGGGAGATTTTAGGATGATATTTCACATTTTATTGTTAAGAATACATGATTGGATGATAAAAGCTCAAAATATTTAAATAATTTTGGGCATCCATTTATTCTAATCTAAAAATTAAGCTCATGCCTACCAACCGCAGTACCGCCCTCAGTTTGTTTTTATCAAGACCCAAAACCCCGAAAGAACGGGATAACGCTAAAATCTCCAGTTACTATGGGGAAAATGTGTTTACCGACAATAAGTTAAGAAGCTATTTGTCTAACGATGCGTATAAAGCCTATACCCAGACCATCAACAACGGACAAAAAATCTCCCGGGAATTGGCGGATCAGATTGCAGCGGCTTTGAAAGCCTGGGCTATGGAACAAGGCACCACCCATTACAGTCACTGGTTTCAACCATTGACGGGAAGTACGGCAGAAAAACACGATTCTTTTTTTACCTTGAGCGGTTCAGGTTCGGCGCTTGAAAAATTTGACGGCGATGCTTTAGTTCAACAAGAACCGGATGCGTCTTCATTTCCAAGCGGCGGTTTACGGGCAACTTTTGAAGCCAGAGGTTATACAGCATGGGATCCCATGTCGCCTGCATTTATTATGGATATCGCAGGCTCGAAAACACTTTGCATTCCCACAGTATTTATTTCCTATACCGGAGAAGCCCTCGATCACAAAGCACCCCTATTGCGTTCCGTCGAAGCATTGGATAAAGCAGCAACGGGTGTAGCGCGTTATTTTGATCGCTTTGTCAATAAGGTAACGGCCACCCTGGGTTGGGAACAAGAATATTTTGTAATCGATAAAGCCATGTATTATGCGCGTCCGGATTTAATGTCCAGCGGACGCACCGTCTTTGGTCGTGGACCTGCCAAAGGCCAACAATTGGAAGACCATTATTTTGGTACTATTCCAGAGCGAGTGTATGCGTTTATGGTAGATCTCGAACGGGAATGTCATAAATTGGGAATACCGCTTCGTACCCGCCACAACGAAGTAGCACCAAGCCAGTTTGAATGTGCACCGATGTTTGAAGTGGCAAACATTGCAGTAGATCACAATCAACTTTTGATGGACTTAATGGATCGGGTAGCACGAAGACACAATTTGATTGTATTGCTTCATGAAAAACCCTTCGCAGGCATCAATGGATCTGGAAAACACAACAACTGGTCTATGAGTACCGATACCGGTACCAATCTCTTGGGTCCGGGTAAAACGCCTCGCAACAATTTACAATTCCTTACCTTTTTTATAAATACTATCAAAGCGGTGCACGATCATGCGGATCTCTTACGTGCAAGCATTGCAGCAGAAAGCAATGACTATCGCTTAGGAGCAAACGAAGCGCCACCTGCCATCATCTCGGTCTTTATTGGCGATTACCTCACCAAAGTCTTAGAGGCGATTGAAATGCGCGTAGACAATGATTTGAAAGAGGAAGAAGAGAATGAATTGAAACTCGATATTCATAAAATGATTCCGGATGTCATGATGGACAATACGGATCGTAACAGAACTTCCCCCTTTGCATTTACAGGAAATAAATTTGAATTCCGGGCTGTAGGTTCCACTGCAAATTGTGCAGATCCGATGATGATCCTCAATATGATTGTAGCCAATCAGTTGAATGAATTTAAAGAGCGCGTTGACAAACACATTGCAGATGGCGAGAAAAAAGATTCAGCCATCCTCAAAGAACTTCGCGAATGTATAAAAACCTCCAAAAACATTTTATTTGAAGGAGATAATTACAGCGAAGCCTGGGCCAATGAAGCTGCAAAACGCGGCTTGCCCAACATCAAAACCACGCCAACTGCTTTGGATGCTTTCACAACAGCCAAAGCCAATAAGATCTTTAAGGATATGAAAATCCTCAATGACAAAGAGCAAGAAGCGCGTCATGAAATCTACCTTGAAAAATACATCAAAAAAGTAGAAATCGAATCCAGCTTAATTGAAGAATTGGCACTAAACCAAATTTTACCGGCTTGCATTCGCTATCAAACCGAGTTGTTGTTAAACATCAAAGCAAATAAAGATGCCGGATTATCCAAAGGAGCTTGCATAACCCAAGAAACCTTGGCAGAAAGTATTTCCGGACACATCAATGCAGCCTATGACGGAATTGAAAAAATGCGTGTTCAACGAGAAAAAGCCGAACACCAAAATTCAACCCGCTCCAAAGCCATTTATTTCTGCGATCATGTCAAACCAATCTTCCTTGAAATTCGCGATCACGTTGATCAACTGGAATTAATTGTAGAAGATTCTTATTGGCCATTGCCAAAATACAGAGAGATACTTTTTAATAGATAAATCATTTCACACAAAAAAAATCCCGGACTAAAACCTGGGATTTTTTTTTTTGAATAATGCATCCTTTATAAACGATCCATTTCATTCGAGATAAAATCCACCTCATCCCCAAATCAAGGGTTTGAAACCCTTGATTTTCGAATGCTCCAATCGAAGAAACAAAGCAAAAGCACTCCCAAGCTCCTACTAAAAATCAACCCCCTCCCCAAATCAAGGGTTTCAACCCTTGATTTTTCGAATACCCCAATCGAAGAAACAAACCCAAAAAGCTCTATATTTCACTACCACCAATCACCCTCATCCCCAATTCAAAAACATCCCCCCCAAATCAAAAACCCCACCCAATTATTCATATTTTACACATTATCAACTATATACACATTAAAGCCAGTATTATCGACCATTTTTGATAAAAAAGGCACATTTTTTAGATTTTTGATTCATTTTTAGCAAAACCCATGGCATTTTTAGCAAAATCATGTCAATTTGTCCCTGATTTTGTCAGTTTTTAATGCAAATAAGCTGGATTTTGACATAAAACCCTGCCAAAACGTGTTTTTTATTGGGATGGCATAATCTATGATATGGCACTAGTGTAATTCGCAATTTTTAATTCACTTAATAAAATTAGATTCATATGAAACCAATCAACGACCGAGTCGTAATTAAACCGGCTCCCGCTGAGGAGAAAACAAAAGGTGGGATTATTATCCCAGACACCGCTAAAGAAAAACCACTTCGTGGAGAAGTTATCGCTGTGGGTCCAGGTAAGGACGGCAACATGATGACTGTTCACAAAGGCGATATGGTATTATACGGCAAGTATGCCGGACAGGAATTCCAATACAAAGGACATGATTATTTGATCATGCGTGAAGACGACATTCTTGTAATTATCTAATCATTCATTCATTTTAAATAAATAGCAAACGATATGGCAAAAGAAATAAGATTTAATGCCGATGCCCGTGAAAAATTAAAATCAGGCATCGATCAAATGGCAAATGCGGTAAAAGTAACCCTTGGACCAAAAGGACGTAATGTTGTAATTCAAAAGAGCTTTGGGGCGCCTCAGGTTACTAAAGACGGTGTAACCGTTGCAAAAGAAATCGAATTGGAAGATCCAATTGAAAATATGGGTGCGCAACTTTTAAAAGAAGCAGCATCAAAAACAAATGACCTCGCTGGAGATGGTACAACCACTGCAACCGTATTGGCGCAATCTATTGTTGCTGCAGGTATGAAATACGTTGCAGCAGGTTCCAATCCAATGGATTTAAAACGTGGTATTGACAAAGGCGTTGCAACAGTTATCAATGATTTACAAAAGCAATCCGAACAAATCGGAAATGATTTTAGTAAAATCAAACAAGTTGGTTCGATCTCAGCAAACAATGACGAACAAATCGGAGATCTAATCGCAAACGCAATGAAAAAAGTGGGTGTGAATGGAGTGATCACCGTTGAAGAAGCAAAAGGAACTGAAACTACAGTTGATGTTGTAGAAGGTATGCAATTTGACCGCGGCTATTTGAGTCCGTACTTTGTTACCAATGCAGAAAATATGACGGCTGATTATGAAAATCCGCTGATCCTGATTTACGATAAGAAGATCTCTAACATGCAAGAAATGTTACCGATCCTTGAAAAAGTAGTTCAAACCGGAAAACCATTATTAATCATTGCGGAAGATGTAGATTCTCAAGCATTGGGCGTATTGGTGGTAAACCGTTTGCGCGGCGGATTGAAAGTGGTTGCGGTTAAAGCTCCAGGATTTGGAGATCGTCGCAAAGCCATGTTGGAAGACATTGCCATTTTAACAAATGGAACGGTGATCTCTGATGAAAAAGGATACAAACTTGAAAATACCGAGTTAGACAATTTGGGTACTTGCGAAAAAATTTCCATCGATAAAGACAACACCACCATAGTAAAAGGAAAAGGTGCAAAGAAAATGATTGAAGCGCGTATCAACCAAATCAAAGCACAAATTGAAACAACAACATCTGAATACGATAAAGAAAAATTACAAGAGCGATTAGCTAAATTAGCTGGCGGTGTTGCAGTTTTAAATATCGGTGCTCCGACTGAAGTTGAAATGAAAGAAAAGAAAGATCGCGTGGACGATGCATTGCATGCAACCCGTGCAGCCGTTGAAGAAGGTATCGTAACCGGAGGCGGCGTAGCATTGGTGAGAGCAATCCCATCTTTAAACAGAACCCGCACCCTCAACGAAGACGAAGCATTGGGTATCGAGATCGTTAAAAAAGCACTCGAGTCACCAATTCGTGTAATTGCTGAAAATGCAGGCGTTGAAGGATCTGTTGTATTTATGAATGTTGCTGCAAAAAAAGGCTCTTATGGCTTCAATGCAAGAACCGGTGAATACGAAGATTTAAAGAAAGCAGGTGTAATCGATCCAACAAAAGTAACCCGTATCGCTTTGGAAAAAGCAGCGTCAATTGCTGGAATGATCCTTATGACCGAATGCGTTGTAAACGACAAACCAAAAGAAGACAAAGGCGGAGGCGGCCATCACCACCACGGCGGTGGAATGGACGGTATGATGTAAGAACCGTTTTTTTAAACTATACTACTGAAAAAAGTCCTGCCTAAAAAACAGGACTTTTTTAATTTTACAAAGCTACAATCCTGCAATGCTGAAATCCTTTAGTCCTGTAATCCTGAAATGAAATAATTCTATAATATAATTTTGTTTGTTATTTATAAAATACAACCATTGCAGAAATAAACTTAACAGCTTAACTACTTAACAGCTTAATACCTCAAAATCCTAAGAATTGCCTTAATTTTACCAGTTCAATATTGCACATGAAAAACCTACTCCAATTCCTCAGCTTCTTATTAATCTTAAATAGCCTCGCCGCCCAGGATACCATCACCGTCCAAACCTTCACCTGGGACAGCACATCCCGAAGAGCTGTATTTCAATTTCCCGATGATCCGACACAATCCTATCGCAAAATTATCATGCAATACAACATGCGTTGCCACGGGGCACGCGTAGGAGTTGGCAGCGTTGGCTGTTATGAATGGGATTACAGTTGCAATACCTTTATCACCGATAGCACCAAACAAGATAGCAGCTTAGCCACCATTGGAAATTATGTGATTTCCGGTTTTAATGGATTGCAATTTTATTATACAAGCATTCCGGGTTATACCTATTATCAACTGTTTCAAAAAAATACTACGTATTCTGCAATAGTTTCCGAACAAAAATTTACGATTGGAAACGGAAACCATCCATTGGCTTTTAATTCTAATGACGGATTGTATCGCGCACAATACCTGATCTCTGCTGCTGAGTTGCTTGCAAGCGGGATGAAAGCTGGAAAAATTAGCGGACTGGATATGTTTGTAGCTGTTCCTGGAACTAAATTATCAAATTTTAGAATTCGAATGAAACATACCAAACTGAATTCGATTTCAAATCCAGATAATGAATCCCTTACGGAACTGTATTTTAAAGATACCGATTTTAATGCAACCGGTGCACAACATTTTCAATTTTATACGGGCTTCACCTGGGATGGAAGCTCCTCGCTGCTTGTAGATTTAAGTTATACCAATCAGACAGCAACTGCAGTTCCGCAATTTGAATCTCAAGATCTGGGTACAACCCAACAAGCGCTTTATTGCAATGCAACCGAACGATCCCTGGTGTGGGATGGTTTAAACAGTAAACTGGATGGTGGTAAATTGAATGCAATTTCAAATGAACTCAGTGTAGCATTTTGGCTGTATGGAGCAACACCAATTCAACCAAATAACAACAGTGTGTTAGAAGGAGTCACGTCAAACAATCAACGTTCGTTTAACATACACCTGCCCTGGAGTAATGGAAGCATTTATTTTGATTGCGGTTTTAAAAATGGAGGCTATGATCGGATAGAAAAGGCTGCTGCTGTTTCTGATTACGAAGGGCAATGGAATCATTGGGCTTTCACCAAGAATGCAGTGACCGGCGAAATGAAAATTTATAAGAATGGTGCTTTATGGATCACAGGTCTTGCTAAATTAAATCCCATCCAGATGAGTTCCTTAACCATCGGAGATGCATCCACCAATGGAATTCCTTACAACGGACGTATGCGTGAATTGTCTATCTGGAATAAATCATTGGATTCGATACAAATCAATCGATGGAAAAACAAAAGCATCGATCCATCCCATCCAAATTATTCCAATCTGGTTTTTTATTTTCCATTTCAGGAATCAAATGGTTCTCAAATAAATGATTTGGCTCCGAATGCACAACCTGCGTTCTTACCAGTATCCTTAAACAGAAATCCTGAAAGAGGACATCAATTGGTGATGAATCCGAATGCAACACCGTATCGTCCCAATCTGCGTTTTGTGCAAGGAGTCTATACCGGACAAGTTGTTAAAGATATTCCCGTTCTGGATTCGATTCCAAATGGACCATGAACTGTTCGTCAATACAAAGTGGATAACAATAACCTGATTTTAGATTCTACCTTTTATGTGTATGCAGCTGGAGAAGACAAAATTTATCTCGAGAATGGAGATGCATTCGGTAACACATTTATTGATCCGGAAGATTTGATTGATATTCAGAATTTAAAATACTATCTCCGCACACCTGCAAAATTTGAATTGCTTTCATTGGTCACACCTTATGGCAACAACCTGGATCTTGGAAAAGATGGAAAAACATTTCAGTTTGATGTGACGGATTTTACACCCATTCTTAAAGGCAAACGCATGCTGTCGATGGAGTTAGGAGGCGAACATCAGGAAGAAATCGACATCAAATTTTTATTTATAAAAGGAATTCCGGAACGCACTGTATTGGACATTGCAAATATTTGGCCCTTTCAACGGGGTTATTTTTCAGAGATATTAAGCAACAAACGATTTGAAGCGCGCAAACTTCGATTGCATCCAACCGCTAAAAATTATAAATTGAGATTCTCTGTTACCGGTCACGAACAAAATGGAGAGTTTACACCCAGAGCACATTTTGTAACGGTCAATGGTACGAGCAATAAAAAATTTCCATTTACAGTTTGGAAAGAATGTGGCTTTAATCCAATCTACCCACAAGGAGGTACCTGGATTTTTGATCGCGCCGGATGGTGTCCTGGCGCACCTACAGAAGCCTTTCACTTTGATATCAGTAATTTGGTAAACAGTGGTCAGGAAATTAATGTGGATTACGGTTTAGAGCCTCCGCAATTAGACCAGGCAAATTATTTAGTGTCGAGTCAATTGGTTTCCTACGGTCCTTTAAATCACAAACTGGATGCATCGATAGAAGAAATCGTAAGACCTGTCAGCAATCGGGTAGAATTTGATCGCCTGAATCCTTCTTGTAATTTACCAACCGTATCAATCCGCAATACAGGGGCTGACGAAATCCGTACACTTAAAATTGAATACGGTATAAAAAATCGAATCAAAGAAATTTATACCTGGAGTGGTGTATTGAGTTCGCTCACCGAACAACGCATTGAATTGCCAGTGCTTCAAAGTGATTTTTGGAATCCTGGACCCGATAGCATCTTCCTGTTTGAAGCAGCTATTTTAGAAGTGAATGCACAAAGTGACGAAAATCTTTCAAATAATATTAAAAGGGTATCGTTCAAACCGGTTGATCGATACAACGGATCCATCTTGTTTGAATTTAAAACCAATAACATCCCACAAGATAATTCTTATAAAATAGTAAACAGCCAGGGTCAAATCGTAATTGAGCGTTCCAACATGGCACCCGTTACAGCGTATCGCGATGAGTTGTTATTACCTCCCGGTTGTTATACATTATATGTAAACGATGTTTCGAATGATGGATTAAATTTCTGGTACTTTCCAACATATGGAACCGGATCTGCGCGCATCATGCGCAAAGTAAACAACACCGTGATACCGATTAAAACATTCAACCCTGATTTTGGTGAAGCCTTTCAATACGATTTTGTTTTGAATGGTCCGGTAAAATCCAATGAAGAGAGCCTCACTGGAATGTTGAGCATTACACCCAACCCCAGTCATGGAAATGTTGACATCGCATTTCAATCACAACAAGCAAATCCGGTGCAGATAAACATCAGAACCCTGGAAGGCAAAACAGTGTTTACCGACATCCGCAATCCTGGAAAATCCGGGCAGACAATAAACTGGTCGCCAAAACAATTGGAAGCCGGCAGTTATTTTGTACAGATCATTCAGAATAATAAAATTGTTACGAGGAAATTAGTGGTGCAGTAAATACTGCAATTTAAATCCACGTTTTAATTTTTTAGGATGCATTGAATCCGCATTATGCTTTGGTATAGGGTATTATTCTTATCAGTTGACTACATCAGCTTTCAAGAGGAAAAGTGTTCTATGCAAGGTTTTTTATGCGATGATATTTTGAAGGGAACCAATTCATATATAAAACGGAACACTAAATAAATTTTAGAATATGGACTTGAATTTAAAATCAAATCCCTAAAATTTAAACGCTGCTTCAAATTCCGGCTGATCTACTTTTAAAGATTTGCGTTGATTGCCTACCGTAACATGCATGATGTTGATCTGTCCATCCAGGGCTTGATAGAGTAGGGTATTTTTTATTTGAACCGAACTGGGCACTTCGCATGCATCGGATTCAAAATAACACCATACGGCTTCTTCTTCTTTTTCAAGTCCCAGAAATTGAATGGCAGCTGGTTTTCCATTTACACTTAGAATTAAATTGTTCTGAATGTATTCTTCCACCAGTTGATCCCGAATATCAAGATCTTTTGGAAATGTTAAATTGATCGATTGACCGGATACTTTGTGAAGGGTATTCTCAAAATCGTCAATGAAAATTTTTACACTTAACTCCAGGTGCTTGCTTTCTGAATTGTACTTGATCTCGCTGACGCTGAGATAAAACGGATGTAATGGAATATTAAAATTTGTAAAACTCAAGCTGTGCACCAAGAATATTAGGAAGTTCAACATTAGAAAAATTTACATTTGCGGAATAAAGTTAATAGAGATGGATGAATTCAAGCTATGGTTTTCAACCGGACTGCAACATATTTTAGATATAAAGGCTTACGATCACATTCTTTACATTGTTTGCCTGAGTTTGTTATTCAGGCTAATAGATTGGAAAAAACTTCTGATCCTGGTCACTGCGTTTACACTCGGACATTCATTGACACTTGCATTGAGCGTTTTTGATTTGGTGGCCATTCCATCTTCATGGATAGAAATTGCGATTGCCTTGACAATCGCTGTAACCTGCCTTATAAATTTCAGAGAATTGGCTTTGAATCAAGCCAGCATTCAGGCCCGGTATTGGACTGCATTGCTGTTTGGATGTATTCACGGATTGGGCTTTTCATTTCTTCTAAAGGCGATGCTTGGCAAAGAAGAATCAGTACTTTTTCCCTTGTTTTCCTTCAATCTGGGATTGGAAATCGGACAAATTGCAGTCCTGGTTCTCGTACAGGCTGTTACTTTTTTTATCCACCAATTTGCAATTCAATTTGAAAAAATAATTCTATCTACGATAACTTTCGTAATTTTGTTGGTCAGTATCTATCTTATCCTTGAAAGGATCTAATAATTTTAATAAAATGAATCGGACGCTATTTCTTTTAATTGGACTGCTGGCTTTTGGACAGATGCTTCAGTCCCAGAATATCCGCAACAATCCTACTTCAAATCACGGAAATCGATTCGAACAATTAGGTACCATTTTACCGGATCCCAATGGATATCGGACGGCTTCTGGAGCTCCAGGCTCAGCGTATTGGCAAATGCGTGCAGACTACGATATCCAGGCCAGATTGGACGAAGAGAATACTAAATTATATGGTAGTGAATGGATTACATATTATAATAATTCACCAGATAAGTTGTACTACCTCTGGTTGCAGCTTGATGAAAATGAGCACAATCCAAAATCACCCAACAATTATGAATCCTATGACAGCAAAACCGATGAGCGTGTCAGTCAAAATGATATAGATAATCTTGACCGCAGACCGATGACAACCGGATACGGTGTCAATATTGAATCTGTGAAAGAGGGCAGTGGCCGTCCCTTGGCATATACCATCAATCACACCATGATGCGGGTAGATTTGAATAAAGCGCTGCTTCCCGGTAAGTCTGTTAAAATCTTTGTGCAATGGAATTATAAAATTCCGGATCGTACGACAATGGGAGGTCGCGGAGGTTTAGAGTTTTTTCCTGAAGATGGAAATCATTTATTTACTATGTCCCAATGGTTCCCAAGAATGTGTGTGTATTCAGATTTTCAAGGATGGCAAAACAAACAATTTACAGGAAGAGCAGAATTTGCACTTGCATTTGGAAATTATAAAGTTCAACTGACAGTCCCTTCCGATCATGTGATAGCCGCTACCGGAGAATGTCAAAATTATAAAGATGTTTTAAGTCCTGCGCAGTATAGACGTTGGGAATCAGCTCAACAAGCAACAGATGTCGTTGAAGTGGTTACCCTGGAGGAAGCCACCCAAGCAGAAAAAAATAAATCGGGCAAAACGAAAACCTGGATTTATAAAGCAGAAAATGTAAGAGACTTTGCATGGGGCAGTTCGAGAAAATTTGTTTGGGATGCCATGCCAATTCTAGTAGGATCAAACAAAGTCATGTGCATGAGTTATTATGCTAAAGAAGCCTACCCATTGTACAGACGATATTCAACAAAAACCATTGCGCATACCATTAAATCATATTCTAAATTCACAATACCGTATACCTATCCCGTTGCAATTTCAGTTGAAGCAAATAACGGAATGGAGTATCCTATGATTTGTTTTAATTTCGGAAGAGCTGAAAAAGATGGTACCTATTCTGAAGGAACCAAGTATGGAATGATCGGAGTCATTATCCATGAAGTAGGGCATAATTTTTTTCCAATGATCATCAACAGCGATGAAAGGCAATGGACCTGGATGGATGAGGGACTGAATACCTTTGTTCAAACCCTGACTCAGGAAGCTTTTGACAACAATTATCCTACGGATCGAGGCAATCCTTCGAGAATAGCAGATTACATGCGTTTGCCAAAAGATCAGTTAGAACCCATCATGACAAACAGCGAAAACCTGGTCCAATTTGGTTCGAATGCTTATGCAAAAACAGCAGCCGGCCTCAGTATTTTGCGGGAAACCATCCTTGGGCGTGAATTATTTGATTATGCCTTTAAGGAATACGCGCGTCGATGGGCTTTTCACCATCCTACGCCGGCCGATTTTTTTAGAACGATGGAAGACGCTTCTGGTACAGATCTGGATTGGTATTGGCGTGCCTGGTTTTACGATATTGAGCCTGTTGACCTAGCTATTGACTCGGTTCATGTCAAACTAACCAATGAAGCCGTTCCAATGACACAGCTCAATTATTACATGCAAGCGGATGAACCTACAGAAACACTGACGAAATATAAAAACAGAACATCCGGAATGTCATTTTTGGTGGAGCAGGATACCAGCCTTCGCGATTTTTATTATTACTACAACCAGACAGAAGAAAAAAAGCGCGTTCGCATTCAAGCCCAATTGGCTTCTGATGAATTGCAAAAAGGGGGTGATAGTACCTACTTGTATGAAGTGCAGTTCTCTAATAAAGGCGGCATGGTGATGCCGATTATTTTAAGATGGAATTACACAGATGGAACCTATCAGGATGAACGATTGGATGTACAGATCTGGAGAAAAAACGAACATAAAATTGTCAAAACCTTCATTCGAAATAAAGTAGTGAAATCCATTCAACTCGATCCTTTCAAAGAAACGGCTGATATCGATATAACCAATAACCAATGGAATGTTGCAGAAACACCCAGCCGGTTTGAAATCTTTAAGGCCAAACGAGAACCACGAAGAGGAGGCAGACGCGGTACAACAAATCCAATGCAATTGGAGAAAAAGGAAAGGCACCAATTAATACCGCTGTCGGTTGGATGGGTGACTTTATAAGCTAATGGATGCTCATTTAAGACTATTCTAAGCGAACAGGACTAAAATCCGGTTTCGGTATTATTTTTGCTGGCTTAACAACTCTATGGATATATTCGAACGTTCCATTCGACTGCACCAGGAATTGCAGGGGAAAATTACCGTTGAAAACAAGTTGGACATCCGCTCAAAGGATGATCTGTCGCTTGCGTATTCACCGGGTGTCGCAGCTCCCTGCGAAGAAATCCATAATGACCCTTCCAAAGTGTATGATTATACCATTAAAGGAAATACCGTTGCCATTGTCTCTGATGGATCTGCAGTTCTCGGTTTAGGGAATATAGGCGCCCATGCAGCCATTCCGGTTATGGAAGGGAAAGCAATGCTTTTTAAGCGGTTTGCCGGAATCAATGGCTTCCCAATCTGTTTGACTACCCAGAAAACAGACGAAATTATTTCAATTGTTAAAAACATTGCACCCGTTTTTGGAGGTATCAATCTGGAAGACATCTCTTCACCCCGCTGTTTTGAGGTAGAAGAAAAATTACAGGATATTGGAATCCCCGTATTTCATGACGACCAACACGGTACAGCCATCGTTGTATTGGCTGCATTGATGAATTTTTGCAGGTTGACCGGAAGGAAAATGGAGGACCTCAAGATAGTGATCAATGGAGCTGGTGCTGCCGGCATTGCCATTGCAAGGTATTTAGGTAAAAAAGACCGCGATGCCCGGAATCAACAAATCGCCAAGGAGATTATTATGTGCGATACCATGGGAATCATACATAAAAATCGATTGGGAGTCAACGACATCAAAGAGGAACTTCTGCTCTATACCAATCCCAGAAATTTGATGGGAAATGTTGAAGATGCACTCGTAGGAGCGGATGTATTTGTTGGAGTAAGTAAAGCAAATCTTTTAAATAGAAATCACATCCGTTCAATGGCAAAGGATCCACTCATTTTGGCTTTGGCAAATCCGATTCCAGAAATATTGCCGGATGAAGCCATGGCAGGAGGTGCCTTTATCGTTTGTACCGGACGTTCTGATTTTCCCAACCAGGTCAACAATGTCTTGGCCTTTCCAGGCATCTTTTTAGGCGCATTGCATGCCCGTGCCAAACGAATTACGTTAGCCATGAAATTTGCAGCGGCCCAAGCTATTGCTTCTGCAGTTGAAAATCCGACCCGCGAACAAATTATTCCTCCAGCACTGGATGAATCCATCGCTCACCGCGTGGCGAAAGCAGTTGCAGATGCTGCACATTAATTCAATCAGGATCCTTTGGCCCCCACCACAATGCGAGCGCCTTCTTGTATCTTTGTCTTTACATGCAAGTGCCCAAGCAAGTTGATTCTTCAATTGAATTAGAAACAGTGCATTCCATTTTTAAACAGATGGAAACTGATTTTCATCAAGCTTCTATTACGAGCTATGAATTCCGAATAGCGGGATTAAAAAAACTTGAGCAAAATCTACTGCTTTTTAAAGATCGCATATCAAATGCGGTCCGCCTTGATTTAAATAAATCCGGTTTTGAATCAGATACTTCGGAACTATTAACATGTTTATTGGAATTGCGCAAAGCAAAGCGCAATCTAAAAAATTGGATGCGAACAAAATCCATTCAAACACCTACTGAGTTAATTGGAAGCTCTCATTTCATTCGGCATGAACCTAAAGGGGTCGTATTAATTTTGGCACCTTGGAATTATCCTATAAATCTTTCGATCATACCTTTGATAGCTGCATGGGCGGCAGGGAATAAAATAATAATAAAACCTTCTGAACTTGCTCCTAATTCTGCAAAATGCGTCAAAGAATTGATTGAAGCTAGCTTTGCTCCTGCAGATGTTCGGGTAGTTTGCGGAAATCATGAAACTGCTGAAGCATTGGTTCAGTTACCTTTCAATCATATCTTCTTTACCGGGTCCCAAAAAACTGCAAAAAAAATTTTAAAAGCAGCTTCAGAAAATTTAACCAGTGTAACGTTGGAACTTGGAGGAAAAAATCCATTGATACTTGACGATACCGTTTCATTAAAAAAATGCATGCCTGACATTGTTTATGGAAAATGTATCAATGCCGGGCAAACTTGTATAGCACCTGATTTTATCCTGTTGCCAAATAAGATGCTAGCTGAATTTGTCAGTGAGTGGAACACCGCGCTACGGAACATGTTTGGAGAAAATTTGATTGAGAATCCAGATTATTGTGGAATTCTCAACGATGCACACTATAACAGATTATTAAAAATTGTCAACGAAAGCTTAGATCAGGGAGCTCAACTTATAGAACCAATCCAATTAAATGCTGCTGACCGAAAAATTAAGCCAATCCTTTTACTTAATACGAGCTGGAACCATGTGAGTATGCAATCCGAACTTTTCGGCCCGGTGTTGCCTTTGATTGCTTATGATTCTTTGGAAGCTGAATCCTATAATATTCAAAAAATGGACAGGCCACTGACCTTATATATTTTTTCGAATGATACACAACATCAAAATTTTATTTTAGATACCATTCGTTCAGGCGGTGTCACCATCAACAATTGTTTATTAAATTATTGCAATTTTAACTTGCCGTTTGGAGGTACGCATCAAAGTGGTCATGGTTCAAATCACGGTTATTATGGATTTGAAACATTCTCTCACAAAAGAGGAATCAGCAAGCAAGGTAAACTGATTAATGCCTTGCGATTTTTTTATCCACCCTTTACAAAATCAAAGATTGTTCTTAAAACCTGCTTAATAAAACTAATAGGAAAAATATGATGCATCGCAAATTATTAGTGCTTTCAGGAATTTTTTTAATACAGTTTCTTACAGCACAATTAAAAGAAATCAGCTTAGAGGATATTTATGAAAAAGGAGTTTTTGCTGCAAAAGGTATTCCCGGTTTTCAATTTATGAAAGACGGACAAAGTTATGTGCGTTTGCAAAATTCTACAATCACCCAATATTTTTTGTTAAGTAATGATATTAAAAAAATTATATTAGATGCAACAAAAATTGAAAATGGACTCTTGATAGATAAATTGGAGTCCTTCGAATTCAGTTTGGACGAAAAGAAACTTTTATTAAAGACCGAGTCAGAAGGAATTTACCGCCATTCCTCACGAGCTATTTATTATGTCTATGATTTAGAATCTGAAAAATTACAACAGATTTATGCACCCAATAAAATCATGTATCCTGCTTTTAATCCATCTGGTGATAAAGTAGCCTTTGTGTATGAAAATAACTTGAATTTTCAAGATTTAAAAAATGGAAGTGTAAAGCAAATTACTCAAGATGGAATAAAAAATGCTATTATCAACGGTGCTTCAGATTGGGTTTATGAGGAAGAATTTAAATTAACAAGGGCTTTTGAATGGTCTCCGAACGGAGATGATATTGCCTATTTGAGATTTGATGAAAGTCGGGTTAAAGAATTTACCTTGCAGTATTATAAAAACGAAAATTATCCGCAAGCTTTTTCATTTAAATATCCAAAAGTTGGAGAAGAAAATTCTCAACTAACTATTTGGAATTATTCTTTAAAAAAGAAAAAATCAGTCCAATTGGATATCGGAAAGCGTGAGGATGATTATATACCAAGATTTAAATGGACAAGTACTGAAGGTGAATTATGCATCACTTGGATGAATAGAGATCAAAACCATTTAAAATTGATTGTAAATACAGTTTCAGACAATACATACAGAACGTTGTTGGAGGAACAAAACAGATATTATATTGAATTGCATGATAATTTACATTTTTTAACAAATGGCAATTTTATTTGGACCAGTGAGCAATCCGGTTACAATCAAGCTTATTTATATGATGGTAGCGGTCGTATGATCAGGGCGCTCACAGAAGGAAATGAGGAGTTGACTGAAATTTATGGAGTGGATGAAATGCAACAAAATCTACTGTTTCAAAAAGCGGTAAACAGAGGACTGGATCGTTCAATTTATAAATTGAATTTGGAAACTAATAAAATTACACCTTTTGCCATAGATCCCGGCTATAACAGTGTTCAAGTAAGTCCTGGATTGAAATACATTATTCTATCACACTCAGAAATCAATGCACCACCAGTATACAGTCTTCATAATAATGAAGGAATACGCATTCGGATATTAGAATCAAACGAAACCCTAAGAGAAAAACAGAAAGAATATAAATTGTCCAATGTTGAGATTAGTAGTGTGTTCAATAGACATGGGGATCAATTAAACTCATTAATTATTAAGCCGGTCGACTTTAATCCGGCAAAAAAATATCCAGTGTTTATGTTTTTATATGGAGGTCCGGGTAGTCAGGAAGTCATGAACCGTTGGAATAGTTTCGGACAGTATTACTGGTTGCAAATGCTCGCACAAAAAGATTATATAATTTGTGTGGTGGACAATCGGGGAACAGGAGGCCGCGGTGAAGAGTTTAAAAAAATGACCTATTTGCAATTGGGTAAATTTGAAACAGAAGACCAAATTGATGCAGCCAAATATTTTTCCGAATTGCCATATGTAGATGGAAGTCGAATTGGGATTTTTGGGTGGAGCTATGGTGGTTATATGTCCAGTTTATGTATTTTGAAAGGCAATGATGTTTTTAAAACAGCTATTGCAGTTGCGCCTGTGACCAATTGGAAGTGGTATGATTCCATTTATACCGAGCGCTATATGAAGCGATTAAAAGATAACCCAACTGGCTATGACGAGAATTCTCCTGTTAACTTTGCAGACCGTTTGAAAGGAAATTACTTATTGGTGCATGGAATGGCTGATGACAATGTGCATTTTCAAAATACCGTTGAAATGGCCAATGCCCTGATTAAAAACAAAAAGCAGTTTGATACCTATTTTTATCCAAACAGAAATCATGGGATTAGTGGACAAAATGCGAGAATCCATTTATACACAAAAATGACTTCCTTTGTATTGGAAAAAATTTAATGCATTAAAAATTAATTCAGAATTAATATGAAATCAATACTAAGTTGCCTTTGTCTATTAGTCCTTTTTTCTTGTGGATCGGCACCTAAATTAGTTAATAAAAAACCCATTGATGTAGATTGGATCCTTGGCAAATGGAAACAAAAAGACATTGAAGTGTATGAGAAATGGGTAAAAATTTCTGAAATGGAATACAGCGGATTAAGCTACGATTTGAATTCAGGCTACGCAACGATTAAGGAAAAAATGCGCATTTTTTCTAAAGACAATAAAACCTGGTATTTTGAAGCTACCATTAAGGAAAACAACAACCTTCCCATTCTTTTTACCTGGGTGCCAGATCCGGTAATCGCATTAAAATTTGTGAATGAGCAACATGAATTTCCGCAAATAATCCAATATAAAAAGGAAGCTTTTGATGTCATGACTGCTACTATTTCAGATAAGAATGGAGATAAAAAAATGATTTTTGATTACAGCCGTTACGCAACCCAGTGAAAGACATTGAAATCCTAAACCGAAAAGCCAGTTACCTCTATAATTTTATTCAAACCTACGAGGCTGGAATCCTATTATCCGGACCCGAAGTAAAGTCAATCAAAGCAGGCAATGCCAACATGAGCGATGCATATTGTATCGTTGAACACGGTGAGGTGTGGATTAAAAATTTAAATATCAATCCGTATAAACAAAGCGCAGAATCTGATTACAACCCCAAACAAAATCGCAAACTCTTATTAAACAAAGAGGAAATCCGTAAAATCGAACGGAAGATTTCAGAAAAAGGATTAACGCTCATTCCCTACAAAATTTATATAGCAGACCGCGGAATTATTAAAGTTGAAATTGTCTTGGTCTCTGGTAAAAAATCATACGACAAACGAGAATCCATTAAAGAAAAAGACGAAAAAAGAAATCTTGACAGAAATTTTAAAATAGGATAAAATGAGAAGACTATAGGCTATAGACTAGAGTGTCAGGTGAGTACCAAAATGATACTACAATGAAGCGTTCTTAAATCCAGGAAGCTCTTAATTAAATTTACTTACATGTGCAGCTTAACCCCGAAGGGTTCGTTGCATAGTTATCAAAGTCTGTTTAAGGGCTAAAAAGCCCATTTTTGGGGCTATAAACGGCCCAAGGTTCAATTCCGTGAAGATAACTTTGATCTAATTGCACTTATGGTATTTTTAAGCTGACGGTGAAATTCGGCTATTTCCTCAGGAGAGTATAATATCGCTCGAATATGGGCCCTGTCAAAAAATAGACTTTTCGCAACCCTTGTGTTTTGAATGGTAATTATTTCCTTGTTTTTGCCAACGGCATAACCTAATTCCAGGAAAGCATTCTTATTAGGATAAGAAGTATCGGCTATAATGAATTCTGATTGCTCAATTTGTTTATAAATTGTATCAATGATAATGTCATTATCATTGAAATCATCGGCTCGAAAAACATTGATTCGTAATTCTGAGTGAAGAAAATTCTTTATATTCTCCAAGTAAAAACTATTTAGCTTAAGATGCTTAAAAGGCATTATCATAAAAACTTTGTTTGATTCTGTGGATTGGAGTGCATCCAGTCTTTTTAATATACAGGTGAGCGAATTCGTTGTATTGATTTCCATCAATCTATACAGAGATACTCTGTCAAAGCTGAAATAAACGCTCTTTCTTTCTAAGTAATTAGAAAAATAAGTATAATTCTTATCAATACGATCATGAAACGCTCCTCTAAAGTTGGTGTGGCCTAAATATCCTTCAATAAAATTATTATCAAGCCGTTGATTGATTTTGAAATAACAACTAGGACCGGAACCCTTAGCAAAAGTATCTTTATTCTTAATGGAACGAAGTCTATCTTCATCATCTATAAACCAACAAGGCATTGTTCCTTGTGGAATGTGTACACCATAAATATTGTATGAATTATTTTCTCCCATTTTATATTGTTGTAATATTGCATTCAATTAATTATGGTTTTCCTCATTTAATCTTTATTTTTTCTTAAAGAAGAAACAATAATATCTTTCAAATTCCTTTGCTGGTTAGCAGTATCATTTGAAGCTCGGTAATTTAGCTTGACCCTATAGCCCTTCGCTCTAATCTCAGTTGGTTGTGATCTTTGTGCAAGCAATAAATCTAGTTGGCTAACAAACTCATCTTTTGAAACAAAATATAGCAAACTATGAAATGATTGCTCTACTTCACTAATCGCTAATGCACGAATATCATTTAAATGTTTTTGGTTATTGGAAATCAAAAAAACTAATGGATATCCAGCGGTAAAACATTTTTAATATTTTGTACTTCATATTCTATGGTATTCGTAACAGAAATCTCACAAGCAATTTTTAGATCATCCCGATGCAAGCTGACATCGACTTTTCCTGCATAGTTATTTATTGGCTCCTCCAAAACAGCTTTAAAGTTTCTCGCTTCAGCTACTTTCTTAATATATTCCTGAATGAATCGGTGCTCTCGTTGTTTTTCCTTTTCCGTCTCTTTAGTAATAAATTTCTCCGCTTCAACTGCTAAGTCAATTTTTGGATTGGTTACTTCTTCAACTTTTGGTATTTCAAGTTTTTCAATTGGTGTATCTAGTGGTGGCTTTTCTTCTTTAACCACCTTAATAGGCTTCTCCGGTTTAACTGGAATAGTTTCAGCCTGTAAAGCCTCTCTCAATATTTCTTCAACTCTACTCTGATGGAGCGCATACGTTGATCGACAATGATCAATTACCGTCCGCTGTTTGCCTTCAGCTATTAAGGATTCAACTTTTGGGAGCGGAATAAAAGATAAATTGAAATCATGATCTTTTTGTCCAACACGGACAATGGACTGACCAATAGGTAAACTCTGCAAGTCAGTTGAATCAAAATATGAAAATCCACTCTCTAACTTCGTAGCGTCTTTATCTCCACATCTGAAACATACCCGAATAGCGGGATTCGATAAAACAGAGTTTGCAAGTTCAGTATCTCTATGCGCTAATTGATCAAGATCTTGGTGAGCAAGTATTAATCCTAATCCATATTTACGAGCACCAGTGAGGATTGCAGACATTGAGGGGGTAATGAAATTCTGGAATTCATCAATGTAGAAATAGAACGGCTTTCGCTGTTCTGGTGGAATATTTTGTCGTTGTTGAGCAGCTTGGTGTAGTTTGGCCACAAAAAGTGTGCCTAACAAATAACTGTTTTCTTCTCCAATTAGGCCCTGAGCAAGTTTTACCAACAATATCTTTTTGTTTTCAAGAACGTCGCTAAAATCAAGACCTTCTTTTTGAGCCATCATGTTTCTGACAATTCGAGGTCGCAGAAAGGTATCTAATCTTGTAAGAATGGGAGCCACAGTATTTGCTCGAAGTAATTGAAATTCATTTTTCCAGTAATAGATGATATTGGGATCGGTAACAGTTTGAAGGAACTTGTTTCTGAAATTGGATTCAACTAGAAATCGTCTTAAATCAATTAGCGTTCCACCGTTATCACTTTCAAGTATTGCATTGATAGCATTTGCCAACACCGAAGTCATTTGATCACCCCAAGAAGTTGCAAAACGTCTGAATAATGCCACAAGGTCGGATGATAGGATTATCTTTTCTGGATCAGAATATGCAGATAATAGATTAAGACCAATCGGATACTCACTATCGGATGGATCAACTAAGATTACATTTTTCAATCTGTCGTCGGGAATATTTTTTATTACTTCATCAATCAAGTCTCCATGTGGATCAAGAACTGCTATCCCTCTATCTTGATAAACATCTTGTATGATTAGTTTGAGAAGCAAAGATGATTTACCTGCACCAGTGGCACCAATAACATGCATATGACGTAAACGATGTTGATCAGAGAGAGTAACAACCACCTCTTGCCCTAAATGTGCATTAATACCTAATTCAAAAGCATGTCCTGATACATCTGTAGGAGCTTGTTTCGTTTTTCCGGCATAAGCTCGAAGTTTTGGTGAGACAACAGAGCGATCAGGAATATGCACCATTGAAGCAATCTCATTACTATTAAGCAACATTCCAATTCTTCTTGACCTACGGAAGATAATGTCATTGGCATCACAACTTAAAGCTCCCGAAAGTGGAATCAATGTATTACTTCCGCTCCGGTGAAAAGAAAAAAGACTTTGCGCTATTTGCTCCGAAATTATTTGTGCTCTCTCCTGTTTTCCAGCTTGGCCAATGGTTCGAATTACTGTTGCAAACAAAGGACTTGAAACTTTCTCTTTTGCCAGTGGTAACATATCGGCTGCATCTGTAAAGAAAGGGCCTCCCTTGCCATCAGTTAATGACCTATATATACTTTCAGCCCAGGGATTCATTGCTGGTTGAAACAAGATTTGAAGCATACCAAATTCTCCGTCTCCAATTGATTCAAGTGAAGCAATACATCCCGAAAGCGGATCTGGATCAAATTTGTTCCATACTCGAATAGGGCGCATAAATTCATCTCGTAGCCCTACATCATTAACCCAAACCGTTTGAGTGAAATCAATTGAGTTACTTAGATTATTAGGACGTTCATTGATAACAACCCCTGGAGCATAGGCAGCTATATGCGATTTAAAAGCACCCGCCTTATGACTGGTACAAACAAATTGAATTGTAATTCTATCTTTCGTACCGAATATCTCAAATCCTACTATTCCCTCACAGGTTGAAAGCATTAAGAGCAACTGCTCAATATTCTCAAAAGAAATTCTGGTGTCCTTATCAAAATTGATTTGTAATTCTGTTACCGGATTTGAATTTTCATAACTATAAGCTTCAATGGAATAGATCTCTTCCAGTTTTGCGAATGCTTCCTCTCCATACAAAGTTGTTGCTGGTTTTTTGAATAGCCCTAAAGCTTCTCGTATTTGTGGAAAGAATATTGGTCGTTTACCATCATCAATCAGACCAGTTGTTTGAGGCGGGAAATGACCAAAGAATGGAATGAATTCCGATTCTAAATGAACTGGTTCATTAAATACTTTCCAGCCACGCCCTCGTTGTTCCCAAGCATAGAATTGAGTAGTGAGATATTCTGACAGTCCGTAACTCATTTGCCAATCATCCGCAAATCAGCAGTGCGTTCTAATTCGGTAAGACCTCGAATACCTTTGCCTTCTGTAAGTTTTTCTATAGCTGCCAACACACTTTGATGCACACTGGTTCGGAACATCATATCAGTATCCAGTTTGTAATATGTGTCATAGTCGATTCTTGATGCAAAGATTTTCCCGACAAATGGTAGATTTTTCAACATGTCTCCAAGTGGGTCATCCATTTTCCGCATCCACCAAGAAAAGAAAAATCCGGTACCCCACGGTGCGCCGCAAATATGAAAGATATAGTCTCCACGAGAGATTTGGAGATACAAGCGGTGAGCTGATAAAATACCGCTTTCTTTGAATGTTGTGGTATCAGTCTTGATACCAGGAATTTTACGTTCCTTTAAAATTTCTTTGACGAGTCCATAAAAGTCTTCGGGGTCATGTTGGATGTTCGGAATGAGAGTACTCCAGTTCTTTACTGCTTCTGATCTGTTAAACAGAGCGTAGAGAATAAAGGCAAGAATAGCGATGACGAGAATCGTGCTCATGGTTGGTTGGTTTGAGTTAATAAAATAGGGTTTAGGTCGATTTTAGGGCATCGGAAGCAGGGATAGTGAAGCAAATTTAAGAAAAAATTGAAATTGATTAATATCTTGAATTGATGTATTCATGATTATCAATTTCGATTTTTGCCAATTTTTTAAGTGCGCTTGACACTCAATTGTTAGGGATTTCATTTATATCCCAATCAATGTTTAAATGATTAGTAATTAATTTAGCAACTCTGATAGACTCTTCCCATCCACCACAAAATTCAGGACTAAGTGCAATTGTAAAAACGTCAATTAAATCCCAGGATTTCTTAATTTCTTCAGCAGTTAATAAAATATATTCATCAGACAGAAACTGAAAACATTTATCCTCGTTGTCTGTAAAAAAATAGTCGATATCAAGATTAAGAATCCATCTATTTTCTTTTTTTCTATCTATCCAAAAATTTATATTTCCATGCAATTCAATAATTGCAGGTTCATACATCTCAAACTCTTCACTTTTATCACCATCCTGATGTGTAGCAAAATAAGTTAAATTTATTAAGTCAGGATAATATCTCCTTAATATAGTAAAATAATTATCCCATCTGAACACTGGACATAATTGAGATGAAATTCCTAAAGGATTATAATTTATTGAAATAAGTTCATTAATTGAACTATCTCTGAAATTAAATTCAGCACTTTCCAATGCCTTAAGCCAACTGTCTATTTGGCTATCTAATAAATCATAATGTCTGTCTATATGAAAATAGTTATACTTTTTAGATGGATCAATATTTTGCATCCAACACCAACTTGCCGCTAAATGATTATCCATTATATAACATTTTCCACTGTTATAGAGAAAGTTTAGATTGTTTGAGGCGGATCGATTTTTTCCTTTAAATGGAATAAGATGCATAAATTTGATTTATTTAAATTATTAAGTTAGTATAAACAAATAGTTGCAAGTCCGTTTTATATGTCTTACCCAGCCTATTAAATCCAAACTTCGTTAAAATATGAGCCATTGAAGATTTGCGTGTGGTTGCAAACATATTTTCATTTTTAATACGTGCAAAAAAATCGGTAAATTATTTTTGACATAAATTTTGCCCTCTATATTCAGGATGGGTCACCACATAACCTAATTCTTTTATAAACAATTTTCTTTGACTTTCAACACCAGCCGAAATAAATACAGAATCTCTATAAGAGGGCAAAGGATTTTTAAGAGTTGCCGCAGTAATTATTTTATCGTCGTGTAAATAAATTGCAATTAGATCTGCTTTTGATAGGCCTCTTTCAATGAATTTACGATCCACTTGATCTCCTTCATCAATTAAGTCCACAAGTTTAGTTAATATGACTTTGTTAATATTTGTCGGTTTGTCAATTATAGTCTTCATAATATTGGTCTATAACATTGAGTGTGAATAGTATTGCAATTGCTGGCATGTACACTTAACAATATATTTTCAGCTTCTTTTGTATTTATCTTGAAAGAAATTGAATCCAAGATGATAAAATCTATGCATCAGGGCACCCCCTTTATCCGACCATTCAATAGCTTCTATAAGCCGTTTTTTTTCCTCATCCTCTAAGGATTTAAAAAGCCTTGGTGAAATAAAGCCATTTTCAATTTCATTTACCATTAAACTACACGTAACAGATTCCAAATCATCTTTATTTAATTTTTCTAAATCATCCAAAAACTTCATTGATTTTGCGTGTTCAGGAAGACAACTATACAAAATATATGTTTTGGTTTTTGTTGGTATTACAGTAAGGTAAACATGTTCATATTTATCTTTTAGGTTATCTGAGAAATTAAATATTTCATCATCAAAATAAAATTTGGGTGTCATAATGGATGAACATGCTAATGGAACAGTGTAGTCCAATGTATGGGTTAAATATCTTAAATCTCCATAACTTTTTTCTTGAAGTATTCTATTTGCTATTGTTCTATGATGCTCTAATTCGTCTAAAGCGGCTTGACTACCATTAATTCCACTTTCTTGTTCTTTTTTCAATTCTGGTTTATTCCAAAATTTATTGTTTTTGAATGATTTCACCTGTTCTACTTTTCGATGATATTCTTTTGCGAGTGCTCTATAGCTCAGTAGGAATTTATGTTCGTCATTAGTAATATCAACTTCATGATTTTCTATTGGTTGAAATATTTTCGTATCATGCTTATCGCAAAATCCAAAAAAAGTAGAGGCATTCCCTTTGCCAATATTTTCAAATCCCACGTATTGGTTAAATGCATTTGTTTTCATCCTTTGAAAACAAAATACTATCATATTGCCCTCAACTTCATCTTCTATTATATTTAATACACCATTTTTTTGTAAGGAATGAGCGTTTTTAATTTCTCCCTCACATTCTTCATGATTGTAATAAAAGCAATCTTTTGTCCTCCCATCTTTTTCAAATTTTGACTTAGATTCTCTCAGTTCTCTAATTGCTTGTTTTTCCGTTTTCATTTATTTCTGGTTAAAATTCGGGCGCCAAAATAGCAGCTAGTCCGCTCTCAGCGATCACCAAAAGTAACAACTAATTTAATATTTTGAAAGCCAAGTAGCAATGAAAATATTTAAAGGCGGGATCGTTTGAAATTCATTGTATTGATCATGCTTGTTTCTGAAATTTGCAATAATTGAAGAAAAAATCCCTGTAGGTTTCGCCTTACAGGGAATGTAATAGGTGTTTTCATAATGCACGGCCTTATTCGCCTTTCAACTGTCTCCGGTTTAAAATGTAGTCTGCCGCCTTCTGTGCATCAGCAGCAACTTTAAAAATGAACTTGCTATCTTCTTTGAGCACCTTCAACCATCCAGCGAGATATGCTACATTGTTTTCGACAATGTTGTCATAATCAATCTGTACACTTGAACAGAGAAAAGATGCGCCCATTTCTGCTATCAATTCTTCTTTGCTATATGGTATGCCTCCAAATTTTTGTGGATTCATTACTTCTTCTCTTGCAAGACGTGAAGCATGACCGGTTGAGTGGACAAGTTCATGAAAGAATGTTGAGTAGTAGTACTCTGCTGATTCAAACTGCTCAATGGAAGGCATATTTACAAAATCAAGCTCTGGTGCATAACATGCCCTATTTGCGTTGATTTGCCTCAATTCCGGCCTTTTAGGCATGTTCTCGATGATTGACTCACATCTGGCTATTTTCTCATTTGGCTTAAGCTCAATTTCCGGAATCTGAAATTCAAATCCTTCTATGTCCTCAAGATTAAATACATTGTAATACTTGATGAACTTTAGAATCTGAATTTCTTCTCCATTCCTTCGACGTATAGTTGCTTCTTCCTTAGTCAATGTCTTGTCATTTCCATCTTTGTAATACACATCGAAGTAAATGACTTTCTCTGCTTTTGCATCCTTCTTTATACTTCCACCTTGTTCCTTAACCTGATTAAAGGTTAAGAAATATGGGATTGGATGCATGGTGTTGTTCATTAGGATCAGATTGATACCTGTGTAAATATGATCTGTACCATAATTACGAGCCAGTCCATAGGTGCTCCATGTTCTACGCCATGGTGCTACACCGTGCTCAATCAATAAAATGATTTTGTTGGTTACTTCTTCATAAAGATTTGAAGTAATAGTGGTTGCTTCAGTAGTTACTGAATTTTTCATAATGATAAAATTTAATGGTGAATGAATGATTTACTTAGAGCATTCCCTCGTCCGCGAAGGAATAGAAGCCGGAATTCGGCACAAGGATGATGTGATCCAAAAGTGTTATATCAAGAAGTTGTCCAGCGTGCTTTAACTTTCGAGTCAGGTCAACATCCTGTGAACTAGGTTTAAGACAGCCTGAAGGATGATTGTGAGCTACAATTATTCCAGTTGCTAAACCTTTTAATGCTGCCGCAAAGAGAATACGAGCATCTGCAACGGTTCCGGTAATACCTCCACGGCTTAATCGGAGAATGCCTTTTACATAATTAGCTCTATTGAGAAACAAAACATTGAATTCTTCAATCAATGCCATGTTATCGCTCCAATTTGCACGAAATACTTCTTCCGCCGATTGTGAACCTTTAATTATAGGCCGATTGGTAATGCTTAACTTGCCTCGGTACTTAACTTGCACTTCTGCCACACGCCAAAGCGTATTCATGTGGTCGATGCCATTTATTTTTTTCATGTTTTCTGATTTAGATTGTTAAAGAATTTTACTAAACCAGTTTATTCAAGACAGGAAGGAATACCAAGACGGTATAATTTGCCAGATTGGCAATAATTAATAAATGAGGATTAGAATCCTGAATTTTCTATCTTTAGGCAACCATCTTGCCGCTTTATTCGTCTTGAAGACTATTAAGCTAAAAACAAATAATGACTGGAAGTTGGGATTGAATGCTAAAAGGCTTCACCTTAAACTCTGGCTATAATTCAAAATCACAGCAAATATTTTTCAAATGAATCAGATCTTAACAAATTTTATAGCCTTTAAGAGGGCCGGATATTTACTAATTTTAGTGTGCCTGCTAATGGGGTTTCAGCAAGGAAATGCTCAGCATTGCATACCAGGATTTCATTTTTCTGTCGATGGTAAAACGGTTACTTTCAGCGACCAGTCAACCAGCAATGGGACAATTACCTCGTGGGCCTGGAATTTTGGTGATGGTACTACCTCCACTGAACAAAACCCTTCCCATATATATGCAAATCAGGGCACTTATACTGTCTGCCTGAACATCACAGATGACCATGGTTGCACCAGTCACGTATGTCATCAGGTTGTGATTCATCATCCGCCCGCCGGTGTGTGTCATGCTGCTTTTGTTTTTCACCAGACAGACCTTAATCAACCAAATTTTAGTTTTACGGACAAGTCCACCAGTGATGGCACGATCGGTTTCTGGAGCTGGGACTTTGGCGATGGTACCACCTCCTCGGAACAAAATCCGATTCATACTTATGCGAATCCTGGGACTTATACGGTTTGTTTGACAATCACAGATGAAGATGGTGTCTGCAGTAGTCATGTATGTCAGCATGTTGTTGTGCATCATCCACCTGCCGGTGTCTGTCATGCAATATTTGTCTTCCATCAGATTGATCCAGACCAGCAGACCATTAGTTTTACAGACCAGTCCACCAGCGATGGCACTATAGGTACCTGGGCTTGGGATTTTGGTGATGGCAATACCTCCAACGAACAGAATCCTACCCATACTTATACTCATCCAGGCACATACACTGTTTGTCTGATCATAACGGATACTGATGGAGGCTGCACCAGTCATGTATGCCACCATGTAATAGTCCACCATCCTCATGGATTAGGATTAATTGGAGAATCTGTGACTCTACTACCAACGGAATATAATGATTTGAAGGGTGGCAAGTACAATTACTTTGTAAATTACCCCAATCCATTTATGACATCTACAACAATAAAATACGAACTAACAGATGAAGCCGATGTATTAATTGAAATATATGATATGCAGGGCATCAGAACAAGTACAATCAATAACAAAAAAGAATCAAAAGGAGTACACACCCAAGTTATAAATGCTTTTAATCTGAATCCTGGATATTATTATATAAGGATGGCTGTGGGTAAGGAATCATACGTTAAGAAAATAACAGTTGAAAAATAATCCCATCAAAAAATTAAACTTGTGTTTAAAAAGGAGCATTTGCAAAACAAGGCTCCTTAAAAAGCTTATTGGAATATTTTTTTTGTTTAATATAGTTTCTATTTATTATTAAATTTGTAAAGTCAATCAAAATAATTATTATTAAAATTGGTTATCAGGTCATTACATATTATAATTGCTATTAACATGTTGATCTGCTCGTTTGGAGTTCCAATTTTGAGCATATATGTAGTAAGAAAGGTGTTACAGCATGCTTTTATTTTAAACCAAAATCATGTTGTTCAGCTAAAAAGTCAAACTGCCATTCAAACAAAGATCTTCGTAGTCAAACTACGAAAAACTCACCGGTTGAATTCAGTAGAAAGCCCTGTTGTGAAGATCGTACTCACTTCATCAAAGGATCAACACTTGGGATTAAACAAATTGGTATTTCTTTTTGGAAACAACTTGGCTTTGAAAAATCACTACCCTTAGTACCAATTTTTTGCTTCGTTAATAACATTTTATTCCATTCAAGAATTTCATTTCAACATTATAACCCTCCTCAGATCGTCTTTGACATTTATAAGGTGATCCGGATCTATCGTTGTTAACCCTTCCTTTTTAATGTTTCATAGTATCAATCCTCCATCTGTTGGGATTGAAGTTTAATGTATTCATTACAACTGGTTTTTGTTTCATTGAATTTTTAGCAATAATGTCGCAATTAGGCAATACAACAATTAAAGAATTAATCATTAATAAAATCAAAAATTATGAAAAAACTTTTCCTCTTTATGATTCTCATTGCTTTGGGACAATCATCTCAGGCACAAACCGAGGTTATACTTCGTTTTGATCACCGTCTTGATGGCAAAGCCTTTGCTTTAAATCAGGAAGCGACTTCACCGAAAGGTACAAAGTATAAAACCACCCGATTGCAGTTTTACATTTCAGGATTAAAAATTACACATGATGGTAGCCAGGAACTTGCCTTAAATAATGTATATCTTTTTGTAGATCCTTCTAATCCAAATTCAAAAGAGTTTTCATTGGGCACTTTTACCGACATTTCCATTATTGAAAAGATTGATTTTGCAATTGGGGTGGACGCAGCTTCAAATCATTTAGATCCTGCTTCTTATCCTCTTAATCATGCTTTAGCACCTAAAAATCCAACCATGCATTGGGGTTGGACCGCAGGCTACCGTTTTATTTCATTATCGGCAAACGCAGCGAGAACAAATGGTTCATTCTTAGATGTTGTAAATATTGAAGGACTGGGTGATACCAATTTCAAAACAAAATCTTATCCTGCACAAACAATTGTAGAAAATGGTAAAATATATATTGATTTTTTAGCTGAATACAATCTATTACTTGATGGAATTGTAATAGCTGGTGGGGCTAATAATCATGGGGAGACAGGGAGTGCGGCAGTATTGATTGCTAATGGTTCTCAAAAAGTTTTTAGTCCTTTCATACATCATACAGCGACAAAGGATGCATACAATAATTTATATTCTGAAGTAATTTATGGTGGGAATGTTGTTTTTATTAAATATTCGTTTACTTCAAATTCTAAGCTTCAATTCAAATTGTATGACTCGAATGGTAAGACCATGCAGGAATCTACATTAAATACAAAGGAAGGAATACTCAATATTGAAGATCAGGTACCAACGGGAAACTATTTCTATTCTTTTACACAAGAACAGCAAGTAGTATCAACCGGTAAATTAGTGAACAGATAATTGTTTAATATAATGAATTGGAAGCCCGGAATCGGATGTGTTTTTCTGTTTGCATTTGTTTTGATATGCTCATGTCAAAAAGAAGAAACAAAATCAAATACATATTTCGATCTTCCTACTGGGTTTCCAATTCCATCTTTTCCTACGGATAATGAATTTAATCAGTCCAGATTTCTACTTGGGCGAAAGTTATTTTATGATCCGATATTATCCCGCGATTCAACAATTTCTTGTTCTTCTTGCCATATACCAGAGTTTGCATTTACTGACAGAAAAAAGGTTAGTGAAGGAATTATGGACAGAATAGGTATACGTAACGCTCCTTCTCTTGGCAATGTGGTATATCATCCATATTTATTAAGAGAAGGTGGCGTGCCTACCTTGGAAATGCAAGTGGGGGTTCCTATACAGGAGCACAACGAATTTGATGACAATATCCTACTTATCGCAGATAAATTAAACCGACAGGCTATTTACAGAGAAATGAGTCTACAGGCTTACAATCGAATTCCCGATCCATTCGTAATTACCCGATCAATAGCAACTTTTGAAAGAGCTCTCCTTAGTGGAAACTCACCTTATGACACATTTATCAATGGAGATCCAAATGCTTTATCACATTCTGCTCAAAATGGATTAAAACTATTCAACAGTCCTGACTTGAAATGCAGTCAATGTCATTCAGGATTCAACTTTACCAACTATGCATTTTTTAATAACGGATTATATGAACATGATCCTGACGAAGGACGAATGCGACTTACAGGAAAAGAAGAGGATCGTTCATTGTTCAAAGTTCCCTCACTTAGAAATGTCGAAATTACTTATCCATACATGCATGATGGAAGCGTCAACACACTGGAAAAAATCATAGAACATTATGCATCGGGTGGAAAAAACAATGTGCAGAAAAGCAATTTAATTTCCGGATTCATAATTACCGAACAAGAAAAAACAGATCTCGTTAATTTTTTAAAAGCATTAACGGATACCCATTTTATTACGAATCTAAATTATAGAGTCAAATGAAAAATGAATTTCTATTTACCGCTTTAATTATTTTATTCATAACGGCAACATGTAGTAAAGATGATGACAAGCCGGTTTATGATACCACTCCTTATATATTGAACTTAAACGGAGATCTTCCCGATCCTGTAATTCCGGCAGACAATCTACTTACCAAAGAAAAAGTAAAACTGGGAAGAATGCTATTCTATGAAAAAAAAGTTATCCAAAGACTTAACACAAGCCTGCGCTGATTGTCATGCACAAAAAGATGCTTTTACAGACATCAGACCATTCAGTATTGGAGTTGAAAAAATGGAAGGAGGTCGAAATGCCATGCCCATATTTAATCTGGCATTTCACAACAATGGATTCTTTTGGGATGGCCGTGCTCCCTTATTGAGAGACCAGGCTCTAAAACCAATCCAGGATCCACTTGAAATGAATGAAACATTACCCAACATGGTTTCTAAATTACAAAGTGATAAAAAATATGCGGATCAATTTATTCGTGCTTTTGGAAATGATACAGTAAGCTCTTTAAAAGTGAGTCTGGCGTTAGAGCAATTTATGATGACCATTGTAAGCCATGACTCCAAATACGATCAATACCTAAAAGGTGAGGTCGGTTTTACACCAGAAGAATTGCGAGGTAAAGATTTGTTTTTTGCTGAAACAGATCCATTAAATAATCTGAAGGGCGCAGAATGTTTTCATTGTCATGGCGGATATAATTTTACAAATAATGATTACATGAATAACGGTTTGGATGAAGAAGGAAATTTTATAGATCTGGGCAGATTTAATGTAACCAAAAAAGACCTTGATAAAGCAACATTCAAAGTTCCTTCATTACGCAACATAGCTTTGACTCCACCTTATATGCATGACAGCCGGTTTAAAACTTTAGAAGAAGTAATAGATCATTACAATTCAAATGTTAAAAAGTCCAGTACAACCACTGAATTTTTGCAAAACAATTTTTCTGGATTGAATTTGACTGCCCAGGACAAAAAAGACCTCATTGCTTTTCTAAAGACTTTAAATGATCCAACTTACATTAACAATCCGGAATATGCGAATCCATTTTAAAAATTAAATATCATGAAGAGTTCACACCATAACTTAATGATTCTATTTATTATTTCGTTTTTGAAATTGGAAATTAATGCTCAAACATTAATTCCTATTCCTGATACATTATCGGGTAATCCAATTCATATTACTATTAAAGAAGGTGTTAAGCAATTTTATAATGGTTTTAATACCGCAACCATCGGATATAATGGAAATTATCTTGGGCCTACGCTAATTTTAAATAAAGGACAAAAACTAAACTTTCATGTAGTAAACGATTTGTCCGATACCACAACAACACACTGGCATGGATTGCATATAAGTCCAAAGAATGACGGAAGTCCTCATAATCCAATCCTGCCTGGTCAAACTTGGTATCCATCCTTCACCGTGATGGACAATGCTTCGACGTATTGGTATCATCCACATTTACATGGTAAAACGTTTCAACAAGTTATCAAAGGTGCCGCCGGTTTAATCATAGTGAGAGATCCGGAAGAAGCCAAACTAATATTGCCACGTACTTATGGAACTGATGACATACCATTGATCTTTCAATTTCAGACAATGGATGCTGTAACAAAACAAATCAGAGTAAATGATGAATTGGATAATACAACTATGGTCAATGGAACCATTAACCCAATGGTAAATTGTCCGGCACAGATTGTACGATTAAGACTATTAAATGCATCCAGTCATAGGGTGTTTCGATTTGGATTTAAAGATGGACGTACATTTTATCAAATAGCATCCGACGGTGGTTTGTTAAATACACCAATTGCAATGACTAAATTAAATTTAGGCAATGGGGAACGTGCAGAAATTTTAGTTGACTTTTCAGGACAGGAAGGCAAATCATTTTATATCCAACAATATGGGAATGAACTTCCACAAGGATTCATGGGAGGTCCTTCTATGATGGGCATGCAATTGGGTCCCTTGGATAATAAAACATTTGATCTGTTAAAGATTAATGTTTCTACTCAAACACCAAACGCCGTAACTACTATTCCTCAAAATTTAACTACTAACAAATTAATACCAGAATCAGGAGCTGCAGCAAGAACCATTCGATTAACAGCACAACCGATGATGAGTACAACCAATTTTTTTATCAACGCTGTAAAATTTGACGAAGAAGTCATCAATTTCACCGTAAAACAAAATGATGTTGAAATCTGGACTATTACAAATCAAACTATGATGGCTCATCCATTTCACATACACGGTAATCCTTTTTATATTTTATCAATCAATGGTTCTGCACCACCAGCCAATATGCAGGGCATAAAAGATGTAGTAATGATTCCTCCGATGAATGGCTCAGTTAGATTGGTTACAAAATACAGTGATTTTTCTGACCCTGATATACCTTACATGTATCACTGTCATATACTAACTCACGAAGACAATGGAATGATGGGGCAGTTTTTGGTTGCACCGAACACGACCGCAAATGTTGATGAATTAAACTTTAGTGATATTAGGATATTTCCGATTCCTACATATGGATTTTTAACTATTGAGAATAAAAGCATTTTGAAACATATAGAGGCCATAACAATATATGATGTATTTGGAAGAATCATATTAAAGAATAAAATAAAACCAATCGAAAACTTTAAGCAATTAGATTTAAGCGAGCTTACAGCAGGTCAGTTTTTTCTTCACATGCAATCCAGTACTAATGTTCAAATATTTAAAATAATTAAAATTTAAATTGATCTTATTAATTGACAAAACTAAATCGAAAAATCATGAAAAAATTATTATTTCTGTCATTATTGACAATGTCAATAATTCAAGCTGGTCAAAGCAATTCATTAAATTCTTCAATTGACTACAAAAATTTATTTTCTGAATTAACTAGTTTAAACACTTTGGCATTGGATTGGGATATAAAAAATATTAAAATCAAAAGCAAATCGTACTCTCAAATAGGTAATTTCATTATTACCGGAATAGTATATAACAATGGAAACAACCCGATAAATAATTTTAATATCATTTACCAGATCAATAATGAAATTCCAGTTTCAGCGAAAGTAGATGGATTAGCTATAGATTTTGGGGTGTCATATACTTACGTCCATCCAATTCCCTGGATTGCAAATCAAGTTGGATCCTATGAATTAAAAGTATGGGTTGAAGATCTCAATGGCAATGTCGATATGGATCATTCCAACGATACCATTAAAAAAACGATTATCATTGCTGATCCGATTCCAAATATTGTAGACAGTTATTTGTCTTATGTTTCTAAAAAGACGATCATCGGGAATAGCACAAAAGGAGTCAGTGAACCAAGAGATTTGGATTTTCATCCAGTTTTAAGTCGTTATGAATTCTGGGTAATCAATAAAGGTACAGAAGCAAGTGGCGGACGCACTGTGAAATTTTCTAAAGCAGGATTGACGGGCCAAACTTCTATAGTTCAAAAAGATGGAAACTCATATCATTTTATGAGCTTACCAACTGGTATTGCATTTAGTGAAAATGAAAACTTCGCCACATCAACTGGAGTATATGATGCAAATCACAATGGTGGCGATCCATTTACAGGCCCAGCATTATGGTCTAGTGACCCTGCAATCTATGCCAAAACGCCACCCGGAGGAAACGGGAGTCATTTGGACATGCTCCACCAAAGTCCATATAGTATGGGCATTTGCAATGAAAGTGAAAATGTATTTTGGGTAACAGATGGAAATAGTAATGACATTGTAAGATATGACTTTGGAGAAGACCATGGACCTGGTCAAGCCGATCATGGAGATGGAATCATAAGAAGATATGTTGATGCTGAATTTTATTCAGATCCTACACATGATGTTGTCAGTCATCTGGTGTTAGACAAAAATACAAATTGGTTATACTATGTTTCTACTGCCGACAAGAAAGTAAAACGACTAAACATCAACACTGGAACATTTGCGTATAATCTTCCACCGTATGAGCCTGTTGCGGAATATTCAGTATACTCTAACGCAACAGTAGAGGATGTTATAACCACTGGCTTAGTGATACCTTCTGGCATTGAATTATTCAATGATAGACTTTTGGTAAGTGATTTCTCAACCGGCGATATCAATATATATGATATCTCAGGACCTGGTGCAATATTTATGGGCAAAGTTCAAACCATTAATCCCGGTATTATGGGAATAAAAATCGGACCCGATGGTAAAATATGGTATGTAAATAAAACATTGAGTCAGGTGGTCCGATTGGATACTACTGAGACTTTAATAACCGGAAATAAAAATTTAGCCCAAAATATTGAATTAAAAATCTACCCGAATCCAACTTCATCAACCATTACAATTAGTTCTGAAAATATTCCTGAATATATCTCGATAAACAGCATGACTGGAAATATTTTAAAATACGTAAAGCCAAATTCTTCGAATTCAACTATTAATGTTACAGATTTTAATTCCAGCATTTATATGGTCAGGGTTTTTGTTAATAACCAGTTTATAAACCAAAAATTCATTAAAAAATAGTAAAAGCATCTGAATTATCATTAAATATCTTCATTGCTTTTCTCTTTATATATATTTTGTAATGGATATTTTATTAAAAATTAAAAACATATGAAAATGAAAAAGCAAATCATCACAATAACTTTATTACTTACATTGACAATTTTCATGACTTCATGCGGAGGTAAAAACGCTGATAACAAAACAGATAAAACTACTACAGAGCAAACTGAAAATCAAAAATATCAATGCCCCATGAAATGCGAAGGCGAAAAAACTTACGACAAGCAAGGTAAATGCCCCGTATGCAATATGGATCTGGAGCAAGTTAAAAGCAATACATCAAAATGATGACCATGACCACAAGCATTAATTGTATTGTGAGTCAGTAACGCATTCAAGTTTTTCAATTTAGTAATTCTTATATTGGTAGATAAAGCAGTAGTAGTATATTTTACATTTTCTGATCAAATAAGAGAAAACTCTTTTGAGGCAATTTAAATATTGAAGAAAGCAGGAATTAAAAACCTATTACTTACAGGCAACAATGAAAAAGTGGCAAAGAAAGTAAGCGATGAATTAAACATGGACGGATTTTTAACCAATGTATTACCTCATGAAAAACTTGAAAAAGTAAAACAACTTCAGGAAAAAGGTGAATATGTCGCAATGACCGGTGATGGAGTAAATGATGCCCCCGCACTGGCACAAGCAGATGTAGGCATTGCAGTTGGATCAGGAACAGATGTGGCAGCAGAAACAGCAGATATCATATTAGTCAACTCTAACCCAAAAGATATTGCCAGTCTGATTTTATTTGGAAAAGCTACTTATAATAAAATTATACAAAATATTTGGTGGGCCGCTGGATATAATATTATTGCAATCCCATTGGCAGCAGGAGTACTTTACAAATGGGACATCATGCTAAGTCCTGCAATTGGTGCTGTATTAATGAGTTTAAGCACCATTGTAGTAGCTATTAATGCACAACTTTTAAAAAGAAAATTAGCATGATAGAAACAGGACTGACATCAGTGGAAGCAACAAGTCGGCTTGAACAATACGGCCACAATATTATCCAATTTAAAAAGGGGAAACATCCTGTCAGAATATTATTAGCCCAGTTCAATAACCTCATGGTTTATTTGTTGATTTTCGCAGCAGGATTGTCCTTTTGGTTTCAAGAATATCTGGATGCAACAGCAATAATATTAGTAATTCTGATAAATGCAGTTATTGGTTTTTGGATGGAATTACAAGCTGAACACTCCATGAATACATTGAAAAAGATGGCGAGTGTCCCTGCAAAAGTTTTCAGAGATGGGAAATTGCAAGAGAAACCTTCAGAAGAAGTTGTTCCGGATGACATATTATTTGTGGAAGCAGGTGACATGATATCTGCAGATGCAAGGGTAATTAGTGCTATTCAACTTTCAGTAAATGAAGCCTCACTTACTGGAGAAGCAATGCCTGTTGAAAAAAATGAAATAGAAATTTCTAAAGATGTTCCAATATCTGAATGTACCAATATGTTGTACAAAGGAACTTATATCACTAATGGCAATGCAAAAGCAATAGTGGTGGCAACAGCAATGCAAACCGAACTTGGCAAAATCGCTCATTTGGTGCAAGAGGCTGAGCAATCGGCTACTCCGCTTGAAAAGAAATTACAAGTTTTCAGTCGCAAGCTAATTTACATCACAATTGCTCTGGTTGTCCTTATTTTTATCGTAGGATTATTTACACATGGAGATTACGTGGAAATGCTTGAAACAGCTATCGCACTTGCCGTGGCTGCTATTCCAGAAGGACTTCCCATTGTAGCTACTCTTGCCCTGGCTCATGGCATGATGAAGATGGCAAAGCATAACGTGATTGTAAAAAAACTATCTGCTGTAGAAACATTGGGTGGCACAACAATTATCTGCACCGATAAAACCGGAACACTTACTCAAAACAAAATTGAAGTAACGGAAGTAATTTCAGCAGATGAAAATTCTGAAAAGAACAAACAGTTATTGTATCAGATTGCAGTCTTATGTAACACAGCATCAATTCAGGTTTCAAGAAATGATACAAAAGAAATTGGCGACCCTCTTGAAACTGGTTTATTAAAATATGCATACAAGCATGGAATTGACATTGAACAAATGAGGCAACAATTCCAAAAAATTGATGAAGTTTCTTTTTCTTCCGAATCCAAAATGATGGCAACATTGCATAGTAATGGTAAAGGTTTCATAGTTTACACGAAAGGTGCAGCAGAAGAAATCCTAAAACAATGCACTCATATTTATAAAGATTCTGAATTCTCTATATTATCCAATGAGAAAAGAGAAGAATTGAAATTGTTATCAGAAAAACTTGCTGCATCAGGCTTACGAGTAATTGCCGGAGCATATAAAGAAGCTTCTTCTAAAAATATTTCACTTACAAATGATTTAGTTTATTCCGGACTTTATGGAATGATGGATCCACCTGCTGCTGATGTTTACGAAGCCATAAAGGAGTGTAAGGATGCAGGAATTCATGTTGTAATGATTACAGGCGACCATCCTGCAACCGCCAATTTCATAGCAAATCAACTTCATATTTCGGGAAGTAACGAACCTGTCTTAGGAAAAAACATGCTCCCTTATTCACAGTTAAGCATAAAAGACAAACAGGTTTGGATGAACACTGCCGTTTTCGCAAGAGTTTCCCCTTCCCATAAACTTGATTTGGTGACTGTGCTGCAGGAAAAGGGAAACATTGTAGGCATGACCGGCGACGGAGTAAATGATGCCCCAGCGTTAAAAAAGGCAGACATCGGTATATCTATGGGAAAAAGAGGAACTCAAGTAGCACAGGAAGTATCAGACATGGTATTGAAAGATGATGCTTTTTCTTCCATTGTTCATGCCATTAAACAAGGGCGGGTTATTTTTAGCAACATACAGAAATTTGTTATTTACTTACTTTCATGCAACATGAGCGAGTTATTTGTAGTATCGATAGCTGCCTTATTAAACCTGCATTTCCAACTATTTACCTTACAAATATTGTTTATTAATTTAATAACAGATGTGCTTCCTGCTCTTGCTTTGGGTTTGAGCGAAGGAAATCCTTCAGTGATGAAACATAAGCCTCGTAATCCTGCTGAACCACTTTTAATAACCAAACAATGGTATGCCATATGGATATATGCAACTATTATTTCAATTTGCACACTTGGAGCTGTGTTTATAAGTCATTTTTTTATTCATACCGGAACAAAATTTGATCCGAAATTGTGTAATAATATTTTGTTTTTTACACTCATCTTTTGCCAGTTGATTCATGTGTTTAACATGGCTTCTACAAAGTCGCCATTCTTTAAATCTGAAGTTTTCCTAAACAAATATGTATGGTATTCATTATTGTCAAGTACCCTTATAATACTATCCGTTTTTTTTATTGCACCAGTGAGTAAAGCATTAAATGTTCAACCACTAAAAGCATATGATTGGTTGGTAATAATTGTTTCTGCAACTGTTTCTTTACTCGCAATACAACTTTTGAAACGCACTAAAATAATTCATGATGAAAATTAATATAGTGAATACAAATATCCAATCTGCTTTTCCTGACAATCATGAATTTCACGATTTTATAGATATGGAATTTCATAGCGATGAAGAATTGGCTGTTTATGATAATTTTCATAAGATAATGAAGATTAACTGTGCTCTGCAAAACTCCTTGTTATAAATGAATAACAATCCTTCACATCATCTCAAAATAATAAACCTCGGCATTGACACCTATCGGGAAAACATTATCTATATGCGTTCTGATTGTCATGTATGCCTCTCTGAAGGATTTACTGCTCTTACAAGGGTAATTGTTAACTGTCTTGATAAAAGTATAATTGCAACACTTAATGTTGTACAATCCGAACTAATTAAACATGGTGAAGCAGGGCTTTCAATTGAAGCAATCAAAAGATTAAATGCACAAGCTGGAGATGTGATAACTGTTTCACACTTGCGACCTATTTCTTCTGTAGGGTTAGTTAGAGCTAAAATATTTGGGAAAGAATTAACTGAAAATGAATTGGAGCAGATTATTTCAGATATTGCCAAAGGACATTATTCTAATATTGAACTGGCTGCATTTATTACCGCTACCGCGGGAAATCAACTTTCATCAAATGAAATTATAAGCCTTACTAAGGCAATGGCACGTTCTGGAAAAAAATTAGATTGGAATGAAAATTATGTTTATGACAAACATTGTGTGGGTGGTTTACCCGGAAACCGTACTACCCCTATCGTAATAAGTATTGTAGCAGCTGCGGGATTAACCATTCCAAAAACATCTTCCCGGGCAATAACATCACCTGCGGGAACAGCAGATACCATGGAAGTGATGACCAATGTGGAACTAACCATCAACCAAATGAAGGATGTGATTAACAAGGAAAACGGTTGTTTGGTTTGGGGCGGTTCAGTTAACTTAAGTCCCGCAGACGATATTCTCATTTCCATAGAAAAAGCACTTGACATTGATAGCGAAGGACAAATGATAGCTTCTGTACTCTCTAAAAAGGCAGCAGCAGGAGCAACCCATGTGGTGATTGATATTCCGGTTGGCGAAACAGCCAAAGTTCGAACATTAGAAAAAGCAAAAGAGCTTAAAGCTCAATTTGAAATTGTTGGTCAAAAAATTGGATTAAAGTTAAAAGTGGTAATTACTGATGGAACACAACCTGTTGGAAGAGGCATCGGTCCCGCATTAGAAGCAATGGATGTTCTAAACGTGCTTAGAAATGAAACAGATGCTCCAATGGATTTAAAACAAAGAGCATTATCACTTGCTGGTATAGTTTTAGAATTATCAGGCAATGTAAAAGGAGTGAGTGGAGTAAACCAAGCAGCAGAAATATTATCGAACGGAATGGCTTACAAAAATTTATCGCTATTTGTAATGCTCAGGGGCGTTTTACAGAACCTTCATTTGCTACTTACAAACAAGATATAATCTCTAATCAATCTGGCGAGGTGGAGAAAATTGATTGCAGGCGACTCGCAAAACTTGCCAAACTTGCGGGAGCGCCAAAATCTCCAAAAGCCGGAATATCGTTTCAATCACCTTTAAACAAAAAGGTAAACAATGGAGATGTTTTGTTTACCATTTATGCTGAAGCGAAAGGTGAATTGGATTATGCATTGGATTATTATAAAAGTCAACCCGACATTGTTAATATAAAATGATGAAACGTGAAATCATACTTTTTGGATTACCAGGCAATGAAACTATCGTTGAGGCAATAGTAAAAAATTATAACGTTAAGAAAGGTGAAATGACTGTTCGAAATTTTCCGGACGGAGAAACATATATTCGCATCCATTCAGATGTAAAAGGTAAAAAAGTGATAATGGTTTGTACATTAGACCGCCCCGATGCAAAACTTTTACCTTTATACTTTTTATCCAAAACCGCAATGGAATTGGGTGCTGAATGCACCTGCTTGATTGCTCCTTATCTTGCGTATATGCGGCAAGACAAACAATTCCACACCGGAGAAGGGATTACTTCAAAATATTTCGCTTTACTGATTTCCAACTTTGCTGAAACGATAACCACTGTTGACCCTCACCTTCACAGATATGGTTCTTTGTCTGAAATTTATTCGGTTCCTACAACTGTAGTTCATGCTGCAAATCACATTTCCAAATGGATTATAAATAATATTTCAAATCCTGTATTGATCGGTCCTGACAGCGAAAGCGGTCAATGGGTCTCTGAAGTAGCGAAAAACGTAGATGCTCCTTTTATTGTCTTGGAAAAAATCAGGCATGACGACCGAAATGTTGAAGTTTCAATTCCACAAGTAGAAAAATATTATAACCACACACCTGTGTTGGTTGATGATATTATTTCTACTGCCCGAACTATGATTGAAACTGTTGGGCATTTACAAAAAGTGGGTATGAAAGCTCCTGTTTGCGTTGGCATTCATGCTGTATTTGCTGGAAATGCTTACCAGGATTTATTAAACACGGGAGTAAAAAAAGTAATTACCTGTAACACTATTCCGCACGTAAGTAACAGGATTGATGTAAGTGATTTGTTTTACAATTTATTTGAGTAATAATGAACAGAATAAACAAAAGTCTTCTCATTTTCAGTTTATACTCTCTGCTTGTAGGTATAGTATTGTTATTTTTACCAAATATCATTTTACCTTTTTTTAGTCTTCCTGTTTCGGGTGAACCCTGGTTGAATTTATTAGGATTTGTGCTGCTCTGTTCTTCCTATTATTATTACCGTTCGGCATTATCGGGTAACAGGCAATTTGCGATATACACAATTCATACCCGATTTGCGGCCCCTTTGGTGGTTGCTTATCTTATGCTCTCAGGCAAAGCCGACTGGCATTTTTTATCGTTCGGAATTATTGACGGTTTGGGTGGATTGTGGACTTGGTTTGAACTGAAACGAAATAGAGTATAAAACAGAATTAGGATGATTGAAAAAATAATTTCATGGTCAACGCATAACCGCTTCTTTGTTTGGATCGGCATTGTGATGATTGTTGTGGGAGGAGTTTGGTCAATAATGAATACAGCTGTTGATGCTATTCCTGACCTTTCAGAAAATCAGGTAATCGTATATACCGAGTGGATGGGACGCAACCCGCAAATCATGGAAGACCAAATTACCTATCCATTGGTTTCTAATCTGCAAGGCATTCCAAATGTAAAAGCTATTCGTGCTGCATCGATGTTCGGCATGAGTTTCATCTTCGTCATTTTTAATGATGATGCAGAAATTTATTGGGCAAGAACACGCGTGTTGGAGCGATTGAATTTTGCACAGCAAGCATTACCACAAGGAGTGACTCCTTCACTCGGTCCTGATGGCACCGGTGTAGGACATGTGTTTTGGTATACACTTCAAGGCGATGGATACGATTTGGGAGAACTGAGAGCTTTGCAGGACTGGTATGTTAAATTCGCCCTTCAAAATGTAGAGGGCGTTAGTGAAGTTGCCTCATTTGGCGGATTTCAGAAACAATATCAGGTAAGCATTAATCCACATAAGCTTGTTTACTATAATGTTTCAGCAATGGAAGTAGCAAATGCATTGAAAGCCAATAACCGGGATGTAGGTGGAAGTATATATGAAATGAATCGAATGGGTTATATGATTAGAGGATTGGGATATATAAAGGATATAAAAGACATCGAAGAAATTTCAGTAGGTGCAATGAAGTCAATTCCAATCAGAATGAAAGATGTTGCAGATGTTCAAATGAGCAGCGACATCCGACTTGGGATAGTAGATGAAAACGGAGAAGGCGAAGTTGTTGGTGGTGTGGTAGTCGCGCGATACGGAGAAAATGCCAAAGAGGTAATTGACCGGGTAAAAGAAAGATTAAGCGATGTGGAAAAAGGCCTTCCCCCCGGAACAAAAATTAAAATCGCTTACGACCGCAGCAACCTGATAGAAGCTGCAATTGCTACATTGAAAGAAGCATTAATTGAAGAAATCATTGTGGTTTCTCTCATTGTGTTACTTTTCCTTTTTCATGTGCGAAGCGCAGCAGTTGCAATTGTTACTATTCCCCTCTCGGTGTTGATTGGCTTTATGCTGGTAAAACTATTTGGTATTTCACTCAACATCATGTCGCTTGGTGGCATTGCATTAGCTATTGGCGATTTAGTAGATGCCGGAATTGTAATGACAGAAAATGCTTATAAAGGATTGGTAAAAGCGGTTGTAAAAACTAACGAATAATGGAAAAGCAAAGAATAGGTAACACAAGAGAATTAAGCGAAGATGAACGCATCAAAATCATTGAACGTTCGTCACGCACAGTAGGGAGAGCTGTTTTCTTTTCGATACTCGTAACACTTATATCCTTCGCTCCGATTCTGTTTTTAGAAGGGCAGGAGAAAAAACTTTTCTCACCATTGGTATATACAAAAACATTTGTAATGATTGGATCTGCAATTGTTGCATTGTTTATTGTACCAATGTTGTTGCGTTCTTTAATGAAAGGTAAATTAATTCCTGAAAGTAGAAATCCAATTGCCAATTTCTTCATAAAAATTTACAGCCCTGTTTTACATCTTTGTCAGAGCTGGAAAAAGACAGTAATTGTCATATCTGTTCTTATTTTATTAGGAAGTATCCCTTTCGTATTGCGATTGGGTTCGGAGTTTATGCCACCGTTGGATGAAGGTTCACTTTTGTTTATGCCAGTTACCCTGCCCGATGTTTCCAACAACGAAGTCAAACGAATTTTACAAGTGCAGGATAAAATCATCAGCAGTTTTCCCGAAGTAGAAAATGTGCTGGGAAAAGCAGGTCGCGCTTATACGGCCACCGACAATGCTCCTATGAGTATGATAGAAAGCGTCATCATACTTAAGCCAAAATCGCAATGGCGCAAGGACATGACCACCGAAAAACTGATTTCGGAGTTGAATGCAAAAGTGCAGATACCGGGAGTAACAAATGGTTGGACACAACCCATTATCAATCGCATCAATATGCTTTCAACCGGTGTGCGAACAGATATTGGAATAAAAATATACGGACAAAACTTAGATACCATTTACAAGTTTTCACGTCAAATTGAAAAATCATTACAAGGTATTGAAGGCCTTGCCGATCTATATGTAGAGCAACTCACCGGAGGAAAATACCTTGATATTAAAATTAAGCGGGAAGAAATTGCCAGATACAATCTATCTATCGAGGAAGTAAACATGATAATTGAAATGGCTTTGGGTGGCATGAAATTGACAAATACGGTTGAAGGCCGCCAGCGGTTTAGTATTGCCATGCGTTTGGCGCAGGACTTTCGGAGTGATCTGTCAGAAATAAAACGAACCCCAATACAAACTTCCGATTATGGTGTCATTCCTTTATCCGCAGTGGCAGATTTACAAATTTCTGAAGGCCCTCCCATGATAAATTCAGAAAACGCAATGCTCAGGGGAACTGTATTATTTAATATTCGTGGCAGGGACATGGGGAGCGTAGTGAAAGATGCTAAAACAAAAATTGAAAGTGATTTCAAAAATCTTCCTAAAGGCTACTTCATCAACTGGAGCGGACAATATGAAAATAAAGTTCGTGCAGAAGCCCGTTTGAAAATTATTATTCCCATTACACTCCTCATCATAGCGTTTGTTTTGTTCTTTACTTTCCATTCAGCTAAAGAAATGTTGATTGTGCTATCCAGCATACCAATTGCACTTATCGGGGGCGTGTATTCTATGTATTTCTTTGAAGTCAATTTTTCTGTTGCAGTTGCAGTAGGATTTATTGCACTGTTTGGCATCGCAGTGGAAACCGGCGTTCTAATGTTAGTTTATATGAATGAAGCATTGCGAGAAAAAATAGAACAAAAGAAAACAGCAGAACTATCGCAGGAAGAAATTCAATCAGCGGTGTTTTCGGGGGCCGTGATGCGTGTTCGGCCTAAACTAATGACCGTTATGGCAGATATGATTGGACTTATGCCAATTCTTTTAGCAACTGGCGTTGGAAGCGATGTAATGAAACCGATTACCATACCTTTTGTATTTGGACTTATTACTTCCACCCTTTTTGTGTTAATCGTGTTGCCTGTAGTTTACCAATTGGTGAAGGAGCGTGAAATGAGAAAACATGGAAAAGTAGAATATTTAGAAATAATAGATTAAGAACATGAATAAAATAATTTTAATCATACCATTAATGTGTATTTCCCTGATGAATATTCAGGCACAGAATACAACATACATTTCATTGGAAAAACTTCTGCAACAAGTTGAAACTAATTACCCTTCCATATTACAATACCAACAAAATATTCAATCATGGCAGGCAAAAGCGGAAGGTGCCAAGGCATGGATGCCACCAACATTTTCAACCGGACTAATGCGCTTTCCTTACAAGCTATCGATGATAAACGAAAAGAATGACCCAATGAATCAGGCTGGAATAAACTTATCCATTGAACAAATGATACCTAACCCAAGTAAACTCAATGCAAAGAAAGAGTATATAATTTCATTATTGGAGGTTGAAAAAAGTAAAAGCGAATGGACTAAAAATGAATTAGCCAGAGAAGCAAAAATTTTATATTACAACCGATTTGTAAATGAACAAAAGCAAAATATTATAACCAAAAGCGAAGATGTATTAAATCTTTTATTGACAACAGCAGAAGCCAAGTTCAGCAACAATCAATCGCAATTGCAAACCATTTACAAAGGAAAAGCAAGGTTATCTGAATTAAAAAACATGCATTACATGCTCTTTGGAATGATAGCCGAAAGCAATATCGGTTTAAATATCCTAATGGTGAGAGATGTAAATTCAACAATAGAAATAGACACTCTGATTGAACCTCGGAATTATTCATTCACTTTAATCGATACGAACAATATTTCTAACAGAAGCGATATTACTGCAATGTCAAAATACATTCAATCCATGCAATTGGAGCAACAAGTAATGAAAATTGGCAACAAACCTGACTTTGGAGTACGGGCTGAACACATGTATATGTTTGGAATGCATAACCAATGGTCAGTAATGGGTATGATGACAATTCCAATAGTGCCCTGGTCATCAAAAATGTATTCATCTGAATCAAAATCCATCGGCTTTCAAATTCAGGCAATGGAATTGGAAAAACAAAAAATGGAACTGATGGCAAAGAGAATGGTATCTGAAAAACTCACTCTACTCAACTTTGAAACCAGGCAATATGAAAATTATAGAAACGAAATTATTCTGGCATTTGAAAATAATCTTCAAGCTAATTTACTTGCCTATCAGCAAAACACCGGTGATTTTTTCATATTACTCGATGCCTGGGAAATGTTATTGATGAAGAAATTGGAAATGAATGACAAGTTATTCAACATTTTAAAATTAGAAGCCGAATATGAATTCGAAAAAGAAATCAGATAGTAATCTTGGTTTGATGTTGTTATTATTTTCAGTTATAATCCTGTCTTGTAATAATTCCGATCATACCAATCATATTGAAAAACAAAAGTTGCTCAATGAAGTAATTTACACCTGTCCGATGCATCCTGAAGTTGAAAGTTATCAACCTGGAATCTGCCCAAAATGCAACATGAAACTGGAATTGAAAGTAAATGATGCATCGGATCAGATCATTTCTCCCAACAAGCAGGTTTTATCAAGACAGTCAACCGTAAAGTTAAACGCACAAAGTGAAACACAATCTTTGAAAGCACAAGGCTATATTGATTTGGACAGAAACCGCAATCAAACAGTTTCCAGTCGACTTGGTGGAAGAATTGAAAAACTTTATGTGAAATACGATTTGTAGTTCGTAAAAAAAGGAGATAGAATATTAGAATTGTATAGTCCCGAGTTAAATACATTTCAGGAGGAACACTTATTCATCTTAAAAACAAAAGCGGAAAAGTTCCTTTTAGAACAATCCAGACAGAAACTAAAATTTTTGGGTTTAACGGATAATCAAATTAATCTGCTAGAAAAAAACAAAACATTCACTCAAACAATAACGGTTTATAATTCGTCAAGTGGCTATATTTTTTTCAATACAGAATCCAACAACAATTCAGGATCTGAAAATACACAACAATCATCCATGAACAATATGAACAATACCTCAAAGAATAATCCTGATAAATCATTTGATTCGTCACTTAATCAAATCCGGGAAGGCATGTATATAAATAAAGGGGAAACACTTTTTAATATAAATGATTTACAAAATGTTTGGGCCATTGTTTCGATTCCTGCTGATCTTCATTCCACGATACAATTAAACAGTAAGGTAAAAATCATTTCAGAATTATTTCCGGACCAGCTGCTTAATGGAAAAATTGCTTTGATAGAGCAAAATTTTGAAGAAAATAAACAGCGATTTGTAAGGATAAGGATTGACTTACCAAATCCCAATGGTCAATTAAAATTAAATTCTCTTGTAACAGCAGAAATAAATCTTGGTTCTAAAGGTAATTTCCAAATTCCAGTTTCGGCAGTTTATCGCACAGGATTCAATTCTTTCGTGTGGGTAAAAACAGGAAATACTCAATCAGGTTCAGGTATTTTTAAACTTCGAAAAGTTAGTACAAGTTCACCTATTAATGGCATGGTTACTGTCATCAATGGGCTTGCTGAAAACGAAGAAGTCGCAGAGCACGCAGGGTACTTAACTGATAGTGAAACATTTTTAAATGACAATTGAAATGAAGGAAATAAAAGCTATCCTATATATAGCTGTGACTCTTTTATCATTGAGTTGCAAGAACAATAATGAGGAACATACTGGACATGAGATGGGTACGTATTATACCTGCCCTATGCACCCAAGTGTACAGAGCAATTCGCCCGGAGCTTGTCCTGTATGTAATATGTCTTTGATAAAAGTGGAGAAAAAAGAAAAATCACATGAAGGGCACAAAGGCAATTTTATTACACTTGATGCCCGGCAACAATTATTAGCTGGAATTGAAACTGATACCGTAAAATTCAAAACGATTATTCCCACCTCGACAATTCTTGGAACTGTGTCCATTGATGAAAAACAAGTAACAAGTATCAGCAGCAGAGTAAAGGGCAGAATTGACAAACTCTTTGTCAGATCATCCGGTGAGTTTATTCAAAAGGGGAATTCAATTTATGGAATTTACAGTGAAGAATTGGTTGCTGATGAAAAAGAATATCTTGCATTACTTGAACAAAAGAAACAGGCCATTTCATCGAACGAGACTTTGGATGATATTTTATCTGCATCCAAAAACAAACTTTTGCTTTGGGGACTTACTAATAATCAGATTTTTGAATTAGAAAAAAATAAAAAACCATCACTGCTAATAACTTTCTTTTCTCCGACAGAAGGCTATGTTACGGAATTACTTATCAAAGAAGGAATGTATGTCGAAGAAGGAGCGCCGCTTATGAAATTAGCGGGGTTAAAACAAGTTTGGGTAGAAGCACAAGTTTACACTAATGAAAAAATGAACAGCAATAATTTATTTCAGATTTTTTCAGAAACATCTCCAAATGAAATATACAACGGTCGGCTAGTCTTTAATAATCCAAGTGTAGAAAGCGGCCGTAAAATACAATTGCTCCGCATCACAGTTGATAACGCCAAGCACAAACTAATCCCGGGAATGATGGTATATGTAAGTCCGAAGAAAACAACACAGCCCGTTTTGCTAGTGCCAAAATCAGCCGTACTATTGGAGAGAATGAAAACAGTTTGGATAAAAACAGATGAAACTACGTTTGAACAACGCATGATAGAAACAGGTACAGAGAATAACTATTTCGTTGAAATACTGTCAGGTCTTAAAGCGGGAGAAATTGTTGTAACATCAGGTGCATATCTGATCAGCAGTGAGTTTATATTAAAAAGCGGAGCAGGGCAAAGGCATGAGCACTGATGACTTATCCTGCAAATAATATACTGCCAACTAGTTTAGGGATAAGTCGCCACTTTTAAATGAAAACAAAAAAAATAAAAACAATTGAAGAATAAAATTAAATCATGTCATCTTTTGTAAAGCTTGTTGACGAAAATCATTATATTCCATTTCGAGTATGCTATGTTTGGATGCGTGACATTCAAAATTTTGTAGATCTCCTCTTAGTGCACATCTATGCAAGCTACTATCGATATAAATGCTATTTCACTATTTGTGATGTCTTTGAAAACTTGATAGTTCGTATTGCAGAACACAAATCAACTCTTTGCAAAATACTCAAAAATAATTATATACTTAATGCAGTAAATTTATTTTCAATAAGTCGTACCTTTGTACAAGTGACCTGCGATTTTTTTATATGTGTTTCAAATTGAAAAGAAAATGAAAAACTTACATCGAATCAGATTGATTGTGCAAATCAATTTTCTTTTGTTTATACATGGGAAGAGAAAACATGCTCTTTTAGGATTATTTATAAGTATCCTTTTCCTGATGTCATTTCAGTCTTGCAATGAAAAAACGATTGATAACCATGAAAAAATGATTCAGATAATATCTGAATCTTATAAAATTTTTCAGGACAAGAACAATGGTTACTCAGTTGATGCTGCCATCCCTTCCATTGAAGCAAAGTTGCGAACAAACCTGACTTTAATGCAGCGTCTTGAAACAGAATATGCTTTGGGACTTGCACTTTTGAATACTGGAAACGAAACACAATCTCTCTCTATTTTAAATTCTGTAGTTAATCAGGTTAATGATCCATTCAACCCAAACACATCTTTTTTGGTAAAGAATCTTGCTTTAGCAAATCTAAGATTAGGTGAACGACAAAATTGTGTATCCAATCATTCACCAGAATCATGTATCATTCCAATAAGAGGTAATGGAATTCATAAATTCCAGACAGGTTCACGAACTGCAATTGAAATTTATGAAAAAATATTAATTGCTAATCCTCAAGATTATGAATCGAGATGGCTATTGAATATTGCCTACATGACCTTGGGAGAATATCCTAATAAGGTTCCTAAAAAATGGCTGGTTCCTGAGATTGACAAAGACCGATCCGGACTTCCTATAAAACCATTTCAAGATGTAGCCTCTTTACTGGGTCTTAATATAAGAAATAATGCAGGCGGAGCTATTGTAGAAGATATGAATAATGATGGATATTTGGATATTGTAACTTCGAATTGGTTGTTGAACCAATCCATGCATTACTTTCAAAATGATAAAAAAGGTGGATTCGTAGATATTTCGGTAAAATCCGGCTTATCCAGAATCCAAGGAGGAATAAATACATTGTTTGCAGATTATGACAATGATGGTGATGCAGACATCTTTGTCCTGAGAGGTGGCTGGTGTGAAGTATTCGGCAGGCAACCAAATACCTTGTTAAGAAATAATGGAGATGATACGTTTACAGATGTGACCATTGAGAGTGGTCTTTTTTCCAAACATCCAACCCAAACAGGAGCGTGGCGTGATTTCAACAATGACGGTTGGTTGGATTTATTCATAGGAAATGAATCTTCAAAATCAACAGGTCCGGAACCTTGTGAACTTTTTATAAATAATAAAACGGGTACATTTACAGAAGTAGCGGCGAAAGCAGGTTGTCAAGTTGTTGAATTTATAAAAGGTGTTGCATCGGGTGATTATAACAATGATGGCTTGACGGACCTCTTTCTTTCAAGTACATTTGGAAAAAGATTTCTACTAAAGAATACCGGAATTAAAAATAACATACCACAATTTCAAGATGTATCTCAGGAAGCTGGATTTAGAGACATAGAAGTACCGACGTTTCCTACCTGGTTTTGGGATTACAATAATGATGGATGGCTTGATATTTTTGTTTGCGGTTATGGGTTTGGAATATCAATTGCTCATACCTCTTGCACAGAAGCTTTGAATATTCCCAACAATGCCAGCTTTATGTACCTATATAGGAATAATAAAAATGGTACATTTACTAATGTCTCTAAAAATGCAGGATTGAATAAATCTGTTTTTGCTATGGGTTCTAATTTCGGCGACATAGACAATGACGGTTATTTGGATATGTATCTCGGTACTGGAAATCCATTACTTAGCGAATTGGCCCCAAATCGTTTATTCAAGAATATGGGAAATGAAACATTTGTGGATATCACCATTCCTGCACGTGTCGGAAATTTACAAAAAGGTCATGGTGTTGCAATCACAGATATTGATAATGACGGCGATCAGGATATCTTTATTGAAGTTGGAGGTGCTTTTTTGGGCGATTCATATAACAATTCACTCTACATCAATCCAGGTCAAAACAACAACAAGTGGATAAACCTTCGATTGATTGGAACTGAAACAAATAGATCTGCTATTGGTACACGTGTTAAGGTAAGCTTTAAAGAAAATGGAATCCAAAGAACTGTTTACCGTGACGTAAACACAGGAGGAAGTTTTGGTTGCTCTTCATTAAGAAGAGAGATTGGTGTTGGTCAAACAGAAATAATTGATGAGATCGAAATCACCTGGCAAAAAACACAGAAAGTCCAGACTCTTAAAAATGTAAAACCCAATCAGTTCATCACATTACAGGAAGGTGAGAACGATTTTAAAATTGTCGATATTCAAGAATTGAATTTTGCAGGTGATAGCTCCAAACTTAGTATGTGTAAACCAGCAACATTGTGAATTTATCTGGATTCTAAATTGGAATAATCATTTAGAAAAAAATATACAAATCCGTAGAATGCAATTTATATCCTATGAAACTAACATACATTTTATCTCCAGCCTTATGCTTAATATGGGTCGTCGGATTCATCAGCATCTTTCATAATTTGAGGTAATAATTGAATTGACTTCGTTTAAAGCCATCTGGATAAGCCTTATGGTAATCTTCCCACAAAAGCTGTCAGCCTTTGCATTTAAGTTGCTGTTCATAGTATGGAATTATGCTGAACAATCTTACATAAATATTTTAACTAAAATGCGTGAATTGTGCAACACTTTACTCTAAATGTGTAATGATTTAAGAATCAAATAACTCACCTTTGTTTTGTTGTGAAAATTCATTCACAATTTCAAACATAGTAAAGATGAGTCATCAAAAATTTAAAGTATGTATAGATGCCTGCAATGAGTGTGCAGCTGAATGCGAACATTGTGCAACTTCATGTTCAAACGAAAAAGAGGCTCAAAAACTAGCACAGTGTATTGAGCTTGATCGCTATTGTGCTGACATGTGTCGCACAGCCGCTTCTTTTCTGGCAAGATCAGATGAACATACTATCAACTTTGTAAATAAGTTTTGCAGTTTATGTGCAGAGATATGCAATGCCTGTGCTGTTGAATGCGAAAAATATACACATTTGGAGCATTGTAAAAAATGTGCAGAATCTTGCCGTAAATGTGCTGCTGAATGCATCAAGATGGGTAAAATGGAATTTGCAAATAACTAAAATAATGAACAACCTAAAACATTCAGAGTTGTTTAGGAAGTTTTTTTTAGGTTTTATGATTTTATTTTTGGGTATATTTTCATTATACGGTCAGCAAATGCCGATTATGAAAATGGATGCTTCTACTGCAAAACAAGAAAATATGAAAGATGGGCAACATCTGAAATGATAATAAAATATTTCTAAATGACTACAATCACCTTTCAATATGACCCTGGTTATTTATTAATTATATAGTAATATAGACCTTCGTTTTGACATCTAAAAAGTAACTAATATGAATAAACATTTAATTTGGATGATTATCGGTTGTATAATTCCACTGCTTCTGATTTTTCTTTTACCATTATTTGGAATAACAGGAAACTACCCCTTTTTCATATTTATTCTTGCAATGTTCGCTTGTCATTTATTAATGCCAATGAACCATCGACAACATCAAACGCATTCACAAATCCCTAATAAGGAAAGCCATGAATCACATAAACATTAGAAAATTTGGATTGGCATTTGGCCTAACGGGTGCATTGCTGCACTTTGGTTGTGTATTTGTCATGATGATATTGGGCCATGATAGCACCGTGAAATTTTTCAATACCTTAATTCATGGCTTAGATGTTTCGTCAATAATCAGAATGGAGATTTCACCTGTTGAAGTAATATTAGGTCTTGTGCAAGTATTTATTCTTTGTTGGCTAATAGGTGCTTGCATTGCCTGCATTTACAATGTTTCACTAAATAAATAATTATAAACTCAATACAACTAAACTTTTAAAAATAAACAAATGAAAAATATTCTTTTTGCCTTCTTCCCATTTGCAATGCTGTTTTTATTAACACAATGCAACAATGCCACACCTGATACCCTTTGCAGCAATGCAGAAACACGTGGAAAAATTATTTCAGCTTTAATGAACAATGACTCCTACATGAATGAAGTGATGGATTCCATGCGAACAAAACATCCTGATTTAATTCTATCGACTGCCTTTGTTGTTGTTACTGACAATACGCAAATGCAAGGAAATATGCTAGATAAAATGACTGACATGTGCAAGATGGATTCTTCCATGTGCAAAATGATGATGAGCAAAACAATGGCAATGTGTGATGCAGACCAATCCAAATGTAACATGATGATGGGCTCGATGCAGCCTCATCCGAATGTAATGAAGTCAATGCAAAGTATGTGTGACATGAAAGGAATGAAGATGGAACATAGTAAATAATTGCATTTATACAATTGAATAATATCCATTAACACTTAAATCAAAAAATTATGAATATGTATGAAGGTTATCACTTTTGGGGTATGCACCTTTTTTGGTGGTTCATTTGGGGAATCCTTCTTTTTTGGATTTTCGCAACACCTTACGATGTTCCGGGTCAGCGAAGGAAAAAAGATTCTCCACTTGATATTTTGCAAAAGCGCTTTGCTTCAGGTCAAATCACAATCCAAGAATATAATGAGAAGAAAAATATTCTCAAAAGTGATTTAGTTTAAAGCAACAATTTAGCAATACGGTTTGCAATCAATGCACCATTTGGGCTAATTATAATAAATTACAAAAGCTTCTTAGCTCGCTTTTGATTATATCTGAGTAATATCAAAAGCTATATTAGAAATAGCCTAAGGATATTTAGCGAACTAAGTATGAACTAAAAAAAATGTATATTAACTAATAAAATATTTTTTTAAAACTTGGCAACTATCAGCATAGCTGTAGAGCCGCAAACTATTAAAAATGAAAAAGCTAATGATTTTATTTGCAGCCTTTACTTTAAGTTCAGAGGTATTTGCTCAAGAACACAAAATGGAAAAAATGGATCCTAAAATGGAAAAAATGGATCCAAAGATGGAAAAACCTAAACATAAAAAGGACCATATTATGATGATGGGCGGTAAGATGATGATGATTAAAAAAGGTAAAACAATGGAGATGGACAAAGATATGTCGCTAAGTAATGGTACAAAGGTAAAGACGGACGGAACCATGAAAACAAAAGCTGGTAAAACGATGATGATGAAAGAAGGGGATATGATATACATGAATGGAAAGATGAGAAAGATGAAAATGGATGAACCTATGAAGAAAATGTAAGTAATTTTTTAATCAGTAGCCATTCTTTGTGTTTGATAATAATAAGAATGAAACTTGAATGAGTCGGCTCATAAAAATTCTGTTACAATGAAATTGTCTCCATTAAAATTCAGTGTTGCACTTGGTTTAGCTTTCAGCATCTCATTCATACTTTGCAATATCTTTCTTGTTATGCTCGGCAAGGAGATTACCCTTCAGGTTTTAAATTCTCTCTTTCACGAAATAGATTTCAAACCGCTGCTCATTGATAATGGATTTAGATTCGGTAAACTTTTGCATGGAACGCTGATGCTGTTTGTGGCAGGTACACTCATCGGATTCATAACTGCATTTATTTACAACTTACTCACCAAAATTATAACCACATCTTCAGAAGATGATTCAGAAAAACAACGTGATAAAGTAATAACCATTCATGAAAATGTCGATGACATTCAAATCCGTAAGCAAATCGGCTATAAAAAATAAATAATTCGTAAATTAAAATGAAAATCTTTCTCTCATTAACATCAATCATGCTCCTTGCAGCATGCGGAGTGTACAACAACATTTCTTCGGACTATGACCGTTCCGTTGATTTTACCAAATACAAAACCTTCGCCTGGCTGCCTGATAAGGATTCCACCAACACTCCCACCAACAATCAGATTATCCGCAACAACACCATCAATTATTTTTCGCATTGCATGGGCGAACGTGGCATGAAAGCCAATGTGGATAGTCCTGATGTGTTGCTACAGTTAGTGGTTTATAGTGTAAAAAAAGAATACACCACTACTTCACCTGCATTTTACAACTACCCAAGTTATAACTATTCGAATCCCTACTATTATCCTTATCCCAATTCATACTATTACCGTTCTCATAATTACAGAAATTATTACAATTATAATTCCATTTATTCAGGTAATTATTCCAATACCAATCGCAGTTATACAACTCAAAAAGTTGAATATACGCAAAGCATAATCACCCTCAATGTGATTGACGCAAAACAAAATAAATTAGTTTGGTTGGGCACTGCCGAAGGTGACTTATATGACCCTTCCTATATTGAATACAATCTGCATCCTGCTGTTTATGACATTCTCACCAATTATCCGGTCAATACAATTCGTGAACATAAGAAACCAAAAAGTTAATATATGAAACAGCACAAACATTCAACAGGGCAACAAGAAAGATACGGCCAATCATCTAAAAGCTCGAGGCAGCATGACGATGCCGCTAAGTCCACTTGCTCGATGGACCCTTGTCCAATGGAAGTAAGCGGGCAGACCGGCAAATGTCCAAAATGCGGGATGATGATTGAACCAGGTGCAGAAAAAAAAGAAATGATGAGATGTTAGTAGCTACATTATTCTCCTATGGATAATTTTAATTATATAGCATTAGGTGTTGGCATAGCAGGTAGCATTATTATTATATGGGGTGTTCTTATAACGCTATTCAATTTTTTTATAAATGAAAAAAATAATCTGATAAATAAGAAATTGCCAAACATCAGCGGAACTATAAGGTATCAATTCAGTGGGTACCTGATACTCGGACTTGATTTTATGTTGGCGGCTGACATGATTCATACCATACATAAACCGCAGTTAAATGAGCTGTATGTTTTAGCAATGATTGTAGGGATAAGGTCGGTTATAAGTTTCTTTTTGGTAAAAGAAATGGGAAGCAGCGAATCGAATACATCTATTTTACAAAATGAGGAAAGGCAATAAATATTTAAATCAGTAAGCAAATATCAATTCACAATTTTAAATCAAAAAAAATGACAACAATAACAACATCAGTCAAAAAGGAAAAAACAAATGGAATACCTGCTGCAAATAAAAAAACCGGTACCACAATGAAAGCATTAGTATATCACGGTCCCGGAAAAAAAGCGTGGGAAGAAAAACCGAAACCAACGATAACAGAACCAACCGATGCAATTGTAAAAATTCTTAAAACGACTATATGTGGCACAGATCTACATATTCTAAAAGGAGATGTTCCCACTGTTACAGATGGTCGAATTATAGGTCACGAAGGAGTTGGCATTATAGAAGATGTTGGAAAGGCTGTAACTAATTTTAAAAAAAGGAGACCATGTTTTAATTTCATGTATCACATCCTGCGGCAAATGCGAATATTGTAAAAAAGCGATGTATTCGCACTGCGAAAAAGGCGGATGGATTTTGGGTAATACCATTGATGGCGCACAGGCAGAATTTGTAAGAATACCTTTTGCCGACAATAGCTTATACCCTATTCCTGCCGGTGCCGATGAAGAAGCATTAGTGATGTTGAGCGACATTTTACCCACGGGTTTTGAATGTGGCGTACTCAACGGACAAGTAAAGCCCGGTGATACCATTTCTATTGTAGGGGCAGGACCCGTAGGCTTAGCAGCATTATTAACAGCTCAATTTTACTCTCCAGCTGTAATTATTGTGATTGATCAGGACGATAATCGCCTGAGTGTTGCAAAAACTTTCGGGGCAACACATATTATTAATAGCGAAAAAGAAAATGCAACTGATAAGATAATGAAACTGACAAATAACAAGGGCGTGGATACAGCCATTGAAGCCGTTGGCATTCCGGCAACATTTGAATTATGTGAAGCGATTATTAGTGCCGGTGGACATATAGCCAATATAGGAGTTCACGGTAAAAGTGTAACTCTTCATCTGGAAACTTTATGGTCTAAAAACATTTCTATCACTACCCGTCTTGTTGATACCGTTTCTACGCCAATGCTTTTTAAAACTGTTCTCGCGGGTAAGTTAGAACCAAAACAACTCATCACACATCGTTTTAAATTAGATGAAATAATTAAGGCTTATGACACCTTTGAACATGCAGCAAAAGAAAATGCATTAAAAGTTATTTTAACCAATGAATAACTATAAAATATGAAAAAACTAATGTTTTTAATCGCGGCATTTACTTCAAGTTCATTGTTTGCCCAAAACGATGGAATGATGAATAACAACAGAAATTCCAATGAAACTTACTCTTTCACAACAGTGGAAATGCTTTTGGGGGCTATTCTGCTCGTTTTAATTGTCGCAGGCTTGATGATGTGGTTTAATAACACCAGAAAAGTAAAATGACAATAAATAAGATTAACATGCTAAAAAAATTGCAATTGCCAAAACATCAACAATCAATAACAAATAAAATATCGTTATGAACAAGTCAATTTTTAATACCATGAAAAGAATCTTTTTAAATATTGACAACAGATTCTTTAGTTGGAGTAATAATATAATAAAGTTTAAAATGATTCAATTAATCATCATCTCAATTTTAATTCCCTTCATCACTGGCTGCGATGGTTGCAATAATGCTGGAGGAGATAAGAATAAAGACACAGTCGCTCCACCTAATGAGCAAAGGGTTGATGACCATGATGACATGAATACTCATCGGGGAATGGGTCATGACAACCATGGTATGGACACGATTCATCGGGAAATGAACAACACTCAACAGAGAAGGCACAATTAATTCATAATAGGTTTAAATATAACAAAACCCTGATCAATATCAGCAACGAAAAAACAATTAATAACAAATAAAAAAATCAGTATGAACGAATCATTTTTAAAAACTCTGATAAATATTTTTCATAATTCAGGTAGAAAGAAGATTACATCAAAATCTGAAACTATTGTCTTAATCATCCTGGTCATTGCATCTGTATTTACCACCGGTTGTAGTGACAATAATAATGCAAGTCGAGATCAGAGAAAAGACAATGTTACCAATCCCAATTTACAAAATTCAGATACTACTAAAGGTATTGAAATGATTTATGAGGGAATGGCCATGGTAAAATCAGGTAACGAAATGATGATTAAAGGAGATAGAACCAATGACAAGATTATGATAAATAGCGGGATAGCAATAATGGACAAAGGGATGGAAATGATAAAATCAGGCAAGAATTTGATTCGTGATGGTCAAGATGACCAACATGAAATTATGGATGAACACATGAGTAGGTCAGACAAGAACAATGCAATGCAAGACAAGGATATGGATATGAAGGATAATGGCATGGACATGATTCATCAGGGAATGGATATGGCGAAATCTGGAAAAATAATGACCGATAAAGCTCAAAAAACGAAGGATGTTGGTATGATGCAAAGAGGAATGGGCATGATGGACAGGGGAATGAGAATGATGACAATGGGCAAAGAAATGATGGAAAAAGACAAAACCGTGATGACCAACAATGGGATGGCTGACGATATGGATATGATGGATATGGGAATGGACATGATGGACAAAGGCAATGATATGACCGGCATGGGTATGGATGCTAAAGACATGAAGATGATGGATGGAGATATGATGGATAAAGGTATGGATATGATGGATAAGGGTATGAACATGATGGAAATGGGTGCTGGTAAAATGAAAAAGGATTCAATGAGTAGTGATCCCATGAAAAAAACTAAAGACACTATGCCAAAAGATCCCCCAATGAAGGACAATGATATGTAATTTCACTAGTCCTCAATAGATCGACATTCTGGAGGACTTTTTATTAAGGGATTTTATATGAATGTATTTTTATTTCAAAACAATCAACATTAATTACCATGAAGCATGTTCATGCTGTAACTTCTGCATTGCTTCTGGTTACCATTTTATTTGCAGCGGCATTTACTGCCTTCACTCAAACTGCTGATGAGCATGCTAAACATCACCCGGTAAAAACTTCACCAGACGCTTCTGCTGTAATGACTAATATGGCAAATTCGAAAGATTCAAACAGTGCAATGTCAAATACAACTCTTGATAAAAAAAGCGCTGGAATGGGTGGAATGATGGATGGAATGGGCGATATGATGAAGGAAATGGGTAAAGCACCAACTAAAGAAATTTATCCTTCGCTGATGCAGTTGCCCGATTTTGGCCCCGAAAAACGCGATGAAATAAAACAATTGGCAGATAAGCTGGTGTCAGAAGGAAATGCACTACTCACCATCGGATTAAAGCAACTTTCAGATGCAACCAGAGATCAGAATTATGAAGCAATGGAGGATGCCACCCAACAAATACACCGTGGGCAAACGATGTTAGAAAGCGGACTTGAAGGTCAGCGGGCTTTAGCCGAAAACAAGGACCCGCGCATTATAGCATTGCAGTGGTTTAAAAAGGAGACAGATCTTTCACACTCCGAAATCGTGCAGCCCCATGGCTTTTTTGGATTATCATGGTTTCACTACATAACAATGTTCACATTTGCCGCATTTGCCATTATCATGATTTGGATGTATTTCCACAAGATGAAACGAGCGAATGAACTCTTCCAAAAATTAGCGGGCAATACCAGTGAAAAAACAAAGCCACCTGGTAACTCAAAGCCCGATGAAGAAGAACGATCTGTTTCTACAACTGAATCTACTGGCAAACCTGAACCAAACACATTGAATTCCGACTTTGCCCCTTCTAAACCAAATTCATGGACGGGGACTTTACTTGTTGCAAAAATTTTTGATGAAACACAGACGGTCAAAACGTTTCGCCTTACCGACCCGGCGGGTGGGAATATCCCTTTTAATTATTTGCCAGGACAATTCATAACAGTAACTGTTGTTCCGAAAGGTGTTCCGGTCAAGCGTTCATATACAATTGCTTCGTCCCCGACACACCGGGATTACTGCGAAATCACTGTAAAGCACGAAGAGAAAGGAACTGTTTCGCATTATATGCACACCTATGTTCATGAGGGAGAGCTTATGCAGTTTACCGCTCCTTCAGGCAAATTTACTTTTACAGAAAAACATGCGGACAGTGCCGTATTTATTGCCGGCGGAGTCGGTGTAACGCCAATGATGAGTGCCATACGATATCTGACTGACCGTTCTTGGAAAGGAGACATTTTTCTTTTCTTTAGCTGTAAAAATGAGAACAGCATCATTTTTCGGGAAGAGATTGGATACTTGCAAAAACGCTATCCGAATTTTCATGTAGTGTTTGTCCTTAGCCAACCGGAGGGTGAGTCCGCTGATGGGTTTATTTCTGGGCATATCACAAAAGAAATTTTAAATGAGCGTGTACCGGATATAATATCCCGCATGATTCACATTTGCGGACCACCTCCCATGATAACCGCGGTTAAGTTGATGCTTGATGAACTGAAGGTGCCAAAAGAAAATGTCATGGTCGAGGTTTTTGCAGGCCCAGCAACACCTGGCCTTAAAACTTCATCAACCTCACCTGCAGAAGCTGGCAAACCAGATTTAGATAAAGAAGCTGGAAAATCATCCGCAACTGATGAAGCAGGAAAAACAGGAGTAGTCACTTTTGCTAAATCAAACAAGACCGCAATACTAACTATTGACAAATCAATTCTTGAAGCATCGGAAGAAGTCGGAGTAAATATTGATTACTCTTGTCGAATCGGAACATGTGGTATTTGTAAAACAAAATTGATTTCTGGCAAAGTAACGATGGCAATTGAGGACTCTCTGACAGAAGAGGATAAAGCACAAAATATAATCCTGGCATGCCAAGCCAAAGCAACTGAAGATGTCTCTGTTGATGCATAAATGTGATGAAAAAAGAACGGATAATAATGTGCGGTTTACTTGTGATTCAACTTATCCTTTGGCTGGGTTTTTTGTTTCACCGTTCACCTCGGTTTCCAGGAAGTTTAACTGGTGGAGTCCTCGCAATTTCAGGCACATTATTATTATTGGTGCCGCCGATATTTTATTCTGCAATAAAGAGAATACCGTTTTTAAAAGAAAAATTTTCGAATCGAATTTCACTTGGCACAATATTGAATTGGCACATTTATACCAGCATCATTGGTTCAATTCTGGCAATTCTTCATACTGGTCACCGTTTCGAAAGTAACCTGGGCATTTGGTTGACAACAATGATGTTACTAACCGTATTGAGTGGCTTCATAGGAAGATATTTTCTCACTTATTCCTCGCAAGAATTACGTGAAAAACAAGATCAACTGAACCTATTGGCCACGCAATACAATCAGATAGTAGGTGAGCTAGGACAGAAGCCTGAAGCTGAAACCACCTACGCAGCTTCTCATGGATTTGTTCGTCATGCTCTTAACAGTATTATTGGAATTGGAAATTCTCAGGCAGATTCAAAAGCCCCACTCTCCATCAGGGCAATGCGATTAGCTGAATCGATCTCTGATCTTGAATACGCTATAAAGACTCATGAATTATTCAAACGCCTCACAGCACGTTGGCTTAAAGTACATATTGTAACATCCTGCGTCTTTTACCTTTTACTCATTATCCACATCTGGTCATCTATATATTTTGGTTTACGGTATTTCAAATGAAAAAAATAAATATTATCATAGTACTGTTTGTCCTGGCTTTTGTCGCATTTGTTTATTTTAGCAATGGTGATATTACTTCAAAAATCAACTTGCAAAGTCAGGTGGGTCCAGGCAAACTGTCTGCTGCCCATGAGCATTTGTCAACTAACTGCGCTTCATGTCATACCGCCGTCAAAGGCATAGATGATGCGAAATGCATTAGCTGCCATGCTGATAATAAAGCATTGCTTGAGCGCCAACCTACAGCCTTTCATGCAACCATCGGTAATTGTGCTTCCTGCCACATTGAACATCAGGGTGCAGATGCTAACATTCGTGTGATGGATCATGAAGCGTTAGCGAAAATTGGTACGAAATTTATTTCAGACGGAACAAAAAATTTAAAACAGACTGACAATTCGCATATACCCGCTGATCATCCTTTGGTTTCACAACTTGTATCGCAACTCAATTGCGTTGGTTGTCATAGCACAAAAGATAAACACTTCGGATTATTCGGCAAGAATTGTGCTTCCTGTCACGCAACAACCCAGTGGACAATACCTGAATATCAGCATCCATCGGTTCTCTCTATTCAATGCGCCCAATGTCACCAAGCACCACCCAGTCATTACATGGAACATTTTGAGATGGTTTCTAAAAAAATAGCGGCCCGAAGCAAGGATCAGAATAATGGTTGTTGTGAAGGTGTTGTAGTTACCCAATGTTATTCCTGCCACAAAACCACTGCCTGGAACGACATCCAGGGCGTTGGTTTTTATAAGCATCATTAAACAATTTTAAAATGAAAATAATATTACTAATAGTCGCAGGAATGATAATACATTCATTTGTATTCGGACAAGATATGAAGGGAATGGAAATGCCGAAAAAAGAAAATAGAAAAAAATCAGAAGTAAAGAAAAAAACCAAAGTTGTTTTAGTTCCGGTTAATGCCGATGAGAACATGCAAATGCCCAAAGATACGTCCAAAGAAAAAAAAATGGATATGGGCAATATGAAAATGCCGGTCCATTCGCCAGATGTGGATAGTATGGAAAGCATGAACATGCCTGAAAACGCAGAAACAAAAAGCATTGGTAACCGTGTAGAATATTACTTAGATGTTACTGATACATTAGTTTCATTTGCAAAAGGGAAATTAAAACCAGCAATTGCAATTAACGGCACCATCCCCGCTCCAACACTTTATTTTACAGAAGGTGATACTGCAATAATTTATGTGCACAACCTGATGAAAAAGGAAACATCCATTCACTGGCATGGTCTATTATTGCCTAATGCAGAAGATGGAGTTCCAAACCTTACTACTCCGCCTATTGAGCCTGGAAGTACCTTTACATTTTCTTTTCCTATTATTCAAAACGGCACTTACTGGTATCATTCGCATACAGGCTTGCAGGAGCAAGTGGGGCTTTATGGAAGTATTGTCATCTATCCAAAAAAAAGCAAGAAAGAACAAAAAGAGAAAGTGATTCTATTTTCTGACTGGACGAATGAAAAAATGTCAACAGTTGTGCGCTCATTAAAGGCGAATTATGAATGGTATGGCATCAAAAGAAAATCGGTGCAAAGCTGGGGTGAAGCAATCATAAAAGGGTATTTAGTTGATAAAGCAAAACAGGAATGGAGCCGTATGCCACCTATGGACGTATCCGATGTTTATTATAATACCTTTTTGGCAAATGGTAAACAAACAATAGAATACACCGAGTTTAAACCAGGTGAAATCATAAGGCTGAGACTGATCAATGGAGCTGCAGGCTCATACTTTTGGGTGCAATTTGCAGGTGGACCTATGACTGTTGTTGCAGCTGATGGAATTGATGTAAAACCAGTGAAAGTAGATAGGATAGATTTTCCTATTGCCGAAACATATGATGTACTTATCACTATTCCTTCTGATGGTGCTTATGAATTACGAGCCACCGCTTCTGATATTTCCGGCTATAGTTCTGTTTATTTTGGTAATGGAAAAAAGAAGAATGCACTTGAAATTCCCAAGCTGAATTATTTTTCGATGCTTCGCGAAAGAAACAAAATGGACATGAATGGTTCTGACAAAAAAGGTAAATCAATGCCCGGTATGGATATGCAACAAGAGAAAAAAGACAATACAAAAAAAATAAAACCAATGGATATGGTCAATCCTGACAAAAAAGACAAATCAATGCCCGGTATGGATATGCAGGAGAAAAAGGACCCCATCAAAAAAATAAAACCGATGGGTATGAATGAAAAAAAAGAAAATGCTGACATGCCAGGCATGGTGATGGAAAACGAAAAAAATGAAGCAACACTCACCTACAACATGCTTCGTTCTTTAGAACCAACAACCTTTAATAAAAATATACCCGCGCGTGAAATTCCACTAACGCTTACCGGCAATATGCTACGATACATCTGGTCGTTTGACGATAAACCGCTTTCACGAGCAGATAAAATTATGATTAAAAAAGGTGAAGTTGTTCGGTTTAAAATGTTTAACAACACCATGATGCGGCATCCTATGCATTTGCATGGTCATTTTTTCCGATTAATTAATGCGCAAGGCGATTATGCTCCACTCAAACATACATTTGATATACAACCAATGGAAACAGTGACCATTGAGTTTTTAGCTAATGAAGAAAAAGACTGGTTTTTTTCATTGCCATATATTGTATCACATGGCAACAGGTATGGCGCGGATAATTAGTTATGAAGGTTCGGAGCAAAATGAGTTTGCAAAAACCGGGTATAAAGAATTGAAGAAAGAAGATAATGCAATTTACAAATGGGCCGATTTAAATGTGCTGTCCAACTGCGCATGGCTCGAAGGGTTTGTATCTAACAATAAAAACCAACTTCGCTTTGATGGCCGGGTAGATTGGAAAGGCAATTATGAAACAGAAACCCATCTGTTACAATTTATAGACAAAAAGGATTACCTCGCTGCATTTATAGGTTATGATTTTCGTCTGAATAAAGGAAGCATTGAAAATTCAAAAAATAATACTAAAGATAACCGCAAGCAGTTTGAAGTCGGCCTATTGTATTTATTACCCTTTTTTATAGAAACTGAAGTACGAATGGATCCAACCGGCAAGTTTCGTGCACAACTGCAAAGAAAGGATATGCCTATTACAACGAGATTGTTTTTTGATGGCAGGGTAAATACAGATAAAGAATATACTTTGGGCTTGCGCTATTTTATTTCGCGCACTTTCTCTATTAGCACTTTGTATGATAGCGACTATGGAGCAGGGGCCGGTATCAGTATTCGTTATTAACATTAAATAAGTAACAAAAATAATTTATATATCAAAAAACATTAACACCCTATTGGTAAAGGATAATTAATAGATTTTTTCAAACAATGAAGAGAATCTGTAAACATCACTTAGACGAATCTTGCAATTTATAAAGTTTCAGTTTTACAGCTGTAAATGAAGAGATTAAAAAAGGATTTTGGAGTAATGGGTGGATATGTTAATGCTTAAGGTATATTGATTAAATTTATTGCACTCACACAAACTAAGCATTTAGTCCAATCTGAATTTCAGGAATCAATTCGATAGGATTTATAACCCTTCTAAAATGTAATATTAATTCGGATTTTAAATGGATACTACTATCTTTACATTACCCTTGTTAATCACATTACTTCTTTACTGTTCTCACAAATAAAAACCAAAATGGAACAACAAAATCCACAACCGAAATATACTTGCCCAATGCATCCGCAGATAAGAGAAGATAAACCGGGGAATTGCACTATCTGCGGAATGAATTTGATTTTAGAAGAAAAAACTTCTCACAAATCCACAGTAGAACCTGCTAAAGTTAGTCTTGTTGATGTGCCACTTACTCAGAATCAACTTCAAAAATATACCTGTCCTATGCATCCGCAAATTATGCAGGATGCACCAGGTAAATGTCCATTATGCGGAATGACCTTAGAGCCGGTTGCAAATAAATCCTATGGAAAAGCGAATCACACAGGTATGATTGCTGATTTTAAAAAAAGATTTTATGTTGTATCAGCGCTTACTATACCGGTTATGTTGCTATCACCAATGATACAACAGTGGCTGAATATCAACATTAGTTTCCCCGGTTCAAAATATGTATTGCTCGCACTTTCTTCAGTTATTTTCTTTTATGGTGGTTGGCCATTCCTGAAAGGATTGGTTGATGAAGCAAGGGTGAAAAACCCAGGTATGATGTTTTTGATTGGCTTTGCAATTTCTGTTGCATACATCTACAGCGTAGCAGTTGTATTTGGTTTGGATGGTATGGATTTTTTTTGGGAACTGGCAACACTTATATTAATTATGCTTTTAGGGCATTGGATTGAAATGAAATCCGTTGCAGGAGCATCAAGAGAATTAGAATTATTGGTACAACTGATGCCATCAGAAGCCCATATGGTTATGCCTGATATGGTTCATGATGTAAGAACAGATACCCTGAAAGTGAACGATATAATTCTTGTAAAGCCAGGTGAAAAAGTTGCAGCAGATGGAATAATACTCGAAGGTGAAAGCTATTTGAATGAATCAATGCTGACTGGCGAATCAAAACCGGTTCAAAAAATAAAAGGAGATAAAGTAATTGCTGGTGCAATTAATGGTAATGGAGGAATTAAAGTTACAGTGTCTCATGCAGCAAAAGATTCTTACCTCTCTCAAGTAATAAAATTGGTTGATGATGCACAAAAATCAAAATCTAAAACGCAGTTACTTGCAGACAGGGCTGCAAAATGGTTAACCATAATTGCAATTGTTGCAGGTATTGCTACATTTATTTTTTGGTTTTTGACTGGACAATCATTGGCATTTGCAATGGAGAGGATGGTTACAGTAATTGTTATTTGTTGCCCTCATGCCTTGGGATTGGCTGTACCCTTAGTGGTTGCAAAATCAACAGCTTTATCAGCGAAGAATGGATTGTTGATTAAGAATAGAACGGCTTTTGAAAATTCCAGAAAAATTACCACCATCGTTTTTGATAAAACCGGAACGCTTACTGTAGGAAAATTTGAAGTGTCGAAAATCGTTTCTTTGCAAAAAGATGTAAACGAAAATGAAATCATTCGCCTGGCATCTGCCTTAGAGCAAAAATCAGAGCATCCAATTGCGACAGGCATTCTTCAAAAAGCAAAAGACTTATCTATCGCAATTGCATCAACAGAGAATTTTAATGCCATCACTGGTAAAGGTGTTGAGGCCACTATAGAAGGAAAAAAAATAATGGTGGTAAGTCCCGGCTATTTAAAAGAAAATAATATTAGTGTTCCTGAAGGATTTATAGCCAATGACACGGAAACAGTTGTGTTTTTAATTATCAATAATACCTTAGCAGGATATATTGCCTTATCCGATGAGATACGACCTGAATCCGCTGAAGCAATTAAAACCTTAAAACAAAACAAGATCAAATCAATTCTACTTACAGGCGATAACAATAAAGTAGCTAAAAGTGTAAGTGAAACTTTAGGTATGGATAGTTTTATTGCCGAAGTTTTACCGCACGAGAAATTAGAAAAAATAAAAGAGTTGCAAGGCAATGGAGAATATGTTGCAATGACCGGAGATGGTGTAAATGATGCACCTGCATTAGCGCAAGCTGATGTAGGAATTGCAGTTGGAAGCGGAAGCGATATTGCAGCCGAAACAGCCGGAATCATTTTAGTAAACAGTAATCCAAAAGATATTGTAAATTTAATTTTATTCGGAAAAGCCACCTATCGCAAAATGATTCAAAATTTGATTTGGGCTACTGGTTATAATGTGATTGCTTTACCTTTGGCCGCAGGTGTGCTTTATAATTATGGCATTCTATTGAGTCCTGCAGCAGGAGCTATATTGATGACAGTGAGTACAATAGTTGTTGCCATCAATGCAAGCTTTTTGAAAATTTCATAATTGTAATCTATAGTGTTACTTAATTTTCAAGGATCAATCCAAAATTAAAAATTAATTAAACTCCACAAATGAAAAAAATACTTACCATCTTTCTAATTATAGGCACTTATTTAATTTTTAGTTCGAGCATCACAAAGGCCCCTTCACCTTGCGACAGTCCTTTTGTAGGAGATCATAGTGGAGCCCCCGGTGAAACAAACTGTTCCGGTTGCCATATTTCACCCGTAAATCCGGATGTTCCAGACTTGTATTTTGCTTTGGACAGTAACCAACTAAATTATATTCCCGGAAAAAGTTATTTGGTTCATTTAAGGATTCGTCGAGTTGGACATGACAAGTTTGGTTTTGTTTGCACTTCCTTAGATTCCCTCAATAAAGCAAAAGGAACGTTTGATTTAATCGATTCGATCAATACCCGTAAATTCAATTCCGGGAATAGAACATACATCAGCCATACACCATGTGGTGCAGATTCTCAAGATAGCATCTATTGGGATTTTCGATGGAAAGCACCTGTATCAAATTCCGGTACAATAAAAATTTATATGTCCTCTCTTGTTGCTAATCATAACCATGCACTTACAGGTGATACAACCTATACGAGAATATTAACATTGAAGCCAAGCGTTCCAACCAATTCAATTAATTCGGATAATTTTGAATTTGTCAAAGTGTATCCTACCCTGTTTAATGATTTGCTAATAATTAAATTTGATGATCAGTTTCAATCAAAAGAAAAACAAATTTCGATAACTGATTTTACGGGCAGGGTTTTAGAAACATTTTCAACAATGGATCAAAATATTTCGCATTTTTTTTTGGACTGCCAAATTAGTGGGATCTACTTTTTACAAATTAAAACTAAGGGATTTCTACAAACTTATAAATTAATAAAGCAATAAAACCAAAGTCACTCTTTAAAGAATTGCATCAGGTACTACATTAATGACTGTTAGTATATTTAGGGCAGTTCCTAAAAGACGACAGTCATCTATAGGTCTATAAACAGAAAATAATAAGATAAGTAATTAAATTATAAACAACCTTTTGGCGGTTATATGCGTACAAAACAAAATGAAAAGAAAAATCACATCATTTGTTGAGCTCCTGTTTGCAACAATCACTTTTTCGTAACTTTTTACTTTTACAATTTTAAATCCACTTTCATGCATCGCATTTTAATCCAGCTTACCGCCTTCATCTTTTTGCTTTAAATTCCTCAGATGCCCAAACTCTTATCGGTAAAATTACCGACACCTTTGGCAATCCAGTGGTCAATGCGCGTGTGACTTTGTTCACGGTAGATACCATCCAATTTTGGGAATCCCGCACTGACATCACAGGCCAATATTTATTTAAAAATCTGAGCGGTGGACCGTACCTATTTTTGGGTGTAGCAGCTCGTGGGTTCGATTATTTTAAACTCGCCACTACTGGCATTATTGATACCGTTGTCTATGATATCAAGCTCAAACCTGAAACCAATCCAGGTGTTTGGACGACTATAGTGGATTCGCCTGAACCACTCGGTGGCACAGATTTGGGTATTTTATTGCCAAATGGAAATATATTTTATTGCCACGATACTAAGGATCCTTTTGCCTTCAATCCTTTACTTAACGACACCATTGGGATGTCAGGCGACATGCTGATACAAGGCTGTGTAGCCCCAAAGCTCCTTTGGAATGGAAAAATCATCATGGCTGGTGGTACAGATCTAGAAATCTATGGCCCTGGTACCCGTAAAATAAAACAATACAATTTTTTTACAAAAACATGGCAAGTGTTACCACTCATGCTTGATTACCGATGGTATCCTTCAATGACCCAATTAGCCGACGGCCGATTACTCATAACAGGTGGTGGTGGGCTAAAAAACCCAATTCGCGTAAACACAACCGAGTTGTATAATCCGCTTACAGGTAAAACTGAATGGGCTGATACTATTGCCATTCGCAATGAACAGTCGCCCATCCTGACTCTTTACAGCGGTCAAGCCTTGATAACTCATCGTCCGCCCCAGCTTTTCGACCCGACAACCAGAAAATGGGAACTTGCTGCAGATTTTATACAAGGCAAACGGATGCCCAATGGTGACCATGTGGACCATGAGTTAATACATTTACCAGAGGGGGAAGTAATTGCAATCGGTTTCAAACCGTTCCCAGCAGGTAGCGGCGGCAAGTTGGTAGAGCGATACGACCCTGTCTCAAATACCTGGACTTTAGGTGCGCATTTTGCCCCTTTGCGCTCACGCCCGGAAGCAGTCTTACTGCCCGATCGACGCATACTCACTCTCGCCGGCGAAAAAGAAGACCCCAATGACCCATCTCCTGTAAACCAATGGAATTATATGGACCTCGCTGACCTTTATGATCCTTACGCCAACACTTGGAGGCGGCTTGCACCCATGCCCCGCAAGAGAGAATATCATGCATTGGCCATTTTAGTGCCAGACGGCCGAGTGATTGTAGTAGGTGGAGAAGGTCAGCCAGGAAACGAGCCACCGAAAAGTGTTATTGATGCTTTTGAGCCACCTTACCTGTTTCGAGGAGTGCGCCCGCAGGTCTTGAATCTGGAAAAAACTGACTATCAACGCGGCGATACAATTCGTTTTGAAGTCGGGCGTACTAATGGGCCCACCGATATAGTACTTCAAAGCACTCAAGCCGCCACACACATGATGAACTGCGGCGAAAACCGCTTTCTTGACCTAGACTTTACTCAACAAGGACAATCGATTGAAGCATTGATTCCAAATGATTCATTAATGGCATTGCCTGGGTGGTATTTGCTCTGGGTAATGGTTGACGATATTCCTTCGGTTGCACGCATCGTGCGAATTTTGCCAGGAAAGCCAGTGATAACTGCGACAGAAGAATCAACGGCAGCAAACGTGTTTAGCTTGTTTCCCAACCCGGCGGCTTTGAGCGGATTGTTGACAGTTAAATTTGCGTCGCATAGAATTGGAAAAATCAATTTCGAATTAACAGATGCAATGGGCAGAACCATTCGCAATTTCTCCTTTTTTGAAAAACCGACTGGAAATCAAATTTTTACATTGAAAACCACTGGAGTAGTCGCTGGTACTTACTTTCTTACAGCACGATTGGATGGGAAATTTTTAGAAACGCAAAAAGTTATTTTGGAATGATAAATATAAAGCTGAAATGAAAAATGAAATCACACTATGGTTGCTTGGAATTATTATTATAATTGTTTGTGCGGTACAATCAAACGCACAAGATCCAGCCATTGATAAATTTGAACGTTCAGTTGGGCTTGGATCAAACTGGACTGTTTACTTTGGAGGTAGTGCTATTACCATAATTGCTGATAGTGATATTGGAATTTCTAATTCCTCAACTTTGTTTGGTATCGCTGCTTGGACCGGCAGCAATTTTGAAGCTAATCAATATAGTGAAGCAATCATTTCATCTGAGAAAATTGAAAGCATGTGGGCTCAGGTATTTGTTAGAAGACGCACCAGTGATGCTGCGCGATACGCATTTCATTGGAGTGACCTCGATGGCAAAATTCCTGGAGTGTGGGACATTAAGTATAACGAAGTTCCAACACCACAAACTCGTATTCTTGATTCACTTTTTGCTCCTCCTCCTGCAGTTGGAGATACTTTACGCATTGAAGTTAGAACAGATATCATAACAGGCTATCCTGAAATAAAAGGATATCATAACGATAAACTTGTAGTATCTGCCATAGATAGTACTAGGACTAAAATTATGAACGGTGCACCGGGAATGGTTTTTCGGTTTCGTGTTGGTTTTAATCCTAGTTATCCTTCAAAGGTTTTTGAAGAATGGGAAGGTGGCAGTTTGAAAACAATAACGGGCATCAACAATAATGCAACAGAACATCAAATTACCCTTTTTCCGAATCCTGTTAACAACGAATTAAAAATCAATTTCTACTCACAAAATGATTTCGAAATCGAAATTTTTAATACAATCGGCAAGATAGAAATTAAGAACCGAAACCAAAACACGATTGATGTCTCAAGATTGCCTTCAGGATTTTATTTCTTGAATTTGAAACAAGGAGTAAGTTCTTACAAACAAAAATTTATAAAAAAATAATTATTTGGACACGTTGCGCTGATTTACTTCATTTAGTAATCTTTAAAGACTTTCAATACTTATACAATTACTATCAATTAAATAAATGACATGATGAAAATAGCAATCAAACTCATTTGTATAGCAATATCATTTGTTTTACATATATCATTATTAAATGCACAAATTACAGTTACCGCAAATACAAATTCAATTGGAAGATATGATATCTATGAACTTACCATTCAGCATCCACAATCGTATTCAAATAACTGGGAAGACGTAAATGTCACCGCAGTTTTTTCAGGACCTCAAACAATAAACATTGATGGATTTTTTTACAATACCAATATCTGGAAAATTCGTTTTGCTCCTCCCCAAACAGGAAGTTGGACTTATGCAATTACTTTTAGCACTCCTACAAATACATACACTGCTTCTGGTGGCTTTAATTGTATACCATCCACTACAAAAGGATTTCTTCGTCAACATCCCAATAATCCGTTTCGTTTAATTTATCCTGACGGAACATTGTTTAACGGAATAGGTATTGGAGACTGCTTCCATGATTGGGATAAAAATGGAACACCACATGATAATTGGGGATATGATGGCGATTTTAGACCAGCAGGCCAGCATGATGGCAGAGATACAACGCTTGAAGTTTATATGAATGCTTATGGTGTCAATGAAGCTGGATTCAATTTGTTCCGTTGGAGTATTGATAATTGCGCCTTCAATCTTTATTACACCATAACCACAACAAGCAACAGCTATCTTGTTCAGCAGGGCATGTGGGGTGACTCATTGGTACAATCACTTCGAGAAAATGGTATACGCTTATGGACTACCTTCTTTGGATTTAATCCACCATTTCCAGATTTAACAGGAAATAATTCTCCTCAGGAAATTGCCATCGAAAGATATATAAGATATGTGGTTGCGAGATATGGAGCTTATACTGATATTTGGGAACTCTACAATGAAGCCACTACTCCCGACCACTGGATTTATGAAATCGTCCCATTTCTTAATTCAATTGACCCCTACAATAGGCTTGTTACAGTAAGTTGGGAAAAACAAAATCTTTCCGTCATAGATATCAACGCTCCGCATTGGTATGAGAAAGAATCGGAATTTGTTTCTGACCAACGCGCATGGGAAATGATTACAAGTAGAAAATCATGGAATAAACCTATCATCTTTGGTGAACAGGGAAATTCAGTGCAAAATTGGGATTCACTTTCTGCATTGCGTATGCGTATTAGAAGTTGGACTGCATTTTTTGCTGAAGGAATGTTTATCTTTTGGAATTTATCCGGGGTTAAAGATTATTTTAGTGGCGCAGCAAATATTTATTTAGGTCCCGAAGAAAGAAGATACATCCGTGCAATGCAGAATTTTACTTCCCATGCAGATACCGCTATTCAGCAAACTACCATTATACCTTCTAATCCTTCAAATGTCAGAGCTTATGGCTTGCAATCTCCTCAAATTATTATGGGATATTTTCATCATTACAGCTCACATTCGAGTAACATCACAACATCATTCAATCTTACATTATCAAAAGCAGGTATAATCTATTGGATAAATCCAGCAAACGATTCGATTATTCAGACTTCTCCAATTGGCGTCGGTACACAAAATATTACTTCACCTGCTTTTAACATTGATCTTGCTATGCGAATAGACTTAGAAACAATCACTGCCACAAAAAATACATTTACAGAATCAGAAATAAATATTTATCCAAACCCTGCAAACACGGAATTAAAAATCAATTTTCAATCAAATACGATTTTTGATGTTGAAATATTTAACACTCTTGGAAAAACGATTATCAAAACTAAAATCAAAAACACCATAGACATTTCCCAATTAGTGAATGGAATTTATTATCTTAAATTAAAAGATGGAAGCAATCATTACTCACAAAATTTTATCAAACAATAATCCGGTATAATTGCGTTTAACAATGTTATATTTTTATACCTATGGTTATGTATTAAAACTTGAATATCATCTAGATGCCTGAAAATAAATTTGACTTAGCAATTATCTATGAACATCCAGCTTGGCATCAGCCCTTGTTTGATGCTTTAGAAAAAGAAGGTGTACGTTACACAACTATTGATTTGAAAAAAGGAGCCATGAGTTTTGATACCATGCCTGAAGCGAAATTATATTACAACATGGTGAGTCCAAGTGCTTACCAGCGTGGTAATCAAGGCGCGATTTCATATGCCAGGGCAATTTGCAAAATTCTAGACAACAAACACAAACGCCTATTGAACGGCACTAAATCAAACGAATTGGAGTTTAGTAAAACTGCTCAAATCGCACTATTGGCATCCATCAAAGCTGAACACCCAAAGACCATCGTATTCAATAATATTGATGCATTGAAGAGAAGATATGACTTGAGCTTTCCAATGATTTTAAAACCGGAACAAGGCGGTAGCGGTGCTAGAATGTTTTTGGTTAATACCTTAGAAGAATTAGAAAATCTATTGCAAGTACAACCAGAAGTCTGGCTACCGGATAATCTTTTGTTGCTTCAGGAAAAGTTGGAATACAATCCTGAATTTGGAATTGTAAGAGTGGAATTTGTAGGCAAAAAATTATTGTATGCTATGCGGGTAGTGACGCAAGGCAAATTCAATTTGTGTCCTTCCGTGGTTTGCAATCCGGAAGATGGAAGTGATAGTCAATGCGATATTCCCGATATGGCTGAAATTAAACCCGAATTTTTTCCTTACCTTAATATTACTGAAAGTGAACGGGAAGAAGCGTGTAGAGTTTTTAAGGAAACAGGACACGATATTGGTAGTATTGAATACCTTATAACTAATGATGGTAAGCAAGTATTCTATGACATCAATGCCAATTCAAATCTTCGCACTTCCATTGGGGAAGCATGGGAACTCAATCCTTTTGATGAGGTGGTGGCGTATTTGAAAAAAGAAATTTACAATTAATGTTTTTCCTAATTTAAATGGACTTACTTTACAAAAGCGTACATTTGTGAATAAAAAAGCAAGAGTTGTTATACTTAAACCAGACATTGCACGTTAAAGGACGATATTGAAGAATTTTACCTCCATATTATTATCTTTTGCATTTTTTCTCACGGCTGAAATAGTCCCTGTAACTAAAGTTTATGCTTGTGGAAGCAACAAGAGTTGTTGCAAAATAATGGTTAAAAAAGGTTCAAAATCAAAATGTTGTTGCTTTAAAAATTTGGGGGAACGAAAATCTTGTCATAAAGATCAGAAGGAAGAAGGAAATTGCAATGATAAAGGCTGCCCCTGCCCTCAAATTAGCTCGAATATTCAATTAGGAGATATTACCAACCAATTAGAATTAAATTTTTCTAATTGTTTTTTGTCTTCCAAAATGTCTTGGTGTTATGTCCAGGAAATTCCTACGCTCATTTATCTTTCTATTTGGCTGAAGCCAAAAATAAGTTATTCTGATTTAGGATAGCCATAGGTCTGTCTATACCTATTGGGAGTTTTTAAAAACAAACTTATATTTCATTACGCTAATCTTTTTAAGACGTCATCTCGTAAAGGGGCCTCGTGTTTAAAATATTTATAAGTCATGTCTAAGTGGTTTCTAGAAGTTCTCTAATCTTAAAATGTTTTCTATTATTTATCTTTCAATCATTTTAAAATGAAATTCAATTATTCATTTGTGTCAATTTTGGCATGTACCATATTTGCATTTTTTATCGCATGTTCAGATGAAGATAATCCGGTGCTCAATATTACTCATCCAGCTGCTTTTGTAGTCAATGGCTTAGGAAATACAATCAGTGTTATTGACCTCAATGATGACACGAAGGTTTACGACATTAGTCTGAATGGAGCAAAGTATCCTCATCATATATATCTAAATTCTGACAAATCCAAATTTGCCGTGGCCATTACAGGTACTGACTTGAGTGGAGGACATACCGGTCATGGCGGTGGAAGTACAGGAGGATATAAAGTGCAAATATTTAATTCAATAACAGGTGTTATTGAAAAAGAAATAGCACTTACAAAACTCCCCCACAATGCTGTTTTTAGTCCTAATGGTTCTGAATTATGGATACCACAATCCGATACACCAAGTCATGTATTTATTTATAGTACTACAGATTGGAAGAAACTGAAAGAAATCACTGTTGGTCATTTGACGTCTGAAGTCACATTTTCTGCTGATGGGTCAAAGGTTTATTCTGCAAATACCGATGAAGCTTCTGTATCTATCATTGATCCAATTACAAAAACTGTTGTGACAACTGTATCTGTAGGAACAACACCAGTTGGGGCCTGGCCTGCCAGTAATGGCAAAATGTATGTTGATAACGAAATCAGCAAAACGGTTTCTGAAATTGATGTGGCTACAAATCTGGTAACGGCAACCATCAATCTTGGCTTTAAACCCGGCTATGTGGCGTATAATGAACTACATGCTGAACTTTGGGTAAGTGACGCAGATAATGGCAAAGTTGTATATTATAAATTGGTTGCCGGAGTGTGGACAAAAAATGGCGAAATCTTCACTGGTTCAGATGCGCATGCTATAGTGTTTAACACCGATGAAAGCAAAGCTTATGTAACCAATCAAGGTGCCGGAAATGTTTCCGTGATTGATTTGAACACTCATACTAAAATTAAGGATATACTAGTAGGCAGCAAACCGAATGGACTTGTTTTAAAACAATAATTAAATTAAAAAATCTAAAAATGAAATTACAAAATATCATATTGCTTGTTGCGACATTCTTTTTTTCAAAAAGTAATGCGCAGCACCATCATCACCATGACCATGATTCAATTCATATTTCTTCACAAATTGAAAAAACTTCAAAAGATACTGTTACACAGTTTAATGCAGTATTGACTGCCTATCTGGATTTGAAAAATGCTCTTGTTATGAATGATGCAAACAAAGCTGCGACTTCAGCAAAGTCTTTTATGAAAGCCATTGATGCCTTGGATACGAAAAGATTGACTAATAAACAAGATCTCATTTGGACAATGTATGCTGAGAAATTATCATTCGATCTCGAACATATTAAAGGGGCTCCTGAAACGGAGCACCAACGTGAGCATTTTGTTAGCTTGTCTAAAAACCTTTATGAGGTAGCAAAAGTATTTAAGGCAAATCCAGATGACCTCTATTATCAATTTTGTCCTATGGCTAATGATGGAAAAGGAGCTTTTTGGTTGAGCGAACAATCCAAAATACGCAATCCATATTTTGGTAAAAAAATGCTATCCTGCGGTTCGACAAAAGAGACTTTACAGGCAGCAAAACGGTAAAACAGAGAAGCGAAAAAACGGAGAAACAGAAAAACAGATAAAGTTAAATCATAAGAAGATATAACAATTAACAATTTGAGATAAATATGACACATACATATCAAGTCGCAGGTATGACTTGCAGTGGTTGCGAAGCATCAGTAAAAAACGGTTTACTGATGCTACCTGAAATAACATCCGTTGTTGTTTCAAGAGAATCAAATTCTGCAACAATTACCATGGATAATCACATTCCGTTATCTGAATTACAAAAGGCCATAGGAGGTACTGAAAGCAAATACCAAATTTCGATAACCAAACATGATGAAGAAAGCGAGCAAATCAAAAATTGGTTTGAAAACTACAAACCAATAATTTTGATTTTTGTTTATATTACTTTAGCCACATTTATTGTTCAGCTTACCCAATATCATTTTGACTTCATGATGTGGATGCGACATTTTATGGCAGGATTCTTTTTGGTATTTTCTTTTTTCAAACTCTTGAATTTGTCAGGATTTGCTGAAAGTTATGCCATGTATGATGTCATTGCAAAGCGATTTAAAGCCTGGGGCTTTATTTATGCATTCACTGAATTGGGTCTTGGACTTGCATATCTTAGTAATTTTCAACCCATTTTGACTAATACCGTTACTTTTATCATAATGTCCTTAAGCATCATAGGTGTTTTACAAAGCGTCCTAAACAAACAGAAAATTCAATGCGCTTGTCTTGGTGCAATTTTTAATTTGCCGATGAGTACGATCACCATTACTGAAGATGCATTGATGATAATCATGTCCGGTATCATGTTATTAATAATGATATGACGCCAATGAACTATACCATTCTTATTAATTTGAAATTGACTTATAGTCTAATTAATTATGACGAAAGATAAATTTATTCCTGCCCTGGGTTATAACTTTTTGACTGCTTGGTATGATCTGGCGATAAAAATAACTATGCCGGAAAAAATAATCAGGTCAAAGTTGGTTGAAGAATTGGTACCCCTAAAGGGTGAAAAAATTTTGGAATTTGGATTTGGAACAGGTCAAAATTTGATTTTAATAAAAAAAACAATTCCAGATATAGACCTTGAAGGATTGGATATTGATCCGAAAGTTAAAGAAATTGCTTTGTATAAATTAAAGAAAAACAATCTTGAAATTCCCTTGAACTTATACGAAGGTAATGTTTTTCCATACAAAGAGAACCAATTTGACAAAGTATACAGCTGCTTGGTATTTCATCAATTAGATGCAGAATCAAAATTAAAATGTTTAAAAGAAATTCATCGTGTTTTAAAGCCAAGTGGAACACTTATAATTGCCGATTGGGGTAAGGCCCAAAACGTATTGATGCGCTTTACATTTAGATTTGTCCAATTTTTAGACGGATTCAAAACTACCAATGATAATGTAAAAGGATTATTGCCTAAGTTTATTTCAAATGCAGGATTTTTGAATGTAGTAATTGTGACATCAATAAACACAATGTTAGGTACATTTTCCTATTTTAAAGCAATTAAAGCAGTAAACACACACTTCAGATTTCAGGAATGATTTACACACATTGTGAACTAAAAGCAAAATCTGTTTTCATGATTTTTGATTATGTTACCAATTTATAAGTTTCTAAAGCAGATAAATCAGAAGTAATAATAATGCACAAAACCATTTTTTAATCGGACTTTCAAAAAAACTTTGGAAAGAAAATGCAATCTAAATTTCTATTTGATGAAAATGGGCTTTAGATTGTAATTGATCCATCAGAAGAAAGAAATAATTAATAATTATAAAAAAAAGAAACAATGAAATTTAGTAAAATGAATTCAATGGCAATACTTGTAGCGATAGTATTCAGTGGTAATGTGTTCGCTCAAATTAATATGGCAGAGATTGTTGCAACAGGATTAACGTGTTCTATGTGTTCAAATGCTATCAATAAGCAACTTTATAATTTGGATGATGTAGATAGTGTTTCAACCGACTTAAATACGAATACTTTTGTGGTGTATCTAAAAAAAAGGAAATCAATTAAAACCAAGAGTATTGAAAGAAAGTATTGAAAAAGCTGGTTTTTTTATAGGCTCCTTAATATTATTTGTACCAACCGACTCTTTAATACCAGATAGTAGCAATACAATATTACTTAATGGTTCAACTTTTATTCTTTTGAATGAAAAACCTAACAAAAAAAATGGAGAAACAAAATTTAAAATTTATGACAAAGGCTACGTTACTCAGAAAGAATATAAAAAATTGCTAAAATCTTTAAAAATATCCTCATATCCTTTAAATAATGAAGATGATTATCATATCAAATTTGTCAATTTATGAAATTGTTTTTAATTCTTACTTCGGTTTTTCTAATGAATAACATATCGGCTCAAGAACTTTTTGTAGTTACGGATCCTGCGAGCAATGTGCCCGCTGGTTCTCTTTATGTTCGCATTGGACAATCGTTTTTTAAAGAACAATTTAAAACAGGTTATAATTACCATTTGATGCCCGAAGTTACTTGGGGAATTAATAAAAACTTCATGCTACGAACATCAGCATTTGTAAGTAATAGAAGTAATCAATTGATTACCGAAGGTGGTAGCTTCTATGCTAAATACCGTTTTTATTCTAATGATGATTTGCACCGGCATTTTCGTATAGCTGCATTTGGAAGATTTAGTTTCAATAATGCAGATATCCATCAGGAACAAATTGAGATCATGGGACATAACACGGGTTTTGAAACAGGAATTGTAGCCACGCAGCTAATAAAAAAAGTAGCAATAAGCTCTTCTATTAGTTTTGAAAAAGCTCTTGACAACAAACCTGATTATATATTTCCAACTTCGCAAAGTGATAATGCCACAAATTATACACTATCGCTAGGAAGACTAATGTACCCAAAAAAATACACTAACTACAAGCAAACTAATATCAATATAATGGTTGAATTTGTAGGTCAAACATTACACAATAATGGGAAATCATATTTCGATATTGTACCTTCAATTCAATTCATTATTTTTAGTCAAGCCCGAATTGATGTTGCTTACAGACAAGAGTTGTATAGTTCAATGTTACGTTCAGCTCCGAATGGATTTTATCTGAATTTAGAATATACTTTTTTCAATGTGTCAAAATGAAATATGTAAAAGATTTATTAAATTGGTTATTCAAAATATTATTCACCAAAAAATGCTGCAAGTGACAGCATTATTATTCATAAATTAAAATTTAAAAAATGAAGAATTCAATTATGATTCTAATTGCCACGTTATTGGCACTTATTGCCTGCAAAAATAATCAGGCACAACAAGAAAGCAGTACACCAACTTCGGTAAGTTCCGAACCTGGTTCAGAAGCTGTGTACGCTTGTTCGATGCACCCTGAAATAAAGGGAAAGAAAGGCGACAATTGCTCTAAATGTGGTATGAGCCTAACTGAAACAAAAGCAGCAACCACCAACTCTGATGTAAGCACTGGCTTACAAACAGGAGGTGCAGTTTCCATCAAGGAAATAGTGAATGGTTACCTGCTTTTAAAAAATGCGCTTGCCGCAGATAATACTAAAGATGCCGCCTCAGCAGGAAAGACATTAGAGTCTGCCTTTAAAAATTTTGATAAAAACGCTTTAAATGCAGAACAAAAAAAAGCGTTTGAAGAGATTGAAGAAGATGCCAGAGAACACGCAGAACACATTGGGGATAATGGTGGAAACATTGAGCATCAACGGGAGCATTTTGAAACATTGAGCAAAGATATCTTTGATTTAGTAAAAGTCTTTGGCAGTGAACAAATCTTGTATCAAGATTTTTGCCAGAAGTATAACAAAGGCCAAGGAGCAATATGGTTGAGCGAAACCAAAGAAATTAATAATCCATATTTAGGCAAAAAAATGTCAGCATGCTGCGTGATGAAAGGCGAGATTAAATGACGAGATGATGATCCTGTTTAAAAAAATATCATTCGTATTTATCATCATACTTGTACTAATTCAGTTTATCCAACCTGCCCATAATCAAAATGGGCAGGTTTTAGATACAGATATTTCCAAGTCAGTATTCGTACCGGAAAACGTGCAAATGCTTCTAAAAAAATCCTGTTTCAACTGCCATAGCAATAACACGAATTATCCCTTTTATATTTATATCCAACCAGCGGGTTGGTTTTTAAGTTATCATATTCGAAATGGAAAGGAAAAATTAAATTTTAGCGATTTCGGTTCGTATTCTAAACGAAAGCAAGAAAGCAAACTAAAATCAATTGCCAAACAAATAGAAAATGATGTCATGCCTTTAGCCTCATATACATTTATTCACAGAGATGCAATTCTTGCAGCGGAAGATAAAAACCTAATCATCAATTGGGCAAATAATGCAAGAGATAGTCTTTCACATTAATAAATAGCGGGAATAAAATATCCATTGTCAACCAAAATGTTATATAAATTAAAAATGAATTTTTAAAATGGATAATCAAAAAGAATCCCTTATTTTGTTATGATTTTTCATATTTATGATATTTTAAAAGATGTAGGTTTACTATGAAATATATTATTTTACTCCTCGTACTTCTCGGAAATCATTCTTCTTATGCTCAAAGCATAAATGAACCATGCGGTTTTAGTCTATTCACCAATACAAAATCAAAAGAAGTAGCAGATTTTGAAAATCGAATATCGAAAGAGATCACCCGAAAAAGAACTGATAACAAGTTTGCCTTTAATTCAGGAATTTATACCATTCCTGTCGTAGTTCACATTATTCACAATGGCGGAGTTGAAAATATTTTGGACACACAAATAATTAGTCAAATACAAATATTAAATGAAGATTTTAGAAAAGTACCAGGTACCAATGGTGATGGTTCAGGTGTAGATACAAAAATACAATTTTGCCTGGCTAAAGTAAATCCAAATGGTAAATGCACAAACGGTATAGTTCGTTTAAAATCTACACTTACAAATCATCAAACATATCAACAGAACTTATTAAAAGAATTAAGTTTTTGGCCACCGGATAAGTACTTAAATATTTACATCGTAAATTCAATAAATGGCGGAATTTTAGGCTATTCCTCATATCCTGGTGGTCCATCAGATGCTGATGGAGTGGTCTTGCGTGATGATGCATTTGGAAATATGGGCACAGCATCCGCACCTAATAATTTAGGTCGAACACTTACTCACGAAATTGCTCATTGGTTTGGATTATATCATACTTTTGAGAATGGTTGTGGCATAGATACATGTACTGATGGAGACAAAGTGTGCGACACGCCACCTGTTGCTATCCCAAACTTTGGTTGTCCTTCATCTATCAATTCGTGCCATAATGATTCTCCGGATGTTCCGGATCAAATTCAAAATTACACGGACTATACCAATGATGCTTGCAAAAACATGTTCACAGAAGGGCAAAGAGAAAGAATGCAAGCTACGCTCACAGCAATACGCACAACTATATGGAGCAATGCAAATTTGATTGATACGGGTTGTGATACCACTTTTCCTCAACCTGCATTTTGTCCAGTCGTTGCAGATTTTACAACTTCGAAAACGGGTCTATGTATTGACAGTAAAATCAATTTTACCAATCGTTCTTTAAATAAACCAACTAATTATCTATGGACATTTGAGGGGGGCACTCCTTCATCAGATACATCTGCAAATCCTAATGTTAGCTACTTTGCACTAGGTACATTTGCAGTAAAATTAAAAATTTGGAATGCTACCTCACAAGACAGCTTAATAAAAACAGCTTATATTACCGTTACTACACCTGCTTCCGGAGATTCTTTAGCTCTAAATGAAGGATTCGAAAATACAAGTTTTCCCCCGAGTGGTATTATTTTAGAAAATGCAGATACAGGTGTTACTTGGGAAAGAACTACTAAGGCATCTTATCAAGGAATTGCTTCGGTTCGAATAAATAATTTAATTAATACAAATTATGGACAAAGTGATGCATTGGTATTACCTCCTTATAATTTTACTACTTATTCAAATACGCCATTCCTTCGTTTTAAATGGGCGTATGCACGTAGCTCCCCAAGCTATTCAGATGAATTGATAGTATTAGCTTCAAAAGATTGTGGATTAACCTGGCAACAGATATTTTACCGTTCTGGTAATAACTTAACAACCGGTCCTACACAAACCACAGAGTACATTCCAGACTCAACTACTGTTTGGAAAACTGCTAATATCAACATGACTGCGTATTCAACAACAAAAAATGTGCAGTTAAAAATTATCAATGTAACTGATGGGGGTAATTGCTTGTATATTGACAACATTAATATGGGTGATACATCCTTGGTTTTATCGACCAAGAACGATGGAGAATCAAAAAATGAAATAACAATATATCCAAATCCAAGCCGGAGTAATTTAATCATTAAAAGCATTACAAGTTTAAAAGATTGTGATATTATAATACATGATATGCTTGGCAGATTATCTCAAAAAGAGATACTGAACAATGATTATGAAAATGAAATTCATCTCAATCAATCCATAGTGATCGGTATTTATTTTATAGTAATAACTAAAAAGAGCAAATTATTTAGTTATAAAATTATGAAACTATGATCTTTATAAACCCAGTTTCTATGTTAAATTATGTACATTTATTTTTCTGAATTAAAAATCTTCTATGATTTTATTTGCCGATTCGACGCTAATGATTCCAAAATGCATAAAATTCAAAATCAGTTTGACAATGAAAATCAATTTAACAATGAAATTATTTAGAATTATCATCCTTTTGCTTTCTTTGCAGGCTATTGTCAATGCTCAGGATATGAAGGGTATGGATATGACAAAAAAAGAAAACGTCACCCAAGCACAGCCGGTTACATATACTTGCATCATGCATCCGGAAATTCACGCCACAAAACCCGGCAAATGTCCCAAATGCGGAATGGATTTAATTGTCGAGAAATCAAAAAAAGCAAAACCAAAAAAGGCAAAGCCAAAAAAAACACAAGCTTCTCATGAAAACCATGATACGATTCCTGTGAGTAAGGAATCGACAAAGACTGAGAAAACGGATATGATGATTATTGATAACATGAAAATGCCTGCCAGTCCGTCTGGCGGGAATAACATGGATAATATGCCAGCGCAAAAACCACAAGACAAACCAATAAAAATAATTGTAAACAATACGCCGCCACGAACCGTAAGGTACGATTTGTACATTGCCGATACCTTTGTAAATTTTTCGGGTAAATCTAAACGAGCCATTGCAGTGAATGGAATCATTCCTATGCCCACACTAACATTTACAGAAGGGGATACTGCAGAAATTTATGTACACAATAATTTAAATGAAGAAACATCCTTGCATTGGCATGGACTCTTTTTGCCTAATCAATATGATGGCGTACCTAACCTTACCCAGATGCCAATAAAGCCTCAAACGACACATCTATATAAATTCCCGATTATACAGCATGGCACACATTGGTATCATAGTCATACAGGTTTGCAGGAACAAATCGGTATGTATGGTTCCTTTATAATGAATAAAAGAAAAGAATGGGACATTCCTACTCTACCAGTTGTGCTCAGTGAATGGACTGACATGAAACCAGAAGAGGTTCATCGCAGTCTGCACAATGCTACAGATTGGTTTGCCATAAAAAAAGGAACAACCCAAAGCTATTACGAAGCCATAAAAGAAGGCCATTTAAAGACAAAAATTACCAATGAGTGGAAGCGCATGAATGCAATGGATGTAAGTGATGTGTATTATGATCAGTTTTTAATCAATGGAAAAAACCAAAATGAACAAGCTCAATTTAAGGCTGGAGATAAGGTAAGATTGCGAATTGCAAATGGTGGTGCCTCCTCCTATTTTTGGCTTACTTATGCCGGCGGCAAAATTACCGTAGTCGCCAGCGATGGCAATGATGTAGAACCGGTTGAGGTGGATAGACTAATCATTGCAGTATCTGAGACATATGATGTTGTTGTAACAATCCCTGATAGCAAGAGTTATGAATTTTTAGTTACTCCTGAAGATCGCACTAACTCAGCTTCACTTTGGTTAGGTAGCGGAGAAAAAGTTCCGGCAAAAAAATTACCAACGCTGAAATATTTTGCCGGTATGAAAATGATGAATGCAATGATGGACATGAGCGGTAACCTGATAGAAATGGAAGGAATGAAAATGCAAAATCAGGAGATGGATATGAATGTTGTCATGTATCCTGAAATAACCGGCGAGGATAAACCGCAAAAGGAAGAAAAAAAAATGAATATGCAAGGGGATGATAAGCACAATATGCAAATGCCCAATAATAATAGTATGCAGGGGATGAATATGGAAAGTGAAACATCCGATATAGTTACATTGAATTACACGATGCTGCGTGCAACAAACAAAACGACTTTGCCGGAAGGACCACTGAAAGAATTAAGATTTGAATTGACTGGTAATATGAATCGCTATGTATGGACATTAGACAATAAGACGGTTTCAGAATCGGATAAAATATTAATTAAAAAAGGTGAAAATTTAAGAATCATCATTTACAATAACAGTATGATGCGCCACCCAATGCACTTACATGGACATGATTTCAGAGTACTGAATGGACATGGGGAATATGCACCCATGAAGAATATTATAGACATTATGCCTATGGAATTAGACACGATTGAATTTGCTGCCACTGAAAGTGGCGATTGGTTTTTTCATTGTCATATCCTTTACCACATGATGAGTGGAATGGGTAGAGTATTGAGTTACGAAAACTCACCGCCCAACCCCGAAATACCCAATCCGAAATTGGCACAACGGCAATTGTTTAGTGATGATCGGAAGTTTCATTTTATGGCAAGGGTGGGTATAGAAAGCAATGGTAGCGATGGTGAAGCCATGTTTGGACAAACCCGATGGAAGGTAAACACACTATGGCATTTGGGTTATCACGCTAGGCACGGTTACGAAAGTGAAACTACTGTTGGAAGGTACTTGGACAGAATGCAATGGCTATTTCCGTACATTGGTTTTGATTATCACTTTAAAAAACACAATCCAAAGGAGGATGCAAACCTATTTGGTGATGATGACTACACCATGTTCGGACAAAAAAGCAACAAAAACGATCGTAAAACAGTCGTTGCAGGTTTTGCTTATACATTACCTATGCTAGTTACTGCTGATGGAAGAATAGATAGCGATGGTAAATTCCGTTTTCAATTAGGTAGAGAAGATATACCGCTAACAAGCCGGTTGCGTTTAAATTTCATGGTCAATTCAGATAAAGAATACATGTTAGGAGGAAGGTATATTGTTACAAAATATCTATCCATTTCATCACATTATGATAGCGACATGAGTTTAGGGGGAGGCATTACAATAAATTACTAATAATAAATATCATGACAGCCATGATTTTAAACAAATAAATTTAACCCATTTACCTTAAAAAGTATTTATTCAATAAAATATAGGAATTACAATATTTGAAGGTAAATTTGTAACCTAAAATTAGTTAAAATGAAAAATCAGTTACTTTCTTTTCTATTAGTTACATCTTCCACAATAATCATGGCTCAAACCAATGCCACCAACTTCACTTGCAATGACTGTTCAGGAGTTTCGCACGAGCTTTTTAAAGAATTAGAAACAGGAAAAGTAATCGTCCTCGTTTGGGTAATGCCCTGTGGTGCTTGCACAGGACCTGCAATTACGGCATACAATATTGTCAAAAGCTTCCAATTAAGCAATCCTAACAAAGTTTATTATTATATGGTGGACGACTATGCAAATACCAATTGCCAATCATTGGGCAGCTGGTGTACTTCCAATGGAATTGAGGAAGACACTTTCTCATTAAGATTTTCAAATTCGAAAATTAAAATGAGCGATTATGGTTCAGATGGAATGCCGAAAATTGTTGTCGTGGCCGGAATTGATCACAAAATTTATTACAATGTAAACAATACGGTAAACGCGGTTAATCTGCAAAAAGCTATTAATACCGCATTGATAATTACAGCTACAAACGATACAGAAAATAATGATATTTCAATAATGACATCACCAAATCCTGCAAATGAATCAACTGTTATTAGCTGCAATCTTGAACAATCATTCAATACGAAAATTGAACTTTTAAATGCAGAAGGTAAATTGTTGCAATCTGTGTATTCAGGTAAACTAGCTGCCGGTGAAAATAAAATGGATTTGAATGTCGCCAATTATAATTCAGGCATTTATTACATCAAGCTGACATATGGCGACAAAGTCAAATTGTCGAAGTTTACTGTATCGCATTGATTAATTTACAAAGACTAAATAACTTGTTTTAAAGAAATTTATTTTCTCTTGTTGTTCTATAAAATAGCCATAAGATAATAACTAATAATTCATGAAATACAATTTAATTCTTTTTTATACCTTATTCGCTTTAAATCTTCATATGCAGAATGCTGTTTAAGAGGAATTAAAACCTCTATCGCAGGTGGTATGGCTATATAAATTTAGTCCTTTAAGCCTAATTAATTATTTACTCAATAAAAATATTTACAATATTAACCTTAAATTTGCAGCCCACAATTCATGAAAATACATATACTTTATATAATTATTGTTGCTTTTTCAACAATTATCATGGCACAAGAAAAAGCCACCAACTTCACCTGCAATGATTGTTCAGGAGTGCCTCATGATCTTTTTAATACACTTGATTCCGGAAAAATAGTCGTAATGGTTTGGGTCATGCCATGCGGAGCATGTACGGGAGTAAAAGGTTCCTATTTTTTAATGTCGGCATTAAAAAGTGGGGAAACCGTTGGTTGTTGTGCACCGGCAGAACCAAAAGTCGACAAGAATGAGTAGAAAAATCATAATAGAGACTTAAAACCTTAGGATTACGTTAATTTTCATTATTCACAAGCTAATTTCATCTTATAGCCAACAGACTAAAGACTTTGTCCTTATCTTCGCAGCCATGAAAATTTTTGCGTTCACTTTCAGTATCTATATTTTCCTGCTGGCTTTAGTGCCTTGTGGGGATGGGGATGAATGTAATGATCTGCAGAAAATAAGCATTTCAGAAAATGCTGACCACGATCATCATGATAATGATAAAGAATCTTGTACCCCTTTTTGCATTTGTTCTTGCTGTGGTACTTCCGTAATTAACTTGTATGATCTGGTGACTTTTTCTGATATAGTTCCGGTCCACTCTAAAGGCTTTCCAGTTTTTAATCAAACCTTTCTTTCTGTGGAGTATTTCCACATTTGGCAGCCGCCCAAAATCAGTTAGTGAATTTATGAATGTCCTTAATTGGACATAATTTAAATTACTTAAAGCGCTTCTGCTTTTTAAGTAATCAATTTTTCATTCATTATACTGATTAAAATATGTTAGATAAAATCATCGCTTTTAGCATACATAATAAATTCATCATTGGCTTGATGACATTTGCTCTCATTATTTGGGGCGTTTGGAGTGCGGGTAAATTACCCATTGATGCCCTTCCTGATATCACCAACAACCAGGTTCAAATAATAACACTATGTCCAACTCTTGCCGGACAGGAAGTCGAACAATTAGTGACATACCCTATCGAACAAAGCGTAGCCAACTTACCGGATTTGGTGGAGCTGCGTAGTATCTCTCGTTTTGGGCTTTCAGTAATTACTGCTGTATTTGATGACAAAGTGGACATCTATTTCGCACGGCAACTCATTAATGAAAAACTAAAAGAAGCAGAAGAAAAGATTCCTGAGGGAATTGGTACTCCTGAATTAGCGCCTGTTAGTACGGGCTTAGGGGAGGTATACCAATATATCATTCACCCAAAAAAGGGTAGTGAAAATAAATACACAGCAATGGATCTGCGCACGATGCAGGACTGGATTGTTGCGCGTCAATTGTATGGTACACCTGGCATTGCAGATGTAAATAGTTTTGGAGGACAACTTAAACAATACGAAGTAGCTGTCAATCCGGACCGTATGATTGCAATGGGGATAAGCATTCCTGAAATTTTTACGGCTTTAGAACAGAACAACGAAAACACCGGCGGAGCATACATTGACAAAAAGCCGAATGCTTATTTTATTCGCGGAGTAGGATTGATTGGTTCTTTTGATGATATCAAAAATATTGCAGTTAAGAATAGCCCCAACGGGATTCCCATTTTAATTAAAGATGTGGCCGATGTTCGTTTCGGATCTGCAGTTCGTTACGGAGCACTTACTTTTAATGGTGAAGTTGATGCAGTTGGTGGTGTAGTGATGATGCTGAAAGGTGCAAATAGCGCTGTAGTCGTAAACCGTGTGAAAGAGAAAATGCAAACCATTCAAAAATCACTACCGGTTGATATAGTCATAGAACCCTATTTAGACAGAACCGACTTAGTAAATCGTGCAATTTCAACTGTTGAAAGAAACCTGATTGAAGGAGCATTGATTGTAATTTTCATTTTGGTCTTATTCCTGGGAAACCTTCGTGCAGGACTGATTGTAGCATCAGCCATTCCTTTATCCATGTTGTTTGCATTGGGAATGATGAATGTATTTGGCGTGAGCGCAAATTTGATGAGTTTGGGTGCAATTGATTTTGGTTTGATTGTAGATGGTGCCGTAATAATTGTAGAGGCCACGATGCATCATCTGGGTTTACGCAAAAGAATTGATAGACTTAGTCAGGCTGAAATGGATGCGGAAGTTTTCAAATCGGCCTCAAAGATCAGAAACAGTGCTGCATTCGGTGAGATCATTATCCTGATAGTATATATACCAATACTTACTCTCATAGGTATTGAAGGTAAAATGTTCAGACCAATGGGACAGACAGTTGGTTTTGCAATTTTTGGTGCTTTGATTTTATCAATTACATATATACCAATGATGTGTGCACAGTTTTTATCAAAAAATGTTTCACACAAACGAACTTTCAGCGACAGAATGATGGAATTTTTTCAGCGTATTTATGCACCACTTTTGCAAATGGCTATCAAAGCTAAACTTTATGTGGTTGGATTAACTGTTGCAATATTTATTATTACTTCTGTTATTTTTTCAAGAATGGGTGGCGAATTTATTCCAACATTGGCAGAAGGCGATTTTGCATTTCATTGCATCTTATCCAAGGCACATCATTATCGCAAAGTATAGAAACATCGATGCAGGCTTCCGGCTAATCAAAGAATTTGATGAGGTCAAAATGGTGGTAGGTAAAACAGGAAGTGCTGAAGTGCCTACAGACCCAATGCCACCTGAAGCCAGTGATATGATGATTATACTCAAACCTCAAAAGTGAATGGAAACGGGATATTTCTTATGATGAGCTGGCGGATGAAATTTATGAAAATTAGAAAACATTCCCGGAGTATTCTTTGAAAAAAGTCAACCTATACAAATGCGTTTTAATGAGCTAATGACAGGCATAAGACAAGATGTAGCAGTAAAAATATTTGGCGAAAATATGGACACCCTTTTAAAGTATGCCAACAAAGTAAATGCGGTTGTCAATAATGTGGAAGGCGCCACAGAACCCAGTGTTGAACGAGTGGCAGGTCTGCCACAAATTGTTATCAACTATAATCGTGCGCAAATTGCAAACAATGGTTTAAATATTGAGGACATTAATCATATTGTCAGCACCGCTTTTGCAGGTGGTGAAGCGGGCGTTGTATTTGAAAATGAACGAAAATTCGATTTGGTGGTCCGCTTGGACAGTACTCACAGAAACAATATAGAAGACGTAAGTCATTTGTATATACCCACCGCTAACGGAACTCAAATTCCATTATCCCAGGTTGCAGAAATAAAAATGGAATTGGGTCCGGCACAAATAAGTCGTGAAGATGGAAAGCGTAGAATTGTAGTGGGTTTTAACGTCAAAGGTAGAGATGTGGCTAGTGTGGTCACTGACATTCAAAAACAATTGGATGAAAAAGTAAAATTACCGGAAGGATATTATTATACCTATGGAGGAACATTCGAAAATTTACAAGCAGCATCAGCACGATTGATGGTTGCTGTACCGGTTGCTCTTGCACTTATCTTTATGCTACTCTATTTTACATTCACATCTATTTCACAAGCAACGCTCATTTTTACAGCTATACCAATGGCTGCTATCGGCGGTGTTTTTGCATTATTGATTCGTGACATGCCTTTTAGCATTTCTGCAGGGGTAGGATTTATTGCATTGTTTGGAGTGGCTGTCTTGAATGGAATTGTATTAGTCGGCACATTTAATCAATTGGAGAAAGAAGGAGTTACTGACATTCTGCAAAGAATAAAGGAAGGCACTAAAATCCGATTGCGGCCTGTGTTAATGACTGCTACGGTAGCCTCACTGGATTTTTGCCGATGGCGCTTTCGCATGGTGCCGGCGCTGAGGTTCAAAAACCATTGGCCACCGTTGTAATTGGCGGACTTATCACAGCAACATTTCTTACCCCTTTTTGTATTGCCATTGCTATATATTTTGTTTTCTAAAAAAAGTAAAATTTATAAGGAGTTATGACTAAAATTATTTTATTGATTGCGATATTCTCTTTCAGTGATATCCATTCACAAGCATTGCCAAAAACCCTTACGGTTGAGAATGCTATATCTACGGCGTTAAAAAATAACCTGGAATTGCAATCGCAACAACTAAGCGTACAATCTTCCAGCGCATTACGGAAATCGGTGTTTGAACTACCAAAGACAGAAATCAACTTTCAGTACGGACAGTTCAATAGCATACAAAAGGATAATGCATTTGAGATTTCACAAACCATTCCATTTCCCACTTACTTTACTGCTTAAAACCCGCTTGTATAAAGCGGAATTACTAGGAAGTGAACTGCGGCAGCAAGCTACCATTAACCTGATAAAGCACAGGTACAATCTAATTTCTATCAGTTGTTGTATTTGCAATCAGCCAAAAAGCAATTGCAATCTTTAGACAGCTTGCTGAACGATTTTGTGAAAGCTGCTGCACTGCGATATAAGTCAGGTGAAACCAATTTATTAGAAAAGACAACGGCCGAAACCAAACGGGGACAGCTTTCACTTCTGCTCAAACAAAACGAAACCGAATATGCAATGGCATACAATTCTCTAAAAGTACTGATGAATACGGATGAAAATTTTGAAATCAGCGAGAATGAAACATTTGAGCCATTAACCATAAGCAACAACTTAGATACTTCGCTGATTAATAATAATCCTTCCATTAAATTAATGTATCAGCAAGCAATCATTGCAGAACAAAACAAAAGAGTAGAAAAATCAGCAGTATTACCCGATTTTACAGTTGGTTATTTCAATCAATCTTTAATTGGAACACAAATGGTAGATGGGGAAGATGTGTTTTTTGACCGAAGCAAACGCTTTCAGGGAATAAATATTGGCATCAACATTCCCCTTACATTTTTCAGCAACTCTGCAAAAATTAAATCACTCAATTACAAACAGCAATCTTTACTAAAAGAAGCCGAGAGCGGAGCGGTGGTATTGCAATTGCAATTGGAAAACGCCTTTCAGCAGTACAATCAAAATTACTCCCAATACAATTATTATAAATCAATTGCAATCCCCAATGTAGACATCATCATCAATACAGCAAGGATAGGATTTAGAAGTGGCGACATAGGTTACATCGAATATACCCAGGCATTGCAAACCGCAATCGATGTTCATCTCAATGCTCTGCAATCGGTAAACCAACTGAATCAATCGGTAATTAATATTAATTTCATAATCAACAAATAAAATAGTTCAAGATGAATAAGTTTATTTTAATCATATCTATTGCAACAATGAGCTTGTTACTTTCTTCATGTGGCGATCGTAAGAAGGTTGATCCACATAATCACGGCGAAGAAACTGCGCATGGAGAAGAAGGACACCATGATGAGCATGAAAACACCAATACGACTATGCTCACCGCCGAACAAATGAAATCCATAAAAATCGAATTGGGTAGTATTGAGAAAAAGCAACTCACTGCTTCAGTAAAAGCCAATGGCATATTAAAGGTGCCAAATCAAAACAAAGCTACAGCCACAGCCATGATGGGTGGTGTTATCAAATCTATTTTGATTCAGACAGGTAATCCTGTAAAAAAAGGACAAACTATCGCCAGGATCACAAATAACGCTTTTATTGCAATGCAGGAAGAATATATTTCTGTGTTGGCAAAAGCAGATTTAGCGCAACACGAATATAATCGTCAGAAAGAATTGCAGGAAGGAAACGCAGGAGCATTAAAAAACCTACAATCAAGTGAGGCCGAACTAAAAACATTAAGTGCACGTAAGGCAAGTTTGAAGAAGCAGCTTGAGTCAATCGGTATTAGCACCGCCGCACTCACTAGCGAAAACATACAGACAGTTGTAAGTATAACAAGTCCGATTAATGGTGCCATTAGCAATGTAATGGTAAACATCGGCAGTTTTGTTGAAGCAAATAACTCGATTGCCGAAATAGTGGACAATAGTCAATTGCATCTGGATTTATATGTTTATGAAAAGGATTTGGCAAAATTAAAAGTAGGGCAGACTATCCATTTTACTCTTACCAATAACCCGGGTAAGGAATATGACGCCGTGGTTTTTAGTATAAGCAATACGTTTGAACAAGCCAACAAAGCGATAGCAGTACACGCAAAAGTACAAGGCAACAAAAAAGGGCTCATTGATGGTATGTCCATTACTGCCTTGGTAAGTCTGGAAAATGCTAATGTAGACGCGGTCCCAACAACTGCCATTATCAATCATGAGGGGCAGGATTACATCTTCATTGTCTCAGATGCACATGCTGAAGAAGAACATCACGAACATAAAGAACCCGGAGAAACACATGAACATGACGAGCATGGACATCAGCATAGCGAAAAGGAAGAAAGAGATCATAAAGAAAAAGGTACACATAAGGAAAAAGGTGCACAAAGAGAGGAAGGAACGACGTTTGAAAAAATTCCCGTTCGTAAAGGCACCTCCGATGTGGGCTACAGCGAAATCACTTTGTTAAGAGAAATTCCGCCTAATTCAAAAATTGTCACCAATGGTGCTTTTTTTATTTTAGCAAAAATGACGAATAAAGGTGAAGGGCATGCTCATTAATTCAATTAAAAATTATTAATAACTAAATAGTTAAAAAATGAAAACAAAAGTATTTTTTATTATGATGTTATTCACTGCTATAGCATTTGGATTTACATCTTGCGGAAACGCCGAAACAAAAAAAGAAAACAAGCAATCTAAGCACGAACACAAAGAAGGTGAGGCACATCATCACGTTTATCAATGTGCCAATGATTGCGAGAAAGGAAAAACCTATGAGAAACCTGGTAAATGTCCTGTGTGCAATTCCGATTTGAAGGAGGTTCACGAACATAAAGAAGGAGATGGTCATAATCATAAGGAAGGAGATGGTCATAATCATTAAATGATCCTTTATATACCCCAATAGTTTAAATGTAAAACATTTTTTGCTCTTAATGATGCAAAAAAGATCAGAGGTTTCGACTCCTCTGTCGGGGCCTAATTGAATAAATGAAGAAAAAAACTTCAAGCCAATGAAACTTCCATTACACGACAATAAATTCATCTTCCTTTTGATTGCGATCGCCATCGTGATTGCATTGGAAGTGTTATCTCTTCTTGGCATTCACATACCAATGCCCTATGCTCCTTTCATTTTTGCCGCATTCATTATTGGCATTGGGCATCCTGTAATTTGGAGCGGATTAAAAGCACTCGTAAAACTCAATTTCAGCAGCATCAGTTTACTCATGCTCATTGCGGTTGTTGGTGCTTTTTATCTTGGAGAATACCCCGAAGCTGCTGTAGTCATAGTACTCTATGTTTTGGGTGAACGCCTTGAAAAAATCGGTATTGAAAACAGCAAGTCCGCTTTGGATGAACTCATTTCTAAATCGCCTAAAACTGCATTTGTAAAAGAAAGTCAAACAGAAATCCCAATTGATAAAGTTCAGATAAATACCATCATTCAGGTAAAACCACATGACATGATTCCTCTTGATGGAATTATTGAGTCAGGAGAATCAGCCATTGATGAGGCTACGATCACAGGAGAAGCAATTCCAAAAGATAAATACAAGGGCGACACTGTATTTGCCGGTACGCTCAACAAAAGTGGTTTTATAGAAATCAAAACCACTAAGCTTTCTGCTGATACGACTTTTTCTAAAATCATTCAGCTTACTTTTGAAGCGAGCGCTAACAAGAGTCCTACACAAAAATTCATTCAGCGTTTTGCAAAAATTTACACGCCATCTATTATAGTTATAGCAAGCTTACTTTTTATCATTCCAGTTTTTCTTTTGAATCAGGATTTAAACCATTGGCTGGAACAAGCAATTACATTGTTGGTCATCGCTTGCCCTTGTGCATTGGTGATATCGACACCAGTAGCAATCTATGCCGCGTTGGGTAACGCCTCATCAAAAGGCGCACTTGTGAAAGGAGGAAAATATCTTGAAGCATTGGCTCATATCAAGGCGATCTGCCTGGACAAAACAAGAACAATCACATATGGCAATCCGGTTGTTTCAGATGTCTTTCCCTTACAAGGAACCAGTCGGGAAGAACTTTTGGCCTGTAGTGCCGGTGCAGAAATTTTTAGCGAACATCCTTTGGCACAAGCTATTGTTGATGCAGCCCGGAAAGAAGGGTTTGAAATTCATAAAACTGAAAAATTTGAAAGTATCATTGGTAAAGGCGCCATGGCAAAATGTTTGGTATGTGAAGATGAAACCATATTTGTTGGTAAACTCAATTTTATTAGTGAACACCAACCAGTAAGCGATGAAGCCATAGAAATAGTCAAACAACTTTCTGAGCAAGGAAAAACAAGTGTCGTAGTTAGCTTCGGAAAAGGAGTAGCGGGTATTATTGGTTTAATGGATGAAATAAAACCAGATAGTATCGACGCACTCAAAAAAATAATCGAAATGAACATTGAGCCTATCATGCTAACAGGTGATTTAGAAGCCTCAGCAAAATATGTTGCACAGATTGTAAGTATTAAAAAGTTTTACGGCGGATTGTTACCGGAAGATAAGGTAACGCGCGTCAAAGAAATTACGTCTCAATATAAAAATGTAGCCATGGTAGGAGATGGTGTAAACGATGCACCGGCATTGGCACTCTCATCTGTGGGTATCGCAATGGGTGCTGCCGGAAGTGATACTGCTATTGAAACTGCAAACATCGCATTGATGAACGATAAGCTTTCACTCATCCCATTTCTCATTCGATTGAGCAAAGCAACAGTCAATACCATAAAATTTAATACGATTGCTGCCATACTTGTAAAAGTTGTTTTTATTATTCTGGCATTAGTTGGTTTCAGCAATTTGGTATTAGCAATTGCTGCGGATGTTGGAGTGACATTGATTGTAATTTTGATTAGTTTAAACCTGATGAAATTTGAATAATACATTGTCAATTTATAAATCACTGAATAATCCTTTGGTTGCTGTATACAATAGTCGCAATAAATTGAAGTGTGACAATGAACTCAGACTACAGTAATTCCGTTTTGGACAACTTGTTTTACCAACTTCACAAATTACTCATTTGGTAATGAATTAATTTTGAGTGAAGATTAACAAATTAATTAAATAATGAATACATATACAATCATTTTCACTGGACTATTTCTTTTCCAGTTTGCCATAGCTATTGCACATGATACAATACCTGATGCAACACTCAAAGAAGTAATAATAATTGATAAACTGCCAGTTCCTGAACGACTGAATGATATCGAAGAAACTGCACTTTTTTCTGGCAAAAAGAATGAAGTAATAAGGTTATCAAAAATTGATGCTAATCTGACTACAAATAATTCACGACAAATATTTTCAAGAGTGCCAGGTGTTAGTATTTGGGAAAATGATGGCTCTGGTATACAAATAGCTGTAGGTGTCAGAGGATTAAACCCCAATAGAAGTTGGGAATTTAATACAAGGCAAAATGGATACGATATCTCCAGCGATGTGTTTGGTTATCCCGAATCTTATTATAATCCACCAATGGAAGCAGTCGAGAAAATACAAATAGTAAGAGGTGGTGCTGCATTACAGTTTGGGCCTCAATTTGGCGGTCTTCTCAATTACATTTTAAAAAGGGAAAATGGTGATAAACCATTTACTTTTCAATCACAAAATACATTGGGTAGTAATGGTCTGATTAGTACTTATAATTCAATAAGCGGTAAGACGAAAAAAATTAGTTACAATGTTTTCAACCAAAGCAGGAAAGGAAATGGTTGGCGACAAAATGGAAGATATGAAGTATCCAACAGTTACGCGTTTTTAAAATACAAGTTCTCCGAGAATACAAGTATTTCTGCTGAATATACCAATATGGCATACGAAATTCAACAGTCAGGTGGACTTACGGATGTACAATTCAAACAAAATAGTCAACAATCAGTAAGACAAAGAAATTGGTTTAGTGCTCCCTGGAATTTATTTGCTTTAAATTTTGATACTAAAATAAGCAACAAACTAAGCCTAAACACTAAAGTATTTGCTTTAATAGCTGAACGAAATAGTATTGGTTTTTTAGCTACACCTAATATAAAAGACAGTATAAATATTGCCCTAAATGATTACAACAACAGGCAAGTTGATAGAGATGAGTATAAAAATATCGGTGCGGAATTGCGAATGTTATACCAATATAAATTAGGGAAATTAAATAATAATCTGGCTATAGGTGCTAGGTATTATATTGCAAATACAACCAGAAGACAAAAAGGAAAAGGAGATACAGGTTTTGATTATAATATCGATTTATTAACTGATAAATTCCCAACTGATTTGGAATTTACTACTGATAATATTGCATTATTTGCAGAAAATCAAATAAAAATAACAGATAAGTTTAGCATCACTCCCGGCTTTCGCATTGAAAATATTGTTTCTAAGATAAAGGGAAGATTAAACATAGAAATTGGAGCAGATGTAAATGTGATTCCACAAACCATATCGAGGCAAGTATTTCTTTCAGCTCTAGGTGCACAGTATAAACTAAATACTACGAATTTTTATGCTAATTTCTCACAAGCCTATCGTCCGGTTTTGTTCTCCGATATGGTTCCTCCTGCAACAACAGATGTGATAGATCAAAATCTTAAGGATGCCAACGGTTACAATATGGATTTTGGTTATAGAGGTTCTTTATTTTCTGATGTATTGGATTTTGATGTCAGTTATTTCTGGATTCAGTATAATGACAGAATTGGTATAATAAGAAGATATGCGGATAACGACCCAACAAAAGCAACTTATCAGTTTAGAACTAATTTAGGCAAATCATTTAATACTGGTTTCGAAGCTTATGTAAACTTAAATATTTCAAAAGTTCTGCACATTCAAAATTTAGTTGGTAACATTAACGTGTTTGCCTCCCTGGCATTTATTGATGCAAAATATTCAGATTTTAAAACCACAAAAATTACTGGAACTGCCCCGAACGTAATTATTATAGAAGAAAATTTAAAAAACAAATTGGTGGAATACGCTCCAAAAAACATACATAATATTGGACTAAGCTATAATAATGATGGATTTACCGCAACGATTCAAACAAGAATTTCTTCAAGTGTATTTACAGATGCTACCAATACCGAAACACCTAATGCCACAGGTACAAATGGAAAAGTTGAAGGGTACAACATCTACGATCTATCGGTTGAATACCGATTTCTTAAAAATTACAATGTAAGAGTGGGCTTAAACAACATGTTTGACGAAATATACGCAACGAGGAGAGCAGGTGGTAATCCTGGACCAGGCTTGATACCTGGAGAAGGTAGAGCTGCATATATAAGTGTTGGGATAAAACTATAAACTGAATTGCAGCATGCAATCATAAATAATTTAAAAATAAAACTAAAATGAAACAAATAATATATTTCGTAATATTAATTCTTTAGGCAATTGCAATTAGATGTATTAATGAGAATTCTCCAAATCGCTATTTTCTATAGTAATATGACAGCTCAAAACAATCTTGTTTGAGGATGAGAACTCAAACATTTTATTAGGGGTCGCTTTGCTAAGTCTTATGAAATAATTATCTTTACAATTGTATAAAAAAAATCAAGACCAATGAAATATATTTACTTGATTATCTGTATTTTATGTACGAATGGACTTTTTGCACAAAATCAAAGGTTCATTGTGACGCCTAATCCAAATAGCATTTCTTTCATTCCTGACATGACAAGTCACAAGGCACATGGCACTGTTAAAAATAATACGAACGGTACCATAAAAGTGTCCTGGATCCGCGAAATTATTCAATTACCGGTGGATTGGAATACGTATATATGCGATGCAAATTTGTGTTACAGTCCTCTAGTTGGTAAATGCCCGGACAACTATCCAAATGTAATTAAAGCAAATGATTCAACCCTTTTAGACGTGTATGTTACGGATGATGGCACTGATGGAGCAGCACATATTGTAATGTGGGTCTATGAAAAAGAAGATACATCCAAAAAGCTAAAAGTCGATTACTTGTTTAATAAAATCGTTTCCAATAACGAGGTTAAGAATATTGAAATCAAAGTGTATCCGAACCCTACTTACAATGAATTCTTTGTTGATTATAACCAGGGGCTTACCAGGATTGATTTGTATTCCATATTGGGCAAAAAAGTGACTTCGTTTGAAGCGATGCAAAGAAAAAGTTATAACACTAGCCATTTGATGGATGGACTTTACTTTATAAAACTAATAGGCCCGAATGAGCAAGTGCTTCAAACTATTCGACTACAAAAAGGATCATTAAGACCATAAAGTAATATTCTATTCTGTGAAGTAATTAAAAACTTGTCGAAAGAGAAAAATAGGCTCCATAGCTTTTTATATTTGAGTTCATAAATTTAGGAAAATGAAAAATCAATTACTTTCTGTGCTTTTTGTAGCGTTTACCGCCATGATTATGGCTCAGACCAATGCTACCAACTTTACCGCAAATGATTGTTCGGGCGTTTCGCATGAGCTTTTTAAAGACCTTGACTCTGGAAAAGTGATCGTCATGGTTTGGGTAATGCCCTGTGGTGCCTGCACAGGTCCTGCAATCACAGCTTACAATATCGTCAAAGACTTCCAGGTAAGCAATCCAAACAAAGTATACTATTATATGGTGGACGACTATGCAAATACCAATTGCCAATCATTGGGTAGCTGGTGTACTTCGAATGGAATTGAGCAAAATTCGTACTCCTTGAGATTTTCCAATTCAAAAATAAAAATGAGCGATTATGGTTCGGATGGAATGCCTAAAATTGTTGTAGTGGCTGGAAATGATCATAAAGTATATTACAATGTAAATAATACTGTAAATCCAACCAATCTCCAAAAAGCTATTAATACTGCATTAATACTCACAGGAACATCGGATCAGAACAATACCGAATCAACTTTAACAATTTCACCGAATCCCGTAAAAGAATCAACAGTAGTTAGCTTCAATCTTGAAAAAGCAGCCAATGTAAAAATGGATTTGTTAAATGTAGAAGGTAAATTGATACAAACTGTTTTTTCAGGAAAACTTGCAAGCGGAGAGAATTCATTGAACGTAAATATGGCAAACTATAATCAGGGTATTTATTTTGTTAAATTGTCCTATGAAAACAAAAGCAAATTAGCTAAATTCTCTGTAGCGCATTAATTCTTCTTTTAAGATTAAGATTTGGCAGTTTATTGAAAAGTATATTGGGTATGTTTTGTGGTTCATCCTTACGACCAAAAAAAATTATTGCTGACTTTACATGAAGTTTCAATTAATATTCTTACTGTGCTTACTTTCAGGTACAAAATCTTTGTTTGCGCAATGTTGCGCAGGCGGCAGTGGAAGCCCGATTGCAGGTGGTGCTTCCCAGGGTGTATTGTTGGAAAGACAAGTCGAGCTGAATACAAATTTTCAATTTATAAATACCAGCCAATTTTACAAAGGTGATGCAAGAGATGAGCAAAAGTATTTTGACAATTTTAGTAGCTCTTATCAATACTTCAGGTTAGCATATGGTGTTAGCTACAATTTTACCATGTCCTTAGAAAGCGGCTATTATTTTTCAAAAAAGGAAGTCGGTTTAAATAATAATCCTTCGACTACTTATTCATCTTCTGGAATTGGAGATCTGATTTTCTTTCCACGATACGATATCATCAATCGAACGGAAGAAAATCATCGTACCGAATTAACTTTAGGTTTAGCTTATAAAATTCCATTGGGAAGTTATAATGATTCAACGGGGAATATAGAACCATTTTCAGGTAAAACATTTTATGTAACAAACCCACAGGCAGTGCAGCTTTCATCGGGAGCCCAGGACATTATCTTCTATCTTTTTGGAGCAAGATCATATCCATTGCAAAACTTCCGCATTTTTGCAAATGCCCTGTACATTAAAAAAGGCTGGAATCCAATCGGAGAAAAACTAGGCGATTATGCAAGTTTTGGTTTGTTTGTAAGTAGAACCTATTTTGAAAATCTGGGAGTAACACTTCAAGTGAGAGGGGAATGGGTGGATAAAATGAAACTCAATGAAACGATTCTGCTTAATGCTTATCCAAATTATGATCCGGAAGCTACTGGCTATAAAAAGATTTTTATTGCACCACAACTTAGTCTGACACATGGAAAGTTTGTTGTGTACGCACTAACTGATATTCCCGTTTATCAATATGTAACCAAGTCACAGGTTGGTTCTGAATTTTCTGCAACTTTTGGTTTGTCGTACCGATTTTTTGCAACAAGCAAAACATTGGAATAAAATCCTTATTATTTGTTCTGTTTTTGACATTTGAATCCATGCGATTAACCGTATGGAGTTTAAGCTTCCTTTTTTAGCCAAATTACATACTATGATGCAGTGTGGTAAGGGCGCTAAATGGTCTACTAGGTTTTCCATCAATCATCAGTTTTAAATAAATTTTGTAGTTAGGAAGATTAATAAAATCTTCAACATCAAATTCAGGATACATTTCTTTCGCCATGTGCATTGCATCTTCCGTTCCGATTCTAAAGGAAATAACAGTTCCGGCATTACCAAGCACTGCGCTTTTAATATCATCATCTAATTGATTCATGTATTGATGTGCTAATGTCATACCGACTTTGAATTTGCGTAGTTCTGAAAACATATTGACTAAGGATAATGTAGTGAAGTTGTGAAACTCATCCATGTAAACCATGAATGGAATCCGGTTTTCTTCAGGAGTATCCACACGACTGAAAGCAGCCGAAGCAATTGAGGTGATAAAAAGAGCACCTAAAATATGGGATACATCAGCTCCGACATGTCCTTTAGAGAGATTAACTAGAACTATTTTCTTTTCATCCATTGCTTTGCGTAGCGAAACTTCTTCTGTGTTTTCAATCAAAACTCGTCTAATTGCCGGATGCACCAACATTCCACCTATCTTGTTCATTACCGGTAATAAATCATATTTCATATATTCTGGAAATTCACGTTTCCAGAATTTCTTGACGCTTTCGCTTTTGACATATCGAAGGGCTTCTTTTCTGAAGTCCTTGTTAAGTAAAATCTCAACAATGTCTGCAATCGTTGCTTGCGGTTGGTCGAGTAATGTTAGAATTGCATGACGAAGAATATGCTCCAATTTCACTCCCCAGGCACTATCCCACAGCTTGGAGAATACATCTAAGATGCCAGATGCAACCAAAGACCTTTTTTCAATACTTACTCGCTTAAATGGATTGTATCTCAAATTCAATTTAGGATCAGCAATATTGAAATAGATTAAATCTTTCTTACGCTCTTCTGGAATTGACTTCACAATTTTTTCAACAAGATCGCCGTGAGGATCTAGTAAACAGCATCCTCTTCCTGCTTGAATGTCTTGCATAATCATTGTTTCTAAACATGTAGATTTTCCGGTTCCGGTTTTACCGATTATGTACGTGTGCATTAACCTATCTGCTTGTTTAATACCAAAAAGTCGCTGGTCGCTTCGCCATCCGACTTTTGCAAAGTATGTAATGTTTTTGTTTAGGGTTTGATTTTCCATTTTACTATCATAGTTGTTTCGATCGAACTCATATAGACGGTATTAATTGCCACATCGGCACTTGCCAAAATGGCAATTAATACCGTCTATATTCCTCGAAAAAGAACCCTTAAAATAGTTTTATGGATAATGAGAATAAAGAATTAAAACCCATTCAATTCGTTCGCGACCTCAGTCAAGGGAAAACGGAAGAAGAATTGTTGGAAGCAGAACAAAATTTCAGAAACTACCTATTGGTAGTAAAGGCAATTTGTGATCGATTAGAACAAGAGGGCAAAGATCTAATTTGCATTGATGATTAGCAATAAATATGGTAAGGTGTTAAATCAATATGAAAAATGTATATGGATATATACGGGTATCAACCGTCAAACAAGGGACAGGGGTATCGCTTCAAGAACAAAAAGAAGCGATAATTCGCTATGCGGAAAAGCACCAATTGAATATTATTAAGTGGTTTGAGGAGCAAGAAACTGCTGCAAAGCAAGGACGCCCTCTGTTTACTCAAATGATGAAATTAATTAAATCTGGTAAATCTCATGGAGTTATAATTCACAAAATTGATCGAAGTGCTCGTAACCTAAAGGATTGGGCAATATTAGGTGATTTAATGGATCAGGGATTTGAGATTCATTTTGCGCACGAAAGTCTTGATATGGATACACGAGGTGGTCGTCTTGCTGCCGACATCCAAGCGGTCATTGCATCAGATTATATCAGAAATCTTCGTGATGAGGCTATTAAGGGCTTATATGGCCGTTTAAAACAAGGTATCTATCCATTCAATGCTCCTATAGGATACTTAGATGCCGGTCGAGGTCAATTAAAAAAAGTTGATAAAATGCAAGGCCCATTAGTTAGAAAGACATTTGAATTATACGCAACCGGAAATTATAGTCTCGAACAACTCACGGAAATAATGAAAAAACTTGGATTGAGAAATACACGGGGTAATTTTTTGTATTTGACCGGAATATCTAAGATTCTAAACAACCCATATTATACAGGAGTAATGAAAATAAAAAGTAAAACATTTCAGGGTAAACACGAGCCTTTAATTTCTTCTAAACTTTACTCTGAAGTACAAAGTGTGTTGAGAGGTAAAACCAACACGAGAAATATTAAACATCAGTTTTTGTTTCGTAAGTTAGTAAAATGTGTTGATTGTGGATATTCTCTAATTGGTGAAAAGCAAAAAGGGCATATTTATTATCGATGCCAAACTAAAGGCTGTCCAACTAAGACTATTCGTGAAGAGCGCATAGAAAAGTTTTTGATCAATTCACTTGAACAAGTAAAGCTTCAACCTTTGGAAGATAAAGTATTAAACGAACTTCTAGAACAATCGCAAAATAATTGGTCAACAACTCAAGCCAATATTGAAGATTCTTTAAAATTACAAGAAAATAAATTATCGCAAAAATTAGGACGACTTACCGATGCTTACCTTGATAATGTGTTAAATAAGGATCAGTTTGAAGAAAAAAAAGAGGAGCTACTAATTGAGCAACAAGAATTAATAAATAAAAGGAGTCATCTTTCAAATCAAAAAGAGGCTATTTTCAAAAAGGCTAAATATTTCCTCGAACTGATAAATAACGTTAAAAAATCGTATGTAAACAGTATTGTTGAAGAAAAAAGAATAATTATCAATTCTATCACCTCGAACTTTGGAATTGAAGGAAGAAAGCTAACAATTACAATGCAATCTCCGTTTACCGAGATAGCGAATCGGTGGAATTTTTCATCAGGTCGGCACGAACGGAACGACCCTCGAAAATGTACAGCAGAAATTGCCACTATGGCAAATTCTCTTGATGACCAATCCGATGTTCATGCCTGTATATCAAAATATGACGCAAATGACAACTTTTTGCAAGTGGTTGAAGACACACCACAGCTCCGAGAAAGCATGAAGAACTTATTGGATGAAATATTGAAGCATTTTGAATTATTACCTGAGAGTAATGATGAACAAGAACTATGATATTTCAACATACACAAATGCCAAATATTCTCTTTGATAAGCATCTACCCAATCTTACTGGAGCCGAAGTCAAAATTCTTCTCATTATCATCCGACAAACCATAGGATGGATTGATAAATCAACTGGTAACCGGAAAACCAGAGATAGAATAACGCAAAGTCAATTTAGGGATAAGACCGGACTGGCACCCAGGATCATATCTAAAACGCTCAAAATGCTCTCAGAAAAGGATTTAATTGCAATAACCGACCAGAACAACCAATCGCTTAAAAACTCACTCGATCGAAAGGGTAAGTCAATTTTGTATTATGCTCTAAATCCAGTGCACTTTTCGACATCAACCAGTGCACAAAGTGATACTGGGCCAGTGCACAAAAGTGCATATAACAAAAGAAACAAAGAAAATATAACAAAAGGAAACGATTTGCCAATTCGGCAAAATAATACCGGAACAGTTGATGAAATAATAGAAAAGTCGAAATATCAATCGCTTTTAAGATTCTAATGCCTAGAATAAATTTTTGGAAATTTAATTGTTGTACTCATTTTTCCTTTTAGTTTTTCATCTATTCCAACGGTATAGAAACCACTTATTTCTTGCGACCCATAAAGTTGATTAATCTGACTACCACCTATGATATTCTTTTCGCCAAGTAGTGTCCAAAATATTGCGTATTTTTCATTCTTCAGGAGAGCAATCAACTTATCCTTCCTCATTATTAAATATTTTGTTTTAGTATTGAAGGCATGAGCATCACATACTACAAGGTCACCTTCTCCATTATAAAAACGACCATCACAATACTTATTATGCAAATTCATTTTTTCAATAATCAATTTTGAAGGAAGATTAACCATTAGAGACTCATCTAAAGAACAATCACGCGTTGATCCCTCATAGCCATAGCACTCGTCGGTCATTAATAAAGGTGCAGGTAGTTTATGTTTTTTATCAATAATTTCTTCAATCCATGTATTTGGCCTGTTCTCTAAAAATGATTGGTAAGATGGGTATTCTCCCATAAATACTTGAATAAAATAATCGGATTCTGGCATCCAACCTCCCTGGAATTTTTGTTTATTTCCCCATTTATAAAATACATCTTTATACTCATCTTTTATCAAATAACTTTTGAACATATAATAAAGGGTTCTTTTTGGAAGATCATTTTTTTTGTATTCGAGAGGTATTTCTTCTTGCCATTGATAGAAGCCTTCTAAAATAATCCAGGTTTTCCCATCCGTATCCGTTAATTCAACCATTGAGTCAGGTTTCGGTAAATTTCTTCTACTCTTTATCCATGTTTCCATCGGACTATTAGGTTGCCAAGATTTGTATTTTGGTGTTTGTATTTTAAATTTTGGAATTTCTTCAGAAAAATTGATTGATTTATTTTTTAAAGTACATGATGGATCAATATCCCTTTTCAATATTTGCCACGCCCCCATATATTTTGTTGGATTTTCAGACGAGCTACTTTCTTTAAATTCAAAATTATCTGCCACCATACCCAGCATCTCAAATAATGCAATCCATTGATATTTCTTTCCAATGCGTTCAGGTTTATGAGCATCCCTCCCATAATTATAAGAACGATTAATAATTGAATCGAACATCCCATGTTGTTTTTGATTCCATCCCAGCTGAACAACACGATGTAATATCCAACGCTGAACTAAATTGACGTCAAAATTATCTAAGGGGTCATTAATTTCCCCAATACTATCTAGAAATGGCTCAAAATATTTTTCAAAAAACTTCTTGTTTTTGGTAGAAATAGATTGCTTGAAATCTTGGATTGTTTTTTGTCGTTTTGCGGTTTCTATATCAAATTGTAATTTTGAATCATCAATCATTGCCTTTATGCCTTGTGGTTTAGTATTAACAATAAACTTAACTTTGCTGAAATCAATTCCCAAATATGGATTAAGTTTATTTAATAACTTCAACTGCTTAGGTTCAAGTTCTTTCTTAAAGTTTTCATATAATTCTTTTTTAGACAGGATATTAGAATGTAAACGTCTTGCAGACCAATGATTAATTGTAGGCTCAATTACATATCTACCAAAATCACCGGCCATAATTGATGACCAAATGAGTTCATTCCCGTTTTCTCTAAAATTGTTATTTTTAGAAAGATACTTTCTCTTTAAAGTTTTCTCATTTGATATTACTTTTGGCCAACTACTGTTATAAGGGGGTTTTGTTTTCTGATATGTTATTGAGGGAATTAACTTCTTTCTAAAGGCGACTTCCATGACACCACTTGCGTATTCTCTTATCATAATATTAATTGGAGGGTTTGTAATTTCAAAAACATTTTCAATGAACCATTGTGCCAGTATTCTTAAATTTATTTTATCGCTACAGTCTCTCAAAGCACATCCATAAGCAACAGCAAACAAACGCTCTACTATATAAGGATCATTTACATCTTTAAACTGTTGTAGCACTTCAACAACTACGTTTAATTTTCCTGTTAAAAGTGATACAAGAGCTTTGGTCGTTCGATCTCTTATAAATCTATTTGAACTTGCCAAAAACCAAGCAAGTGCTATTGAATAAAGCTTACGAACATCATCTGTTATAAAGCTATGATCTTGATTCGACCATGCCCATTCTATTAAGCGATCAACTGATTCACGACTCCCATATTGGTAATGCAAAAATTGATTCCAATATGCATCGCGACTTGGTAAGGTAAGGCTTAAGTGATATTTGTGAATAAATAGAGCATTAAATGGATGATTCGGTACGCCCGCGATTGTTAGAGAAGCATTTAATAGTTTATTAAACCGATCGTCGTCGTTAATAATTCTCTTATTAATATATTCAAATGCTTTAATTGGCTGTCTGGCAAAGGAAGTGGGTCGTCGCCAAATAAGGCTTTCAATAAATGCGTCAACCATAATCCAAGTAGATATATGAGGTGCTACTTCAAAGAATTCAACTCCATCAAATTGTTCAGGATATTGGATGCATAACGCTTCAATTAAACCCAGATTCCATCTTTCTGATAAAAGTTTACCTATTTTTGATTTTTTTGAAAAAAAATTCTCTGGTTTTCTTTTTGAATCTCTTAGATTTTTAAAAATATATCTCCCTAGTAAATGATCACTAAACTTTTGAAATGGAAAGCGAAAATCAAAGCCAACGACTTCATTAGTTGCCTTTGAAAAAGCAGGTATTCTAACTAGTAATAAATTTTTATCTAGTGCCAAGATCAATTCAGCAACATTAATCTCAGGATGACTTGTATTAATTATATTACAAAGAAATTCTTCCGATATTGTGTTTTTATTTGCCTCAATCATCTTTTGGGCAACCTTTTCAATTACTATATCCCAAATTATATGATCTCCATTTACTGTTCTGCCTTTCGGTAATTTAAATTGATTTACTATTTGACTTGAACAGCTTTTAACAAAATTCTCAAAGATATATGTTGCTCCTTCATGTCCTCTAAATATCTGTTTTTCTTTACCTGTTTTAATATTTTTTTTTGAACGTTTTTCAAAAGCTTTACAAAACAAGAGTAAAAACAAAGGATTTTGAAACTCAGGTGTTAAAATCGGAATTTCTGGGAGCGGTATTGAATATTCATGAAAATATTTGCTAACCGCTTCCCATTCATTAAACTTGAAACCAATATGTTCTTCGATCACAAAATTTCGAAGAGTATTATTTGTTTGAAATATTTGCTCAAACCCTGATCTAATGCTTACTATTAAGCCAATGTTCGGATATTTACTAATCTCAAGACGCAGAAGGTTCAAGCGACTCTCCCAAAAATTATCCGGATTCGACTCATTAAGAGCATCTATAATAATGAGTGATCGTGTTTTTAATCTTTTACCCATTCTATCAAACAATTCTAGAATCCTCTTATTTGTATATTCTTGAGGTAGCCGGAGTTGTGATCTAAATTGGCTCCATAAATCTCCTTCCGAAATGAATTCACTAAAAAACAAAACAGCAGGCAGTTCTTTGGTAATACGACTTTCTAATAAATCACATAATAGATGAGTTTTACCACTTCCTGCGGCTCCTTTTAGAAATAAAAATGGCTTATTTGATAATAACGCAGATGTGTTAGTTGAATATTCGATAAAATGACGAAGTTCACGCTGTGCATCGTAAACTCTACTTATATTTAAGGATAATCTTTCGGCTTTTGATCTTATTCCTTCAAATTTTCCTGGTATCATTTTACCATCAAATTTGTCTCTTTCATTACGAAGTTCGTCAATAAATTTCAGACCAAGTTTATCGGCTTTGATTGCAAAGTGATTTATTCGTTTCCAATTTGTAGGTTTGACATCATACTCCTTTATTATTTTAAGAATATTAAGCATCTCAATAATATTGTTTTTAAAAGCATTATTAGTTTTCTGGAGTTTGGGGTTTCCATAGTTTTTTGAAATGGACGAATAATTACTTTCGAGTATGCCATAATGTAATCTGATAGAAGTATAATATTCTTTTGTTCTACTTATACCATCAAATATTGATGATATAGGTAAGTTAACATTTAACGTTGGGGTGTAACGTTTTCCGGCCAATACTTTGACATTAATTAAATGCGCTCTAAGCCACTCCTCGCTTAAAAATTGTTTCGGCATTGTGTTAATTGAAATATTCAAAGTTAACAAGAATATTTGCTTTAATATTTTAAAATCTTTTGATTTATACCGTCTTACATTAGAATTATCTAAAGTATTCTATGTTGAAAGGTTAATTTAAAATGATCATTGCATTTTCCCATTGTTGCATATATAATATATACATGGACAAAAAGGCTCAATTCTTAAAGACATACGCGAATCTACCACAAGCATCAAGAGAAGAAGTGGTGGCAGTTATTGGTGGAGAACCTTATACTTGGCAATCTGCGAAGTTAGAAGTTGAACATGATACACCAATCGGAGAAAATATTTTAGAATTGTTAGTAAATTTAAAGATACTTGTATGAACCACAAAATAGAAAATTCCATAGAAGATATTATTTCGAATTCAGAGCTTAACGAACAACTAAAAAGCTTGGTACTTGAACGTGTTGGCACAATGCCGGACACTTTAAGAATGTCAGTTGACTCGGATGAACTTACAAAAAACGATGTCCTACAGCATGTAAGCCAGGGTGATGATATCGGCAATCAAGTAATGGAAATGGAGCTTGGATTTCTGCGTGATTTAGCAAGTGGAGCTATCTATGCCTATGAGTAAATCCCTTCTCGTTACTCGTCCTGACTATGATTTGATAACCAGATACTTTTATGCGTGGAGTCAAGAAATTATTGACTTCGCTAAAAACAAAAATATTCAGGTGTATGATTTAAAGAGTAAGAAATCGAACAAAAAAGAATTTGTAAGCTATACAAAGACTCGCTCTCCGTCTGTTGTTTTCCTAAATGGACATGGGAATGCAGACATTTTAATCGGATACAACAATGAGCCAATAGTTGATACAGAAACTGTTTTAAAGAATTCGATAGTGTATGCACGTAGCTGTGAAGTGGGACAAAATCTTGGCTCCAAACTCATTACTAATGGTGCAAAATCATTTATTGGCTACAAAAGAAAATTCTTTGTTGGATATACACCAGAAAAAATTACCAAACCACTTGATGATAGTATTGCAGGTCTTTTTCTTAAACCATCAAATTTAGTTGTTTCAACACTTTTGAAAAGTAACACTGCTGAAGAAGCACACAAACGATCACAGAAACAGATGTATAGGAATTTCAGAAAAATGGTTTCGAGTACTGCTTCTTTTGAAGAACGATACTCTGCTCGATGGTTGTGGAGTAATTTAAATAACCAAGTACTATTTGGTGATCGTGTGGGAAAAATATAGCGGCACGTAAAACCAAGCAAGCCGGTATTCATAGTAGGAGAGTGCTGAAAAAGCTTCTAAAATGAAGAGTTATGATATAATTTGCCTCATTATTTCTTTTATTTCAATACTTCTAGGGTCGGAGGTACTTGCAAGGAAAGTACTTAAATCATCATTACAGAATTTAATGATCTCCGTTAGTCCTTTATGGGAAACTCCAATATAGTGCTCTAGGGGGCCACTTTTTTAGAATATATGTTTTATTGGGATACTCTGAATCAATTTTGATTTCCCAATCAGAATTTCTTATTTTGAATGCACTAACCTCAGCACTTGTTTTTATTGACTTACCTTTCTCAGTGGAATAAAACATTTGAACTACATAGTCAAAATCTGCAATGCGATAGACAACAAGGCCAAAAATCTCAAAAAAGATGACTCCATTCATCATAATTTCCCTTTCCACCAATATCAAGAACAGCAATTTGTTGGTCTAGAGCTGGATATTTATCTTGTATTATAGCTTTATAAAAATATCTATCCGAATATACTTCAACCAAAAGTACTTTTTTAGCAAAGAAAGCATAAGTTGCACGTGTATTATCAAGTATTTTTATTAATATTCTTTGTTCAGTGGATATTGTAGGGGCTTTTATTTCTGTATTTCCTGTATTGTTCAATGAGAAACGTTTTACATGATTTATAGTAGTAGAATTAATCAAAGCTTCTGAATGAGTGACTAAAATATATTGACAACCTTGTTCCTTGTTCAATTCTCTGATGACTTGTAGATACTCATTTGGAAATTGATAATGAAGATGTATCTCAGGTTCGTCGATTATAACTACACCTCCTTTTAAATCGCCCCGACCATATGCTTCAAAAACAAGATGAATGATGGCTTTTTGTCCCGCACTTAGGCTGTTTATATCAGATAAAACTTTTCCTCTTCTGGTGTCCAAAAACTCAAATGCATACTGCCAAATCCTCAACTCGATTAATCTTATCTTGCATTCGAGGTTAATAATCTTTAATCTTTTATTAATAGATAAAATGAAATCAAGATTGTTGGCTTGTTCTTCACATTCAGCTTCTGTAAACTTTTCCGATATAAGATTGAAATGCTTTTCGGCTATTCGTAGTCTTACTAAACCAAATATACTTGGCTCAGATTGATCACTAGAATTTAAACTTTTTGAATAGTCTTTAGTTTTAATTTGCTGAATTTGATGAGTTGGATGCGCGTCTCTTAATGAAATTGATTTTTCAAAAGCATGATAATTTCTATAGCTGCTTATTAGAGTATAACCTTCGTATAACGAAGTCAGGGTATCTTCTGGGTTCTCTAAGTTATAAAAAGAGATAAGCTCCTTATAAAAGTTATAATCAGTGAGGTACTCGTATCCAAAATCTTGAGAGCCGCTAACGACTGTAACTGAAAATCCATTTGTTGTTTTGTCTAAAGTAATATCAAAAGTGTAATCCGTACCAGGAGTAGTTGGAGAAATAGTTCCTCTACCTGTATATAAACTTGATATTGAATTAAGCTTAGTTGAATTGCTTTGAATGTGTTGAATGTTTTGTAAGTCTATAGCGTCAAGACTTATTTCTAATCTAATTACTTGAGCTGCGCTGGGTGTATCCCAGTTAGGTTCTAATCTGAATTCCGAATATGTTTGAGCATTTTTCGGTGCTATCGTTTGTTTCTTTTCATCAATAGAAATCGCAAACCTACGAGAGTATAAATCCTGATTAACATCAAATTGCTTATACAGAACTCTCTTAAAAATAAAGTTGATTACTTCAAGTGCTGTAGATTTTCCAGATCCATTTTCTCCGATAATAATATTCAATTCTTCCTCAAAATTTATAGTCTCAGCATCCGCCACATCAGTGTGGTATTTGAAGCTTAATATGTTGGAAATTCGGAGGGATCTTAACTTCATAAAGCTATCTTAGCATTCTTAGGGATTTTTACAATCTTGCAAATTATGCAAATTTACGAAAAATTTTAAGATTTTATTTAAGCCTAAAAAACCAATTCTATATTGGATGCACATTAGCAGTGTTATCTTTATTTTTGCGTCTTAAAATGGAACAATGGGAAAATTCGTAATATCGGTTCGTAAAAATGGTGGATATCAATTTAACTTAAAAGCTGGAAATGGCGAAGTCATTCTAACCAGTGAAGGTTATACCAGTAAATCAAGTTGTATTAACGGAATAGAATCTGTCAAGACTAACTCTCTATTTGACTCAAGGTTTGAGCATAAAACTTCTGCTGATGGGAAATATTATTTTAACCTTAAAGCGGGAAATGGCCAGATCATTGGAACGAGTGAAATGTATACTGAAGCTTCAGGAAGGAACTCCGGTATTGCTTCAGTTAAAAGCAATGCAATGAGTGCTGAAATTGAGGATAGCACAATATCATCATGAAAATACCATTTCTACAAAAATTTATTAAAATTTTAGGTTATACCCTTTTAGGCATAACTTTGTTTGGCAGCATATTGGATGCAGTTAATAATTCCATATCATTAATTAATTTTAGGAGTGCTTTTTTTATAACGGTTTTCATGGTATTAATTTTGGGTATTACTATAGTCCTTCTTAAAAAAGGATTAATACCTTGGAGAATAAAAATAATTGGTAATAATGATCAAGTTCAATATAAAATAGTTAAAGTATCAAAAATGAATATGGGAATTTATATTCCTATGTTTGGAATATTTGTATTTGTGTGGGTCGCGGCATTCATTAATCAAAAGAATAATATTCCAAAGGAAGTCATTAAGAAAGAACAATCCCAATTTAAACAATCAAAACCTAGGGCTTTAAGAGAAATGTTTGATTCTGATTTTGGTGGTAAAATTATTAGCTATGATTTAGAGAAAGATGTTAACTATACACCAGCAAAAAGTAATAATACTATAACACTGAAAATAAATCAACGGGTTCATTTTGATTTTGATTCTCGTGCAAAGTTTGTGGCTTTTTATGTACCTTCCTCTTTATATACTCCTGAATATTGTTTTCATTTAATAAGCAGGGTTGATACCCTTTTGAAATTTTTAGAGGAGCATACAAATGGAAATTATTTTTCTTTAGGTGAACGAGAGATGGATGTCAAGGACTTAAAATTCACGGGACGAGTTTTTTGTTTATCATCAAGATGCGATGACACATAAAGTAGTTGATGAACTGACATTTTTATTCGAAAAAAGCATCTAATCCCTCAATTTAGGGGGCCGGAATATGAAGTTGCACAAAACTTGTATAAATCACGATGAGCATCTTTTATTCATTAAACATTCACTGAATGTTCTTGAGATATTACGGTAAATTTGACTTTACTACCAAATTATGGTATAATTAAGTTAAGGCGTATCTCAGAGACGATCTTGATTATCACTGACATACCGGACACACCAACTCACTCTAGGCAAAACCTAAATTTATTGTAAGTACAACTTATATAAATGTTGACGGTGCTTTTGCACCGTTGGTTTTGCAATCTGCGGTACCTTTTAATTACCGTAGATTATGGGTACCTACAGGTGCGAAGGTGCCTATTTTATCAATTTAATTTACATCACTATGATACCACCATAATTGGTTGTTTACAATTGAATAGTTTATCCACAAAACGTGGATCGTGGGCGAAAAAATTTGCCAAATTGGCAAATAATACCGTCTATTCTAGGTCAGATTATAAGACTAAACTTAGGGCATCAGAAAAATTATTTCTGATGCCCATTTTTTATTTATGTCAATCATACCAAATTATTTAAAAGTATATCGCAAACGATCTCCGCTTGATCAAGAGGACATGCGATCTATATCAGGATTACTGGATGTCTCAAGTATCTCAAGATATGAGAAAGGATTAAGAGAACCAACCACAGAAGTACAGCTTATTTATCATCATGTTTTCGATACGTCCATTGAATCGTTTTATCAATTGCAATCCCAAAATATGCTACCAGGTCTCATTGAACGAATGAAAGAACGAATCAGAGAATTAAATAAAGAAGAACAAATAACATTAAAGAACACCTCTAAAATTAAATTCCTTGAGCAAGTAATTATAAGATTAACAAATTAAAAAACGTATGACATCACAAAATATAAAATTGAATATAGTGTGTGCAATTTATCCAAATGCAAATGGCTTTGGGTTTGTGAATTTGGATAATGAAGGAGAACTAATTTATTATGGTTCAGTAAGAATTAGTCCAATTTCCAATAGGAAAATCCTTGAACGAATTAAAAAGTCCCTTGATTACTTTCAGCCTAGAATAGTAATTCTATTTGATCCAGAAAGTAAATCATCGAGAACTGGAAATCGAACTAAAAAACTCCTTAAAAAAATTACTGACTATGCTGAATCAGAAAATCTCCCCGTCGTTAAATACTCTCGTGATCAAATCAGAGATGTGTTTGAAATCCGAGGTGCATTTACCAAATATGAAATATCCAAGTTCTTACTCACAAAATTTCCAGAACTGGAACCAAAGAGACCAAGAGAACGGAAAAAATGGGAAAGTGAGGATCGGAATATGGTAATTTTTGATGCACTGTCCCTTGCGCTGACTTGGTTCTGGCTGAATGAATAATCAAGATTGAGATAATAGCGAAGCAAAGAGTAATGCATCTAAAGCATTAACATTGTCTTCTCATGGAACATAGACCTCTAATCCTTTTGATTTTTTTGAGACAAAATATCTTCAATAAACAAATCACCAAATTTAATTGCATCTTCTGGGAAATATGCTTTCTTTGTTTCCAAGCTAACTATGCATTTTGCATACTCCTCTGGCTTCATTCTACTTACAGTATTTTATTTCATATTTTCTAAAAAAATAAAGTAAGGCATAGCTTATTTAAAAAAATGAACAACCCATTTTTGTCGCATTGTTGTATTTTTACATGATATCAAGAAAATCATGAAAAAACGAGTAGGAATCTGGATAAGGGTATCTACAGAAGACCAAGCCCAGGGTGATAGCCCCAAAATGCATGAACATCGAGCCAATGCCTATGCTGAGATTAAAGGTTGGACAGTGGTTGAAACATATCACCTTGAAGCTGTAAGTGGAAAGCAGGTAATGAACCACTCAGAAGCCAAACGAATGCTCGAAGATATTCGGAGAGGACACATTACAGGTCTAATATTCTCAAAACTAGCTAGGCTGGCGAGAAACACTCGTGAACTATTAGAATTCGCCGATCTGTTCCAGCAACATAATGCAGATCTCACATCACTTGATGAAAGTATTGATACCTCCACTCCGGTTGGTCGCTTCTTTTATACCCTCATCGCCGCAATGGCAGAATGGGAAAGAGCTGAAATTAGGTCGCGAGTTAAAGCCTCTGTGCCAATTCGCGCAAAGCTTGGAAAGTCTTTAGGCGGTGAAGCTCCATACGGATACAAATGGGAGAATAAAGAATTTCTTTTGGATGAAAAGGAATCACCCGTCCGTAAGCTCATTTATGAACTCTTTGCAAAGCACCAAAGAAAAAGAATCGTAGCTAATCTGCTTTCTGAACAGGGCTATAGAACGAGAGGTGGTCATAAGTTCACAGATACAACTGTTGATCGGATTCTTCGTGATCCGATTGCAAAAGGAATGAGACGTGTTAATTACACGGAACATACACAAGAAAACGGTTGGCAATTAAAACCAAAAGAAGAATGGATTTTTGTCAAAGCTCCTCGAATTGTTTCTGATGAACTCTGGAATACTTGCAATGAGATACTTGATAAAATGTCTCAATCAAGAAACAAGGTCAGAAGAAAGAGCGTCCATCTTTTCAGCGGAATTGTTCAATGCCATTGCGGAACAAAAATGTACATGAGAATGAATTCACCAAAATACATCTGTCTTGATTGTAAAAACAAAATAGCGCCGGATGATCTTGAAGAAATCTTTCAAACCCAACTCAAGAATTTCGTATTTTCGGACATGGAAATCCAAAGCCATTTGAATCAGGAAAAAGTAATGCTGAAAGACAAGGAGGAACTGCTAATTGTACGAACAAAAGAATTACAAAACCTCAAGCTTAAAATTACCAATATTATAGAACTGTATCATGAAGGAGAACTGACAAAGGAGACCTTTAGAACCAATTATGCCCCAGTGGAAGAAAAGCAGAACCAAGTTGAGCAATCAATAATGGAGATTCAGGGTCAGATAGATGCCCTTCGAATGCAAAGCTTGGATAATAGCCAGATACTTTATGATGCTCGAAACCTTCATTCCCAATGGAATGCCTTTACCCAAGAGGAAAAGAAAAGCATTATTGAATTGATAACGGAATCCATTATAATTGGAAAGGAGGATATAGCGATCAACCTTTCCTACATACCCACTTTAGTTCCAGATGCCCCAGTACCAGGGCCATCTGAACGCAATAACACTACCAAATATGGTGATGATTCTAAAACACTACAACTATGCAACGAACGGGGAAGGGTTGAAATTAATTTAAAAAGTATCTCCTAAATAATGTTAGAAGCAATCAAGCAACATACACTTCACCTACCTCCTATCAAATTTTCACAACTTTAAAGCTCTTTTTCATTCCCAGTTCATTTTGAACCTGGATGATGTATATCCCTTTTTCCAGATCGCTTCCAATTGGTATCAGGGTTTCATGACTTATTCTAGTAGCTTGTAAAATTTGTCCTTTTAAATTGCTGATGCTGAGATGTAAGGATTGCCCAGCTGGATTTACCAATAAAGTTTGTGTTTCAAATACAGTAGCACTTAATGTGACGTTGATTTCAGAATTCACCTCATTAGTTGCAACCGGATTGCCATCAAAAACCAGAAAAGCATCCAAGGCTCCTTCAACCAAATGACCTGGATTGTCATCTGCAATGCTGACCATAAATTTTACATCCTCTAATTTTGTGGTCAATGATTTTATATTGAATCGATCTTTTGCAATCCAGGCAGATTCACTTTTGTTTATTTCTTCAATACTTATGGTATCCGTGCCGGACAGTATATAAAATTTTACTTTATCATTTGGTGCATTGTTGCCACCACCATTAAAAAACCAATAGGAATAATTTAATAAGGGCTCATTGTACTTAGTTAAATTCATAGTAGGACTGGTAAGAAACGTTGCGCCATTGTCCACATCCGCTGCGGATGGATCTGTGGTGCCATTTCCAGTAACATAACAAGCATCACCCAGATCTGTATCAACATCGAATTCTGATTGTGCCTGATCGTTTCCACTGATGGTTCCAACGGGCTCTCCACGTACCCAGGCACCAGTTGAAGCGAAGGTTTTGTAGTCCAATTTTGTTCTAATATAAAATCATCCTGGTATCCTTTATCGAGTAAGATCTCAATTTCTGCTTTAGGACTTAAGGAACTATACACTTCAGCATGATGCAAATAAGCCCATTTGCCAACTACTAATTGAAAATCTAAATTATCCTGAATAATTTTTACGTTGGCAACACCGTCAGCTGCAGTTTGTGCAGTAATGCTTTTATTGGCATTAAACAATACAATTTTTGCATCCGCTATTAAATTTAAACTACCCTTTTCTTTTACAATAATTTTTTGAACAATTGTATTTTTAGGAAGCAGTTTTACGTTTTTAATAGTAACGACGCCATGTTCTAACACGGCGGATGTAGTAAGCGGGTTGTAATCAGGATGCGAAAATTCAACTGAAAATGTACCGGAATCAGCATAACCGGTTTTATATTCTCCTTTCAAATTTGTTTGTTCATTGTTTTTTCTGGGAGTAATCAAACGGACTTCAACATTTGATATAACTTCATCTGTGAAACTGTCACGTACAGTACCTTCTAAATAACATGCACGGATGTATTCTGGTTTTATTACAAATAATCCGCCTTCAATATCTGAAGCAACGATGGTTTTACTTGGCAAAAAAGGACTCACGCCCCAGCAACCATGAAATCCGCTTTGATTTCCAGAATAAGTATCAACAGATCCAACTTCAATTAAATTTTCAGGACGGTGTGCATCGATAATTTTTACTCCATCTGTGTAATACGCTGTAATCAAATAACCATCCAGGTATCTGGTATTGTGTGGAATGACTCCAGTGCCTTCAGTATCTTTTGGACGCCATTGATCAAGTAATTTAATATTATGGATATCAGAAATATCATAAGCAGCTACATACGCATTTTCTTTTTCATCTGTCGTAAACATGTATCGGTTATCATCCGATGGCCAGTTATTATGTGTAAATGCAAAAGGAGTTTTTACACCATTGATTTCAACTGGTTTTGATTTATCAGTTACGTCATAAGCAGTCATCAGACCTTCATAAATTTCAGAAGAATACAAGGTATCTCTGCGCATAAACATATCGTGGCTGTAACGCGTAGTCTCAGCACCTAAAAATTTTGGGTTTTCAGGATCTTGATTGAGGTCAAAAAACAAGACTCCCTGCCAGGGACGACAACCATTCAAACAAAGAATTCCTTTTTCATCTACAAATACTGTATGGCATGTGGTGATATTTGCTGTTTGATTGTTTGCAGTTACAGAAGTGGTCCAGAATTTACTGGTAATAGTGCCCGGAGCATTTTTCATATTGACAATGATTACCCCATCGGATGCATTGTCTGTTACAGCATAGATGTAATCTTTGTAAGCATAAACCTCTCTCCAAATGGTGTTGACGCCTTTAACACTGGCTCGCAAAATGGGTTTTGACGGATCTTCAAGACTGTAAATTTCCAATGCTTCACGGGTGCCGATGGCTGCATATTCAATCCCATTGCGATCGACATAATGCCAGATGCCACTGCCCCCACTGGGTGCTGGAACATGAGCAATAATTTTCATGTTGAGGTCGCCGTCTTGTGCGATCAAATTATGGCCAAGAATAAAACAGAACAGTATCGTAAGTATGTTTTTCATTTACTTTAATTAAAATTCGGTCAAAGGTAGTTCCCTAATTAGTATTTCATCCAAAATTTAACGTTTGAGGCCTTAATTTTGGGCTCAATCAAGCACTAACTAAACGTAATATGAAGCTCGTTTGTGATCCGGGGCTATTGCTGCTTTTAGAAGCACGAAATCGGTCAAAACATTTAAGATTCATTAAGAAATCCACGATCTCAATATATTTGCACCCGTTACACAAAATCTCAGATACATAAACTATTCTGAATCAATCAATTAATGAAATCATGAATGAGGTATTAAAGCAATACGAACATAATGTCTGCATTTTAACGATCAACCGCGAACAAGCGATGAACGCCTTAAATCACAATGTAATTGACGAATTAAATGCCGCAATCGATGAGATTGAGGCCAAAACAGATGAATTACGTGGATTAATTATAACAGGTGCCGGACCTAAATCTTTTGTTGCGGGTGCAGATATTTCTGAATTTGTCGGACTCAGCAGGAAAGAAGGCATCGCGCTTGGTCGGAAAGGGCAGATGTTGTTTTCGGAAATCGAAAAACTCAATATCCCTGTAATTGCAGCGGTAAATGGATTTGCATTGGGAGGAGGTTGTGAATTGGCGATGGCATGTCACATTCGGGTAGCTGGTTCCAATGCCAAATTTGGTCAACCTGAAGTGAATCTTGGATTGATCCCAGGTTATGGAGGCACCCAAAGACTGATTCACTACATTGGAAAAGGAAAAGCAATTGAAATGTTGATGACCGGCGATATGATTTCTGCAGAAGAAGCCCATCGCTTGGGTTTGGTAAATCACGTAGTTGAACCTGGCAAAGAAGTTGAAAAATCATTGGAGATCATTCAAAAAATTGCGACCAAAGCTCCGGTAGCCATCCAGAAAGTTATCAAAATTGTAAATTCATATTTTGATTTTGAAATGCAGGGATATGAATCAGAATTAGATTCATTTGGAAATTTAATGATTACCAAAGATGCAAATGAAGGGGTGGATGCTTTCTTAAATAAGCGCAAACCGACGTTCAAAGGAAATTAATGTTTGAATACCATAAAGATAAACAACGCTATTTTGACATGCAGTACCTCACTGCAAGAGACTTTATAATTCCATTTATAGAAGAAAAACGTCCACTTAAAAATCAGGATCGGGTATTAGAAATTGGATGCGCCGAGGCAGGCGTTTTAAAGGCATTTGTTGAAAGAGACCTACCCTGTTATGGCATTGATTTAAGTCCTTCACGCATTGAAGCAGCCAAACATTTTCAACAAGAAGCATTTGGTTTAGGAAAATTAAAATTCCTCTCAAAAAATATTTATGACATCCAACTTAAATATGATTTGGATGGTCCGTTTGATATCATTTTATTAAAAGATGTAATTGAGCATATTCCAAATCAGGAACAATTTATTCAGCAATTAAAAAGTTTCTTAAATCCAGGCGGTGTGATATTTTTTGGATTCCCGCCCTGGCAAATGCCTTTTGGTGGACATCAACAAATGGCACAGTCAAAGCTCTTGAGCAAGCTTCCCTGGTTTCATCTCTTGCCAAAATTCGTTTACAAAAAACTGTTGGAGTGGGGTGGACAAGATGCCATCACCCTCAATGAATTTATGGAAATAAAAGAAACCGGAATTTCCATAGAGCGCTTTGAAAAAATAATCAAACAAAATCAATTTCAAGTTTTAAACAGAAAACTTTTCTTCACCAACCCCATCTACAAATTTAAATTTAATGTAGAACCAAAATCGGTTCTTCCAGGTTTAAATTCCATTCCTTATTTTAGAAATTATTACACCACGGCAGCTTATTATTTGATTGCCTAAACATTGATTGATTTCAAATCTTAAAATGATCAGTTCCCGAAGGCGTCCACGCCGAGGGTCACTGAGACGCCTTCGGAAACTTTGAAGTAATTAATTCGTCAAGATCCCTCATGTTCATAGATTACAAAAACTTAAAACAGACCAGTTTCCGAAGGCGTCCTCGCCGAGGGTCACGAAGACGGGTGCATGTTTGAAATATTAAAAAATGAATTGCATTTAAAAAGGCAGATTTCTCTTCGAAAATCCTCGGCGGGGACGCCTTCGGAAACTTTGAAGTAATTAATTCGTCAAGATCCCTCATGTTCATAGATTACAAAAACTTAAAACAGACTAGTTCCCGAAGGCGTCCTCGCCGAAGGTCACGGAGACGTGTACATGATTAAAGCATTTCCTCAAAACAACATGCTAGGATTTCAGCATTTCAGGATCGCAGCATTGAAAGATTGCAGGATTGCAGCATTGAAAAATTGCAGCATTGTTTAACCTCCACAGAAAGTCTTAAACTTCTTGATATAAACCTCCCAGAGGTCTTTTTGACCTTTTACCTCATCGTCATCACAAAAATCGGTCACTTCCATAATGGTCTCATTAGTAATATCCGTTTTATAGATGCGGAATTGTAAAAATTCGTCTTCCCGGTCATTCCAGCGGTATCTTACCAATTCTTCTTCGATATCTTGTACAAGAGTTGCCTCTTCGTGATCCCCCTCCCAATCAAAAGTATATTGGTCGCCGATGTTATCCACCCGATCACAAAACCACCGTACCATACAAGTGGGTTCCGTTGTAAAAAGGTAAAGCGTCGCAGGCGATGACTTAAACATGAACTCGGTTTGAAATTGGACTCTGGCCATTGATACTGTATCTTTTTTAATCTAATTGAGTGCGTTGAAGCGGCAATATTAAAATTGTTTGAATATTTTTTTGTTAAATCATGAACTTTTTTTATTCACAAAACATTAATTCGTGATAGGGTTATTATTGCCAGCTTGGCATTATTTTCGCCCTCTGTTATAAAATTTCTCTAATTTATTTTATAATTCGTTGAATTTTAATAATTTATAAATTTACCAATCCTACATGAGGCAGCTAAAGATTACGAAATCCATCACCAATCGAGAAAGTCAGTCTCTCGAAAAATATTTACAGGAAATTGGAAAAGTAGATCTTTTGACCCCGGAGGAAGAGGTTGATTTAGCAAAAAAGATTAAACAAGGGGATCAGCTGTCCCTCGAACGACTCACTAAAGCAAACCTCCGTTTTGTAGTTTCAGTTGCAAAACAATATCAAAACCAGGGACTTTCTCTTTCAGATTTGATTAATGAAGGCAATTTAGGTTTGATTAAAGCCGCCCAACGTTTTGATGAAACCCGGGGATTTAAATTTATTTCCTATGCGGTGTGGTGGATTCGTCAATCCATCCTTCAGGCTTTAGCCGAACAATCACGGATTGTGCGTCTTCCTTTAAACAAAGTGGGTTCTTTAAATAAAATTAACCGTGCTTTTTCTGAACTCGAACAAGAATTCGAACGGGAGCCCTCTGCAGAAGAGTTGGCTACTTTGCTGGAGATTCCAACTGAAGAAGTTGAAACGACCATGGGCGTAGCTGCACGCCACGTGTCCATGGATGCACCTTTCGTAGAGGGAGAAGACAATTCCTTATTGGATGTACTGGAAAACGACAGCACACCTGCAACCGACGCAAAGCTGGAGTTCAAGGATTCCTTACGTCAAGAAATTGAGCGGGCCCTTGGCACTTTAACAGATCGTCAGGCAGATGTAATCAAATTGTATTTTGGAATTGGTGTAGAACATCCCGAGTCCCTTGAAGATATTGGGGATAAATTTGGATTAACCCGTGAACGGGTGCGCCAGATTAAGGATAAAGCCATAAACAAACTGCGTTCAGCTTCCAGAAGTAAATTACTTAAACAATACCTCGGATAAACCGCAAGCCGGATTGTTTTTTGCTTCGGATTTTATAACCTTTGCGGAAAATTAAATCCTATGTCTATCGTTAACCAAAACGAAAAAATTGAACTCGCACTGAAGGACTGGCGGGAAAAGGAAAAAAATGCGCTTGAGTTAAGTAAAATCGTTGGCGACCTGCGTTTTGACCGTTCCATTGAATTGGTCATTTTTCGCAAGGATCTTTACGACGTTCGCCCCAGTCAAATTATAAGCGACCACCTCTTTGCAAAAAATTACATTGATAAGCCCCTGGATCTGGATTTAAGCCTGGAGATTGCCCGCATTATTTTTAAAATGAATGAACTGGGCCCTTCACGGATAGACATTGGAAAATTAGCCTCCGAATGGGAAACACAGCAAAAGCATTTCGATAGTTTAGACCATTTTATTAAAGACCGCTTGCAATCGGGTCTCCAAATTGGAAATGTTGGATTTGAACCAAAAGATGTTGTCTTATATGGATTTGGTCGCATCGGCAGGTTGGTTGCACGCAGACTGATTTCTTCAACGGGAAGTGGCGAACAATTGCGATTAAAAGCCATCGTAGTCAGAGCGGGTATGAAAAATCAATTTGAAGAAGTGCATAAACGATTGGCACTTTTGGAAAGTGATTCAATCCATGGGAGTTTTCCAGGAGCCATTGAAGTAAGCCCAGACGGTACCGAAGCGATCATCAATGGAAATCGGATCAGAATGATTTTTGCTGCATCGCCTGCTGAAATTAATTATGAAGACTATGGCATTCACGACGCACTTCTGATTGACAATACAGGAATGTTTGACACGCGTGAAAAATTATCGGCACATCTTAGACCCGGTATTTCTGAAATCATTTTAACGGCACCGGGAAAAGACATTCCAAATATTGTCGTAGGTGTCAACACTCAAGAAGCAGACAATGTAAATGAAAATATTTTTTGTGCAGCTTCATGTACAACCAATGCAATTGTACCAATTATTCAAGTAATAGATCAGGCATTCGGAATTGAAAAAGGACATTTGGAAACCGTTCATGCGTATACCAGTGATCAAAATTTGTTAGATAATTTTCACCGCAAACCGAGAAGAGGTCGCGGTGCACCCATCAACATGGTAATCACAAGCACAGGTGCAGCCAGTGCAGTCGCTAAAGTATTGCCTCATCTAAAAGGTAAATTAACAGGCAATGCCGTTCGCGTTCCGGTACCGAATGTTTCATTAGCAATCTTGAATCTGACTCTTGAAAAAGCAACCAACCTGGAAGAAATACTTGGCAAATTGCGTCATGCAAGTTTGTATGGGGATTTGGTGGAGCAACTTCAGTATTCAACTTCAAACGAATATGTTTCCAGCAATGCAGTAGGAACCACCTGTGCTTCAGTTGTAGATGCACCTTCTACCATCGTTTCGGCAGATGGAAAAACAGTGACTATTTATGCCTGGTATGATAATGAATTTGGATATACCTGCCAGGTTGTAAGACTTGCAAAACACGTAGCTAAGGTGAGACGCTATACGTATTACTAGCCGTGAGCACCAACTTGGATACATACAAAAAATGGCAACCATTTTTATTGGGTTTGTGTGCAGCAATCGGACTGATAGCTGGCATGAATATGCGTCAAATTCATAAACCATCCGTTGAAACCAATTCGATCCAATTAAATTCCATGGATCGCATTCAAAAATTTGCGGATGTCATGGGTTATATTCAATCAAAATATATTGACAGCATTGATTTAGAGAAAAGCACAGACCTTGCTTTGGATGCATGGTTGGCAAGTTTGGATCCTTACTCAGATTACATTCCATCGAGCGAACTCAATTCATTTTCGAATCGGATGAATGGCACCGCAGTGGATTTTGGATTGGATTTGGTCGTTGCCGATTCAAAAATAATTATTCAAAAGGTTCGTGAAGCAAGTGGAGCCGCTGCAGTTGGTATGCGCGCCGGTGATCAAATTAAAGGAATCAATGGTTTGCAAATCAAACCGGATCCGTATTATTTAGATTCTTTAATTAATTCCATTTTAGAATCCAATCAGGATAGTATAGAAATTGCTTGGTTTAGTCATGAATTTGCACGGGAGCAAAATTCAAAAATTGGCTTGAGTCCTTTTAAAGACAATGCAGTGGAACTTTCTTTCAGCCCTGAAAAAGGAGTGGTGTATTTGAAATTAAAAATCTTAAATAAAGAAAGTTACAGAGAATTTATGAATGTATTGGAAACCTATGTTTCCGAAAAAAATTGCAAACGCCTGATCATAGATTTACGTGGAAATGCGGGCGGATTGGTTCACGAAGCTGCCTCTATTCTCAATCAACTCATACCGGAAAAAGATGTCTTGTTGTTTAAGACGCAAGGATTTAAAACAGCCGCAAAAGAATTTAAATCAACCGGAAAACCATTTTTTAGATTGGATAAAATTGTGGTGTTGGTTGATAACGAAACAGCATCTGCTGCAGAATTGATTGCAGCTTCACTACAAGATTTAGACCGTGCGATCCTAGTCGGTCAAAATACATTTGGCAAAGGCACTGTGCTCGAACAATACAGCTTGCCGGATGGATCTGCAATCCGATTGGCCGTTAGCAGATTCAGTACCAATTCCGGAAGACACATTCAAAAGCCTTATGAAAATTCAGAAGCGTTCAGCTATTTGTCGAATCCTGAAAATTCAAGAGACACAATTTATTATAGTAGAAAAAAAAGAAGATTGGCTACAAATAATGGGGTGGTTCCTGATAGTGAATTAGATACCACAAATCCAGCATTGGATTCTACGGAACAATTAATTGCAATACCAATTATTGCAGAACAGATCAATGAAATAAAAAAAGCAGTAGCCAATCAAAAAGAATCCTTGAAAAATAATAAGCAATTGGATTTGATTCTAAAGAATGAATTATTAAAAGCAAAGACAAAATATCCCGGAGTTCATTGGAATGAAGAACGAGTAATCCAAACTTGTCATGCAACGATTTTATTGTGGTTGTATGGTGAATCCGCTTTTCAGCAAGAACTTTTAAAAACAGATCCGGTTTTCCTACGCGCCTTGAAGGAATTGAGAAATTAATTTAATCCTCATTCCTTTTTCATTCGCAGCTTTCTTCTTCTTTAATTTTGATTACAATTCGTTACTTCGTTGTGTTGCAATCCTAATTGCACAAAGCTTAAAAACATATTTAAAGCTGCCCATTCAAATAATTACATCCTGATGAATTCCAATTCCCCTTCCGGATCAAATCGTATGATAGAGCTTACTTGATTTTTTGAAGTGTCATCTTGTCTGTATTTTACAACGTAATCAACCTGTTGAATGAGTAAGGGATCAATTTCTCCAAAATGAGCAGGAGCATCGATGCCGTTGAAATTGGCCGAAGTAGAAACCAGGGGTCCTTTAATTTCTTGGATGAGTGCCTTGCAGAAAAGGTCCTCACAAACGCGAATGGCTATGGAACCATCTTGTGCGGTAAATCGAGGGTCTAAATTCTTTGCATGCTTGTAAATTACCGTTAAGGGCCTTTTATGAAATCCCATCAGCGTTTCGACCCGTGGGTGTATGTAGTCGATATATTTTTTTAACATGTCTATTGAGTCTACTAAAAGGATGGCAGCCTTGCTTCCAGGTCGTTGTTTAATTTCATACAAACGATCCAATGCTTCAGGAAAATCGGTAGAGCAGCCCAAACCCCATATCGTGTCGGATGGATACAAAAGAACCTTCCCGTCCTTCAGACACCGTACGGCATTCCAGAAATCAGTATTTTCATCATTTAAAGTGAAATTCATCCAACAAATTTAATTTTGCATAAAATATGGAAATTGTAAAGATCAATGAAAAGGTTCAAAAATTTAAATGCCTTGATTAAGACCCTTTTGGAGCAAATTAATTTAGGTCATATTATGTTTTTGAGTTTTTAAAAGATTTCATATAAATTAGTTTTACATTATCATAACCAATTAACGCTGGAATTCGTTTAGTTAGGTATAATCGCAGGCAAATTTTGAGACACTTTCTACTATTATTGGTTTTTTTAAGTCAAACCATGCTTTTGAATGGGAAACACATCATTGGGGGAGATATGTCCTATCGGTGTTTAAGTGTGGATACCGTCAATAAGTTTGTCAATTTTGCGGTGACCTTAAAAATGTATAGAGACTGTTATGCCTTTCAGGCTGCAGAATTTGATCCACAAATTAAAATTGGGATTTATGAGAAATTACCCAATGGTTTTTATAGAAATGTCAAGAAACTGGATCAGGTATTACTAAAAACACCCATTGTTAAAATAAATGAAGATGCAGATAACCCCTGTTTGATTGTACCGGAGAATGTCTGCGTCCAGGAAGGCACCTACGAATTTCAAACCGGAAATTTACGTATGAGCACCAATTCCTATTACATAGCATACCAACGATGTTGCCGTAATGAAACCATTTCCAATATCCTAAATCCTGATATGGATGGCGCTGCGTTTGTAATCGAAATTACTCCGGAAGGGCAACGGGTTTGTAATAACAGCCCCCGATTTAAAAAATTTCCTCCCATCGTGATTTGCATCAACAGTTCATTAAATTTTGATCATTCTATCATTGATGCTGACGGGGATTTAGTAACTTATGAATTTTGTACACCCTTGGTTGCAGGGGGACAGGATGGCACCGTCAATGGAAGTGAAATGTGCTATGGCGTAAAACCAGATCCGTTTGGCTGTCCACCACCATTCAACACCGTGAACTTCAGGACACCAACATATACTGCAAATGCGCCACTTGCCGGAAATCCGGTAGTTTCAATAGATCCTTTAACCGGCTTGATTACAGGGAAGCCTGAAATTCAAGGTCAATTTGTAGTGGGTGTTTGTATCCGGGAATTTAGAAATGGAATCTTACTTACAGAAACCAGACGGGATTTTCAATTTAATGTGACCTATTGCGAACCTAAAGTTCATGCAAAACTGAAATCGGATTCGATACTAAGTGGAAAAAAATTTATTATCAATCTCTGTGGCAAAACAAGCATTGATTTTGAAAATTTAAGTACCGATGCCCAATATATAAGAGCTTATGATTGGACCTTTAATATTGGAGGGGTAAACCAAAAAGAAGTCCAAAGAAATGCGCGCTTTACTTTTCCGGGATTGGGTACATACTTTGGAAAAATGATTTTAAATCCAGGCAGTGAATGTTCAGATTCAGCCGATATTCAAGTGAATGTTTTTCCTGAGATCCGGGCGGGTTTTGGGTTTAGTTACGATACCTGCATTGCCGGGCCAGTCGCTTTTTTAGATAATTCGTTTTCAGGAAGTGGACAACTAACAAGTTGGAACTGGAATTTTGCTGGTTCTGGAAATTCAATCCTCAAAGATCCGAGTTATATATTCAATACCCCTGGATTGAAAGCAATTACGCTTCAAGTTCGGGATATCAATGGGTGTTTGGATGATACGGTGGCAACAATTCCTTATTTTCCGGTACCTCCTTTATTGATCGTAGAGCCTTCAACGTTTGATGGTTGTACCCCTTTAAATGTGTGTTTTAAGAACCTCTCGATTCCAATCGATACGACCTATGACATTTTATGGGATTTTGGGGATGGGCAAACCAGTTCAGAAATTTCACCCTGCCATAGTTATAAAACCGGCGGGGTGTTTTCAGTTAAACTCCAAATAACGTCACCCATAGGATGCTATATAGAGAAAAACTACCCCAGTTGGATAAATTCAAGGCAGTCTCCGAATGCGGACTTTAGCTTTACCCCTGATAAATTCAGTTCATTTCAAAAAACAGCCAGTTTCTCAGATCTGTCAACCAATACCAACAGCCGGTTATGGATTTTTGATCAAACCGATAGAAGCATGTTGGTAAACCCAATGTATACGTTTAGGGATACAGGGAAACAAAGCATCCAATTGATTGCAATAAACAACAATGGTTGTCGCGATACATTGACGCAATACATTGATGTAGAGCCAATTGTAACTTATTTTATGCCCAATGCCTTTACGCCCAACGGAGATTCAAAAAACGAACAATTTTTAGGCTTGGGGATTTTAGATGGCATGAGATCGTTTGAAATGAGTATTTGGGATCGTTGGGGAGGCCAGGTTTTTAAAACCAATGACCCCCAGGAAGGATGGAATGGCCGTTTTGAAAATTCGGGCAATAATATGCCAAATGGGGTTTATGTATATGTGGTTCGTTATACCACGCCTCGAAATCAACTCATAGAATTGAAAGGTTTTGCCAGTTTAATAAGATAAATTAGGCTAAATTTTTAGAATTTCAGGTAAAAACTATATCTTTGCGACTCTTTTTAAAATCCTTAAACTAGAATATCATGGATTTGCTCAGATATGTACAAGACACTTTAATGGACACCAGCCGGATCCCTGAATTTTCTTCAGGAGATACCATCGTTGTCAGCTATAAAATTATAGAAGGAAATAAAGAGCGTATCCAGGATTACAGAGGAGATGTCATCAATGTCCGTGGTGAAGGCAAAAACAAAACCTTTACAGTCAGAAAAGTTTCCAGCGGAGTGGGTGTAGAGCGTATTTTCCCTTTTTCATCCCCAAATATTGCTGAAATTAAAGTGGTGAAAAAAGGACGCGTTCGTCGTGCCAAATTGTTTTACCTGCGTAAATTATCAGGTAAAAAAGCACGTATCAAAGAACGTACACTGGTTGTTAGAGAAAGCACCGAGGCTTAATTGAATCCTAAAATCAGTGTTTAGGAAATAGTGGTCAGTGGTCAAAAATTCCTAACAGCCTAATAGTCTAATAGTCTAACAGCCTAACAGCCTAACAGCCCTTCAGCCCTCCAGCCTTCCAGCCTTCCTCCGGCCTAATTTTCTATCGGTATGACTTCTACCAGGGATTGATTGTTAACCCCTTTTATGTTTTTAAACTTTTTACGGAATTCAATATTGCGTTCTTTTGTTCCGGCTTCTAATGGAATGACCCGACCATCTATACTGATTTCTATAGGGATCTCTAATTTTTCTTCAGAAGCAATTAATTTATAAAAAATTCGGGTCCGGTTGCTGTCAGCTTCTACTCTGATTTTTAATTTTGGAATTTCTGCATGATAAAAATACTGTTGAAAAAATGGTGTAAAATCTTTTTTGGTATAATTGTTTACATAATTAAAAAAAGTTTCACTGTCAATATTTTTATATTTATAGGTATTGTAAAATCCTTTAATCAGTTTAAACCAGGTACTGTCATTTTTAATTGCAAAACGCAAGGTCTGTAATGCCCAGCTTCCTTTGTAATACATATCCGCATCAGGAAAACCTTGATAATTCACGTCTCGTGGTCCAATTAATGGATGTTTATTTTGGATCATAGATCGTTGACTATTTAGGTATTTCAATGCTTCCTTTCTTCCAAATAAATATTCAACGTATAAGGATTCCAGATAGGTTGTAAAGCCTTCATGGATCCACATATCAGCATGGTCTTTGCAAGAAACGGCATTTCCAAAATACTCGTGACCACTTTCATGGACAATGATATAATCAAAATTTAGATTTTCAGGAATTCGACCACCCAAATAGCCACGTTGATAATTATTTCCATAAGCAATGGCACTTTGATGTTCCATTCCTAAATAAGGGGATTCAACCAGGGCATAGCCATCATTCCAGAAAGGATATTTATCAAAAAAATGTTCGTAAACTTCCAGCATTTTTTTAGCCTGTTCAAAATGATTGCGGGCTTTCTCAATATTATAACTCAAAACATAATAATCCAATGGCAAAATGGATCCATCAAGAGCGGTATACTGATCGCTAAAATGACTGTAATCGCCTATGTACAAACTCACATTGTAATTGTTGATTGGGTAACTCACTTTCCAATGATAGGTTTTATGCGTTTTATCTGCATCCGTTACTTTAGAAAGATTACCATTTGAAATGGCCATCAATTCGGATGGTACCGTAATGTGAATTTCCATACCTTTCTCGGGTTCGTCAGAGAGATGGTCTTTGTTTGGCCACCATAAGCTATCACCTGTACCTTCACAAGCAACGCCTACCCAAGGTTTACCATTTTGATCTTTAGACCAGACAAATCCTCCGTCCCAAGGTGCATTCTTAGCAACCTGTGGTTTTCCATCATAATAACATTTGAAAACAGCCTGTTCACCTTTCTTTAAATTGGTTTGAACCAGAATCGCATCATAGTTCCTCTGAAATTTTAATTCGCGGCCACCTTCAGTTATTTTTCGGATATTCATTTTTTCAAAAAGGTCAATCTGCAGAACAGATAGTGCTTCGTTTGCAGATAAGTGGATTTCACAAACCCCTTTGAGGCTCTGATTATTAATATCTACAACTACATCCAGGTCGTAAAAACTAACATCGTAGTTTCGTTCGGGCCTCAATGCACCGCGAAGACTGTCTTTTAGACTAAACGAATTCTGACAAATTGCTAGCACACTAAAAAGAAAAAAGAGAATAATTGCAGATAGGTATTTCATCAGACAGGCCTTAATTTATTGTTATTGGACTTTAAATTTCTATTAACCAGATAATCAGCCCATTTATCAGGCAAAATTTTTGCCAAAAGTAAGAACAGAAATTTGTTTTTGTGGATCAGGTATCGGGTTTTAGGTTTCGTTGACAGTAGCGCATCCAGAATTGGTTGATTTAATACCTCCAGAGGCATGGCATTTTCTTCCATTTGTTGAATGATATCTGTAGCTTTTAGAAGATATTGGTCAAATAAACCCCCTTTATAATCCTCAGAAACTCCCAAATGTTTACTCCAGATTGCGGTTCGGATCGGCCCGGGCTCAATGACAACTACTGCAATTCCCAATAAATTTAATTCTCTTCTAAGACTGTCAGATAAACCTTCCAGGGCAAATTTGGATGCTGCATAACTTCCTAAAAAGGGTGAAGCAAATAAACCTGACACCGAACTCATGTTAATAATTCGGGAACCGGGTCCATTTTTTTGTAATAGGGGCATCAATTTTTGGATGAGCAATAAATTTCCAAATACATTGACCTGAAATTGGTATTTGATCTTTTCCATTGGAACTTCGGTCAAAGGTCCTGGTATGGCTTGTCCTGCATTGTTTATTAAGGCATACAATCCCTTATATCCTACGATTTTTTGAATTTGAATTGCGGCAAGCTCAATGGAGTGCTCATTGGCTAGATCCATATACAATTGAATCAGTCCATTGACTGTGTTAGGCAACCCATTCGGAACATCCCGATCCCGATGGGTCCCAATGACCTGAAAACCCTGATTTATTAAAAATTTACTTAGATATAAACCTATTCCAGACGAAATTCCTGTAACGACTACAAATTTCAATGTATTAATTTAGATGTAAAATTATTGAAAATACCCATCTTTAACGGGACTGCTTATCTTTACCAATCCAAGCACAAGCATTATTTGATCAGAGCCAATAATCATGCGATTTTTATTTTTTATTTATGTCTGCCTGTTCCTAACCTCCTGTGTAAGTGATACTTCCATTAAACAGGACGAATTGATTGGAAAATGGATTGTGATTGAAGCGCTTCGAAATAATAAAAAAACGAATACCCTGGAAGGTGCCTTTTTCTATTTTGACCAACACATACTGACTACCAATTTTATGGGTGGTGAAAATCAGGCTGGCTATCAATTGACAAAAAATGTTTTGCAATTAACAAAAGGCATGGATTATACGTTTCACTTAGAAAGGACTCCGGAGCTGGGTGTAATTGTAATGAAAACAAAAATTCAGAAAACGGAATTCCTTTTCAAATTAAAGAAAGAATAGGATGAACAAGTGGATAGTCTGGTTTCTTTTTCTCCCCAGTTTGCTCATGAGCAATTCTAAAGAGGGTATAGAGGCCTTTGTGCAATCCAATGTTTTTTATACCACCGAGCTATCTCCCTATCTTGAAATCAGATTGCACATTCTAGCAGATCGATTTACAAAAAATATCGAACGGGATAGTTTGTTATCTATTGAATCCCAAGTAACCCTGATTTTGAGAAAAGACAGCAACATTGTCAAAGCAGAACGTCTGTTGCTAAATTCAACTCCTCAAAAAAGTTTGCACGATATGATTCACCTCGTTCGGTGGCAGCTCCCGGCAGGAAATTATATTTTAGAAACTAAAATCGAAGATCTCCGGGATCCCAGCAGAGAGTTGAGCTTGTTAGACTCGGTTGAAATAAAAAACATTCCGTTAAAACCGCATGTGTCTAATTTACAATTGGCTTCAGTAATCAGAGAATCAAAAGACACCAATAATTTATTTTATAAAAATGGTTTTATAAGCGAACCGTTGCCTTATAACGTATATAAAGAAACACAGAAGTTACTTTGTGCATATTTTGAAACGTATACTTGTGATAAACTTGGTAAACGATTTTTTTATAGATTCAATTTATCCAAGCAAGATTCCGTTGGAAATTTTATAGTACAACAAGAATGGCACAAAGCACGCACCGGTCGAAATTTTGATGCGTATTATCTTAAACACGACATCAGTAATTTAACCAGCGGGACCTATCGTTTAACAGTTAAATTATTGAATGAATCTTCTAAAGAAGTTGCAGAATCATTTACTGAATTTAACCGGGTTAACCCATTTTGGGATAAAATTGCTAAGCTGGTTGCGAGCAAAGTAGAAGATCATCAGTTTTTTGATACCTTATCAGAACCAATTATAGACTATAGCTTGCGAGCCATGTATCCCTTGATATCAAGCCTGGATGTCGATATTCTCAATAATTTTTTTAAGGATAAAAAACTAGAAGAAAAAAGGATTTTTCTGTTTGCGTATTGGAGTGATCAGGCCGACACGGCAAGAATTGCTTTTGATAAATTTTTAAAATATATCCGAAAGTTGGATGCCATGTTTTATTCAGGCTTTGGTTATGGTTTTGAAACTGCACGTGGAAGTATTTATTTACGATACGGAAAGCCAGACGAACAAATTGCTGAAGACAAAGACAACGGAGCCTTTCCCTATGAAATTTGGAAGTACAATAAAATTATTAAAACGGGCCAAACCAATGTAAAATTTTTATTCTACAATCCGGATCTAGCTGGAAGTGATTTTCGTTTACTGCATTCAACGGCACATGGAGAAACACACAATAAGAATTGGGAACTTGAACTCTATAAAAATGCCCTTCAGGAAGTGCGTGGCAACAATCCGATCGATGCCAACTCCATTCCAGATGGATACAATCGGAGAGCACGCGAATACTTCTACAATTAAGACGAGCTATGTACTTGTTTTGCAAGCAACATGATCTAGCTAATTAGCTAGTAAGCTTATAAGCTTACAAGGTATAAGCTTTTAAACACGAATCTTCCCAGCTTCCCAGCTTCCCAGCTTAACAGCTTAATAGCTTCCCAGCTTAACAGCTTAACAGCATCCTCCCTATATTTGCACTCCAAATTTATAAATTCCACAATTCAAACCCTATGCTTCTATTAGACGGCAATAAATTATCAACGATTATAAGAAAGGAGATCTTGGCTAAAGTCATCCAGTTTTGTCAGAATGACATTCGGCCACCTCATTTAGCAGCGGTCATCGTTGGGGATAATCCTGCCAGTCAGGCTTATGTACGAAATAAAATGCGCGCTTGCGAAGAAGTCGGTTTTGCATCAAGTTTGATTAAGAAACCACTTGCAACTACCCAATCCGAATTGTTGGATATTATTGCCAAATTAAACGAGGATGATCAACTGGACGGTTACATCGTGCAACTCCCTTTGCCCAGACACATCGATGAACATGCAATTAATTTGGCGATCAATCCGATAAAAGATGTCGATGGATTTCATCCCAATAATTTTGGAAAAATGGCTTTGGGATTTAAAGCATTTCAACCGGCTACACCCATGGGGATTATGATGATGCTTGATCGTTATCAAATTGATACTGAAGGAAAACATTGCGTGGTATTGGGGAGAAGCAATATTGTCGGTACCCCCATCGCCTTATTGATGTCTAAAAAAACCAAGCCAGGCAATGCAACCGTAACGATCGCTCATAGCCGTACATCCAATTTAAAGGAAATTTGTCTGAGTGCGGATATATTAATTGCTGCTTTGGGAATTCCTGGATTTGTGAAAGGAGATATGGTTAAAGAAGGTGTTGTAGTAATCGATGTTGGTATAAATAAAATGGAGGACCCGGGAGTATCAAAAGGATATCGCTTGGTTGGGGATGTAGATTTTAATGAAGTTTCCCGAAAAGCAAGTGCAATTACACCTGTACCCGGAGGCGTAGGTCCGATGACAATCACGGCGTTGTTGGAAAACACCTGGAGCGCCTATAGTAAAGTATATTAACCATGGTAGATTGCATTTCGTACCGCATTGAAACCAGTCCGGAGTCTTTTGATTTATTACTTGCAGTTTTATCAGAGTTGGGAGCTGATGCCTTTCAGGAACACGAAGATGCATTGGAAGCTTTTCTGGAAGGGGAAGACCTCTTGCAAAAACAAACAGTAATTGAATCCTACCTAATAGAACACAAACTCGTTTTTTATAAAATCGAGCATCAACGAAAAGACTGGAATGCAGAATGGGAATCTAATTTTACTCCATATACAATTGAAACTAAATTAATCGTTAGAGCTCCCTTTCATCCTGGCGATCCAAATTATACAGAGGAACTTATCATATTTCCAAAGATGGCTTTTGGGACGGGGCATCATGAAACCACTTCCATGATTTTATCTTATATAGTGGATCAGGATTTTTCCAATAAAAAAGTCCTTGACTTTGGTTGCGGTACGGGCATCCTTGGAATTCTTACTGCCAAACATCATGCAGATCAAGTGGTTTTTATTGACAATGATCCTTTATGTATCGATAATACCCAGGAAAATTTGCGATTGAATTTTGTTGAAAAGGGTCAAGTGCATTTGGGATCTGCAGATATAATTCCAAAAATGGAATTTGATTTGATTATAGCCAACATTACCCGGAACATTTTATTGGATACCTTGCCCATATTGTCACAACATTTGAAACAAAACGGCCAAATCATTTTATCTGGTTTTCTTCATCAAGATTTGGATGATATGAACCACCAAATACATGCTGTTGGTTTAAATTATAAAAGTCACATGCAAAAAGGAGAATGGATTTGCATTATTGCGGAAAAACCAATGCCCCATCAAAAGATTTAAGTCCTTCGTAAACTAAATCAGTTGGCAAACCCATAATGTTTGCCTGACTTCCATGTATGTGAGATATTTTACAAAGTCCAATCCATTCTTGCACAGCATATGCCCCTGCTTTATCGTAGGGTTTATACTGCGCTATATACCAACAAATTTCTTCATGATTTAATGGGCGTAAATAAACTTCAGAACTCCCGGTAAATGCTATTTTTTTATGGTGGTCCTGGAGACACACCCCTGTATAAACGAGATGTTTTTTACCAGATAAATGTGCCAGCGTAGCATACGCTTCATCAAAATCTGAAGGTTTTCCAAAAACCCGGTCATTAAGTACCACAATTGAATCAGCAGTTAATAAGATCTCATTTGGAGCGATGCTGTGAATGGCATGCTTTGATTTGTTTTCAGCAATATGTTGTGCGACTTTAAATACCGCCAGATCATCCGGGTAGCTTTCTTCAAAATCAAAACTCCGTTGTTCAAACCAAAATCCGGATTCCTGCATCAATTGAAATCTCCTTGGAGAGTTAGATGCAAGAATTATTTTCCTTAAATTAATTTTAGAATTCATACAATACGCAAAATAGAATTAATCCTGAAAGCATTAGAAATTTTAAGGATGCACTGACATGAGCAAAATCCTTTTGTTGAAATGATTTATATAATTGAAAGGAACAATAACTTGCCGGAGCTAATGCAAATACAATGGCTAATACTTGATTGAAGGCTGTGGGTTGACGAATCATGTCAAGAACCAATAGCGCGTCCAATGCAAACATACACCACAACGTCATCTTTTTCGCAGTTGGTATTCCATAGAAAACGGCCGTACTTTGGCATTGTTGGGCTTGATCCGGAATAGAGTCTTCCAGATCTTTACAGAGCTCACGGCACAAATTGCAAAGCATTGCAAATATTCCCAGCATTAAAAACCGGTAATTCAACTGAGCCCACAAAGAATAATCGAGCATTCGTAAATCATTTAAATTCTCACGGAATGCAAAGGGGATAAAAAGCAGCGCAAGCCCGGTAAAAGCAGCAACAATTAAATTACCCAATACAGGAAAACATTTCAATTTATAAGAGTAAATCCAAAGTAAAAAAACACTAAACGGATAGATCCACCACAACAGCGTTTGGTGGCTTGTTTTGGCCAAATAAAAACTAATTGCTGCACCGACTCCAATTAAACTTATATAGAGCATCCAGCAAAATTGCAAGCTAAAATATTTAGGAATAATAAAATGGGATTCCTGTGTAGCATCTAAATGCCGATCATAAATTGCATTGATCACATTGCCGGAAGCACAAACCATAGTAAATCCGAGAATTAGCAATAAAAACTGATTGAAATTTAAAGTCAATTCATCCGGGTCAAAAAATGGAAGTATTAAAAAGCGAAATACTAAAAATTGACTCAAAGCCAGAATAAATAAATTAGGCAATCGAAGCAGGCGATTCCAGGCTTTGATTACCATGAATCCTGTGCTTGTAAGATTTTTTCAATGATTTCACGAACGCAGCCATTGCCACCGCTTGCAGAAGAGATGTATTTTGAAACGGAAATAATTTCAGGTACAGCATCTGATGGGCAACAAGGGAGTTCTACCCGTTTCATGATTTCAAGATCCGGCAAATCGTCTCCAACATAGGCACACATTGAATGTTCCATATTCCATGATTTTAAAAGTTGATTCAGGACTTCCAATTTATTTTCAACTCCAAGGTAAATTTCTTTAACACCCAATAATTCAAAACGAATGCGTGTACCTTCAGAACGACCTCCTGAAATTATCCCAACATTAAGACCTGCCTGGAGAGCCCGTTTGATGGCATAACCATCTTTAACATTCATGCTCCTTAAAATTGGCCTTCTTCGGTTACCAGGATTTTATTATCTGTTAAAACCCCGTCAATGTCCATTACGATGGCCTTGATTTTTGGAAAAAGCTGATATACATTCATGCATTAAAGGTATATGAATCTCGAATATTCGTTGAGCTTACAAATTTTTAATTTCGAATTTCTCTGCTAAAAAATAGGAATAAAATTTATAGCAGGGATTGTTGGTTTTTTTTGAACAGGATTACGAATTATTATCCCTCCATTCATAGACCCACTTGGCTTGGATTTGCTCCAGATGTGCTTCGCTGCAGGCATCGCGATGTCCTTCAAAATTCGGAATTTCCAATACCCATTCAATTAAATCGGTGAAACGAATTCTGTATATTTTTCCTTCATTAAATTCACTTCCAAAGCGCTCATATAACGCCATGGCGATGTCTTCATGATCTGCCCAATGAATGGGTAAATTTTCAATTTCTTTAAATGACATGCTTGTACGTATTAATGTTCGTGTCCAATAATTCTTTTTTGGTCAGGAATCTCAACTTTGATATCAGCATGTTCATCCAGTAAAATACACTGACATGCTAAACGGGATTCCAGCCTGGGATTGATTGCCCGATCAATAAAATCTTCTTCTTTATCTGAAATGGATTCTAAAAAGGATTCTCCGGAATGAATATATACATGGCAGGTTGAACAAGCGCAAACGCCACCACAATTATGATTGAGATGAATATCGTGTTCTTCAGTAATTTCCAGGATCGATTTATCCAAAGCAGCGCACTCGACAACCCGATCGTCAATGCTCTTATCCTCAAAAATAAAATGTATTCTGGCCATTATAAAACTGAAAGCTTAACACGAAGTCCGCTTAAAAGTTCATTTTTTAAGGAAATTCAGGATTTTTTAAAAAATTGGCTGAACCATCCAATTTTGAATAAATGTGTTATATATTTATTCTTGAATCTGGTATAAACCGAAATGGAAGAAGAAATCAAAATTCCCGAAACCAAAAAATTTAAGTTTAAAGAACTAAAGGTTTACGCATCTACAGAATGGCTGGCTGATAATAAAAAAAAGTACCGCCAGGTATTCGATCGCTTTGATACATCCTATATCTATGTGGAACTTTCATTTATTAATAAATATTTTGACAAAGAATCCTGGGAGACCGACATCGAATTAAAATGCTTTAGTTTAATTAAAACCAAGAAAGAAGTTTGCAATCTGAGTTTCCGGCGTAAAATTTCAAAATTTGACCACACGGTCTTTATTCGGGAAGGTTGGGGAAATAAGAAGGAGGGCTCTTTTTGGAAGAAAGGCAGTTATTATTGGGAAGCCTGGATGGATGGAGAAAAAATAGGAAGCAAGTATTTTTATATTGAAGATCCTGGAGTATCTAAAACAGAAACCGACAGACCGTATATTGAATTGCAATCCCTTAAATTGTATGAGGGTCCTTTTGAAGATGTATCTCAAGAAGAACGGAATTATGTAAAAACATTTAACGGAGAAGAAACCAGATATATCTATGCAGAATTGGTCTTGGACAATAAAAGTGTTCAAGCTCATTGGCAATGCGAACTCTTTGTGAAATTTCTAAATGAGTCTCGCGAGTTAAAAGGGCAAGTAACCCGTTTGGTTCCGGTACGCAGAGAAGATGAAAAAATATTAATTACCGCAGGTTGGGGTTCTAATGTGAAAGGATCCTGGTGGGAAGGATTATATACTGTTGAAATAGTATTTATGGAAAGCCTCTTGGCTGTGATGCCTTTTGAGGTGGCTTTTGAATTTGAAGAAGGAATTGCTCCAATAACACTTCCGCATATATCTGATCCCATCGTATTGCCCGGGATCGAGTCCGATCAATCAAAATTGGAAGACATCTTATCTGAGTTGAATCAATTAATCGGATTACAGGATATTAAAAGAAAAGTAAGCGAGCATGCGCAATACGTTAAATTTTTACAATTAAGACAAGAAAAAGGAATACGGGAGGAAGAAAAATTGGCTTTGCATTCTGTGTTTTATGGAAATCCTGGAACCGGTAAAACGACCATTGCAAAAATGATGGGTCGTTTATATCGCAAGATGGGCGTGCTTTCTAAAGGACATGTTTATGAAGCCGATCGCGCAGAACTGGTTGGAGAATATATTGGACAAACCGCACCAAAAGTCAAAGAAGTTATTGAAAAAGCAAGAGGAGGCGTTTTATTTATTGATGAAGCTTATGCCTTGGCAAGAACCAATGATGACAGCAAAGATTTTGGAAGAGAAGTTATTGAAATTCTTGTAAAAGAAATGTCAAATGGACCTGGGGATCTTGCCGTAATCATGGCGGGTTATCCAAAAGAAATGCGCTATTTTCTGGATTCAAACCCCGGTTTAAAATCTAGAATTAAATTGTATTTTGAATTTCCTGATTATTTGCCTCAGGAACTTTATGAAATTGCAAGTTTTGCGATGATGCGCAAAGGGGTTCAGTTTCAAACAGACGCTGTGGAAGAATTACAGCATCTTATCCTTGAAGCGTATCGCAACCGGGACAATACCTTTGGTAACGCGCGACTTGTTTTTGATCTGGTGGAAAAAGCAAAAATAAATCTGGGAATCCGGGTAATGTCAAATAGCGCACCACAGGAATTGGAGGTGGAATTATTAAGCAGCGTGACCCTGGAAGATGTGCAAAAAATCGAATTGGAGCCTGTTCACGTTAAACCATTAATTCCAGTAGACCAGGAATTATTGCAAACTGCTTTGGTTGAATTAGACCAACTGGTTGGAATAGAAAAAGTAAAAAAAGAAATCCGTGAATTGGTTCGGATTGTTCAATTTGCAAGAAAATCAGGTAAAGAAGTTTTAAATCAACATTTTCTGCATACGGTGTTTCTGGGAAATCCTGGAACAGGAAAAAGTACTGTTGCAAGAATATTAGCAAAGATTTACAAAGCCCTTGGAATTTTAGAACGCGGTCACATGGTAGAAACCGATCGCCAGGGTTTAGTTGCAGGATACATTGGACAATCTGCTATTAAAACCGCAGAAAAAATTGAAGAGGCCATGGGAGGCGTTTTATTTATCGATGAAGCGTATTCACTCAGTTCTGTAAACCAACAAAACGCTGACTACGGAAGTGAGGTCATTCAAACCCTCTTGAAACGGATGGAAGACCAACGTGGACAGTTTTTTGTCTTTGTGGCTGGATACACGGATTCTATGGAACTCTTTTTAAAGTCAAATCCGGGATTAAGCAGTCGCTTTGATAAGATTCTAAAATTTGAAGACTATTCCGAAGAGGAATTGTTTATGATTGCAATGAAAATGTTTACGGATGTAAGTTTGCATATCAGCGATGCGGCGGATACCCATTTACGGGCTTATTTAGCCTATCTCTTTGATAGCAAAGACAAGTTTTTTGGCAATGCAAGGGTGATTCGGTCTATATGTGAAGAAATAATTCGCTTCCAAAATATTCGTCTTTCCAATTTAAGTGAAAATGAGCTTTTAAAAACGAATCAAACAATTATTGAATTAGAAGACGTCTTGTCGTTTGTTCCAGGAAAAGACAGACGGGATGTATTTAATAGGCCTCGTTTAGGTTTTATGAAGTAATTTCAGATAAATTTTTGCCAGGGTTTATAAAACGCTGGAATATAACTAAAGTGACCTTTTGTTAATTTTTTTGATTTAAATAATAAACCCCATCGCATCATTTCCAAACTGCTATGTATGGATGGGTGCCGACACAATTCCATCCAGGCTTTATGCATTTCTGCTGACCAATGAATGTCATCTATTAGCAAGATGGCATCTTCTGTAAGCATATCAACCAACGTATTAAAATTATTCAGGGTCGCTTGGTATTGGTGATCCCCATCGATAAATACAAAATCAAACAAATTGGAATTTGGGTTATTTGATAAAAATTGATCAAAACGGGCATGCAAACAATAAGCATTATTCAGTTCATAATTTTGAAATAAGCAATTCGTTGATTCAGCGAGCGAACGATTTCCTTCAACGCTGGTATGATTGCCGTATTTATTAGCCAGTGCGATGCTTAAACCACTCATTCCGACAGATGCACCAAGCTCCAAACTATTTTTAGATTTAATAAAAGTAATCAAACGATACAAGCACTCATAGGCTGCCAATGTATGTCCGGATTTCTTATACATGGCTCCAATGCTTAGTCCTGCCTGTTGGTGTGTTTTTGAAAAATCAGTTTCAGAGATCAAATTATAATTAGATTCTAAGGATTTTGATGCCTCATGGATTTTTATAAAATCATAATAATTTCTGTCCGGATCATAAACAAATTGTAGCAATTCATACAAATAGGGTGCATGCATTTGAAATATGCTTTTGGCACTCAAATAATAGCGGCTATACAGGATCAGGCGTTGAATCAGTAGGGAGTTCAAATATTATAATTTTTTTAATATATTTGCATACTATGAAAAGCAAATTTAAGCTACACCCGATTCGTTTAACCTGCTTATCAATAATTTTATTGGTTTTACATCAGTTTGTTTCGGCACAATCGTTCTGGAACGAACACGCTTTAGGTAAATCATTTTTCAGTGGGATTGCAATCGCTGCTGCAGATGTCAACGGGGATGTAACCGATGATTTATTAATACTTGACCAATCTAAAAAATTATGGTACGGAATCAATGACGGTTCAGCCCATTTTTTTTGGACTGAATTGCCATTTCACAGTCTGACAGCAGTCTATTCAATTAATGTTGCAGATGTTGATCGAAATGGTTACAATGACATCGCACTAAGTGGAGAAGGAACACAAGTCCATATTTTATATCAATCTTCAACAGGATTTTCTGATAAAATTTCTGATGTTGATTATTTTTTCTCCCAAGCAGCATGCTTTTTTGATATAAACCGGGATGGCTGGATTGATTTCACGATTTGCGATGACAATGCTGCGTCTCGGGTATATCTAAATGATTCAACAGGCCAACTGATACGTAACAACAGTTTGATTGATTTAGAATTACCTGGTGTCGGGAATTCAGCGGGTAATTATGGCATCATTTGGACTGACTTTGACTGGAATGGGATCCCTGATCTGTATATTTCAAAATGTAAACCAGGCGTAAATGATCCCAGAGATCCCAGAAGACTCAATCTGTTTTATGTTTATGATAGTTTAACAAAATCATGGATGAACCAGACCGTAATTCGTGGATTGGATATTGGAGATCAAAGTTGGGCCAGTTTGTTTGAAGATTTTGACAACGATGGATTGACAGATGTTTTTGTTATCAACCATTATACTCCTTGCAATTTACTTAAACAGACTGCAGATCATAGATTCGAAAATGTTACAGCAAGTGCAGGTTTGGAATACAATGGAATCGCACTGCAAGCAGTGGCTTTTGATTATGATAATGACGGTGATTTAGATATCTTACTAACCGGCACAGGCACTGAATTGTGGCAAAATCTGGGAGGCTTTAAATTCGAAAAATTAGACATAGAAGCATTTTCTCAAGCTTTTTCAAGTTGTGCCACAGGAGATTTTAATAATGACGGCAGAATGGATGTCTATGCGAGTTATGCAGATCTGTTAAACGCGCCTTCAAATAAACAAGATAAGCTTTGGCTCAATCCATCAAACGGAAATAATTATATAAAATTTAATTTTGAAGGGACTCGTTCCAATCGCAATGGAATTGGAGCAAAAATTAAATTGTTTGTAAATGGTACCATTCAAATCAGAGAAGTTCATGCAGGTGAATCTTATGGAATTCAAAACAGTCTGGCTGTTTATTTTGGATTGGCTAAGGCGCAACGTGTTGACAGTGTTTATATTTATTGGCCATCCGGCTTACAGGAAGTTTTCTACGATTTGACTCCAAACACGCATTATAATTTTTATGAAGGTGAATGTTATCAGATAATAGATCGAACAAATCCCAACAAATTATTCTTTTGTGGTACCATCGATACCAGTTTAATTGCAGACAATAGCTTCCGGGATATTCATTGGAATACAGGGAGCAATTCATATAAGATCCAGCTGGTTAAAGAAGGTGTTTACTTTTATACTGCGCGAGATTCTAATAATTGTTTTTTTATTTCAGATCCTGTTTCAGTTTATCTGAATCCCAAAAATCAAATTCAATTAAACCACCGATTTACTAAATATTTGTGTTCCGGAGATGAATTGGAATTGGCATTGAGCCCCAAAGAATCGGTCCGCTGGTCTACAACAGATAGCGCTGCTTCAATAACAATAAAAACAAGAGGATTGTATTACGCCATTCGACAAGGGATTTGTGATTTGGAATATTCTGACACGCTGAATGTTCAAGTTTTTGACCCCCCAAATCCTCCTCAAATAAAACCAGATACAGCCTATAAATCAGGTCCCAGAATTTTAAATGGTGGCGCGGATTCTTGTTTTTGGTATCGAAACAAAGACGATTTATTTCCAATAGCAAATGGACCTTTTTTTACTACAGACAGTTTGTTGCAATCAACATCGTATTGGCTTGAATTTTTTAATAGAAACAGCTATCCAAATGTACATGGAGGTTTAAAAACACCAAGCTACAGCTCCGGACCTTACCATGCTGCTTTTATTAATAATCAAATGTTGTTTACGGTTTTTAATCCGGTGATTTTGGATTCTATCACGGTTTATACAGATGATCCCGGGAAACGAATCATTGAATTATTAGATGCAAAGGGAGTGGTGATTCAACAACAAGAAATTAATCCAGTCAAAGGACGCAATCAGGTGTTTCTTGGTTTTAATATACCCGCAGCAGCAAAACCATATAAATTGACAACCAATTCAATACAAAACACCGCTGTTTTTGGATCTATCAGTCCTAGATTGTATCGATCCGATCAGAATTTTTATTACCCATTTTTTATTGAAGATAAAATTCGGATCAACACATCTGACAAAGGAGATAGTTACTATTATTATTTCTACGATTGGGTAGTCCGCTCCAACGATTTGGTCTGTAAAAGTGAACGGGTTGAATTTCCAGTAGTATTAATTCCCGATGCCAATCAGGACGTATTGGCAAAGAATCTAAAACTTTACATTAATTCAAATCATGAACTAATCATTGAAGGGATTGATGGGTTTTATCAGATTGAAATACTTAAAATGGATGGCAGTTTATTGGGTCAATTTATAAGCAGTACTGCGAGTGACCCAATTCATACCGAAATGTTTCCACCAGGTTTGTATTTTATTAGAATCAATGCTGCTGATTTGGATCAATCTGCTATCCGGAAAATTTTTATAACGGGTCATTGATTTAATTCAGATTTGATGGGGATTCAAGTTGATATAAAATCAATAGGATCCAAGCTGTTATATGTAAAAATTGAACTAAAATAAATCGAACCCCTTTTTAGCGATACGATTAGTTTTATGGATTTAAATAAAAAAAGCCCCAAAAAGGGGCTTTAAAGGGGTGGATGATGGGATTCGAACCCACGACCCTCGGAACCACAAACCGATGCTCTAACCAACTGAGCTACAACCACCATGTGATTCTTAAAAGACCATAGAACGCATTCGTTTTCCTGGTTTCTTAAAAAAGGAATGCAAAGATAAACAAAATTATTTCTGACCCGGTTCAGCTTGTAAAGTAAAAGTTCGTTCTACCGGATTAAATGGGTTATTTACCAGAACACCGGCACTGTCTAGTAAACTTAATTTAATTTTATTCTCACCCATTGGCAAACCTGTCAAATAATAGGGTTGCCATTTGTCAATGATAAATTCCTGCTGATTGATCTCAGCTTTTACTTTAAACATTTGACCTAACCGACAATTGGCCAAATAAAAATCAAGCATGACTTTTTTAGTGTCATTTCCAATATAAGTCCCTTTAGGTCGGGAATAAAATAGCATAGGCATATCAACAGGACTCAGCTTCATAAAGGAGCTGTCCTTGACTTCTGCATGGATCAATACGGAAGCCTTTGGGTTTTTGATACTCTCATGGTAGGAACGAGAAAGAAAGGCGAGTACATAATGACTGCCATCTTCAATTTTATAATGAAATTCAGGTTCATATTTGGCTTCATAGGGTTTATTATCCACAATCAAGTGAATGTGTTGACCTTTATCCGAGTTGGCGCACATTTTTTGAGGTGCGTCCGGTGTTTGTTGCCCTAATTGATAATTGCCGGAAATAGCAAACTTAAATTGTCCTTCGCGATAATCCATCTTACTAATGGCTGCATCATAAAATGCTGCAGAGGGCTCAAAAGCAACAAGTTGGATACTGTCCTTGGGGACTTCAACCGGCACTTGGGCATTTTCAGTTTTAGATTTACAAGACATTAGACAGCCCATAAGTGTTAAACAAGAATAAACGATCAGATTTTTCATACCTATAAAAATTAATAAGGCTCTAAAATTAAGGGGAATTCGTATAAAACAGCTGCCATTTGGCAGCTGTTAACGTTTAAATGGTAGAAAAGAACCGGAACGATCAATTTAGACTGTCAAGAATAGCAGGATTTTGTCAGGGAGATTATCTTTGTGCCCGCAAGCTGAAATTCAGCCAGGAGGAATGGCAGAGTGGTTTAACGCGGCGGTCTTGAAAACCGTTGACTGTAACAGGTCCGGGGGTTCGAATCCCTCTTCCTCCGCAAAATTCGAATGCTGACGAAGCAAAGCTTGTCAGCATGCTGACATTCCAAACGGAAATACTGCTTTAAGAGAAACCAACACGGAATCGTCAGCATCCCTCTTCCTCCGCAAAATTCGAATGCTGACGAAGCAAAGCTTGTCAGCATTCTGACATTCCAAAAAGAAATAATGATTTAAGAGAAAGCAACATGGAATCGTCAGCATCCCTCTTCCTCCGCAAAATTCGAATGCTGACGAAGCAAAGCTTGTCAGCATGCTGACATTCCAAAAAGAAATAATGATTTAAGAGAAAGCAACACGGAATCGTCGGCATCCATCTTCCTCCGCAAAATTCGAATGCTGACGAAGCAAAGCTTGTCAGCATGCTGACATTCCAAACGGAAGGAATGCTTTAAGAGAAAGTAAGACGGAATCGTCAATATCCAACTTCCTCAACTTCTTTTTAGAATTCCGTTTCGGATCGTTTTATTATTCACATTCTTTTAAGGTTTACGTTTTTGGCATGTGAAATCAGTAATTGCCTTTGAAATGACGCAATCATTTCTTGAAATTTTAAACATTTGGTTCGACTTATGTATAAAAATGAACTTTTTACATGCAAATTGTATTTTTACATATTAAACCTTCCATTTCTTCAATACGGGTTTTTCTAAAATGATTCACGAGCAACTGATTCGAACTGGATTAACATATTCCTTAAGAAACTTAGAAAGTTCTAAAGAAAGCCATTGCTCGTTAACAAGAAGTAAAGATAAACTAATCTTGCGTTGCCAATTTGCTCCACAAGATTGTAATATTTCCTTAAATGATAATTTGGCTACCTATGAACTTCAGTTTGATTTCTACAATGAATTTTTGATAGTTTATGCAAATGATTTTGGAGCCTTAAATTTAGACCAATTTACACCATTTAGCCAAAAGGAAATTTGTTGTAATACGCAAATGGTATTGCACGATATTGTAAAGTGCAAATATTCAGGAATTCTAAAAAGTATGTTTTTAGAAAGCAAAGCACTTTCATTGCTCTTGTGTTTTCAAAATGAGCAAAACGCCCTTCAGGCGCTTTGTAGCAGTTGTAAATTTTTATCCAAACCTATTGAAAAGGATAAAATATTAAAAGCAAAGGAAATTATTTTAAGTTCTTTGGATAAACCATATACCATCCCTGAATTGGCCATGATTATAGGAATCAATCAATGTTATTTAAAAAAGGGATTTAAAGAAATCTTTGGTCAAACCGTATACGATTTTGTGCAAGAACAACGTATGATGAAGGCCAGGTTATTATTGACAACCACAGCTTTAAGTGTTTCGCAAGTAGCTGACCAAATTGGCTTTTCAAGCCAAAGCAACTTTAGTGCGGCTTTCAAAAAACATACAGGAGTTTTTCCCAGTGATTTGCAACGGGTCCTTGCCGATACGATCTCATAGGGTATTTTCCCGAAAGGGCTAATAATTTCCGTTTTTAATATATTGAATTGATCAGAAGCGATAGACCTTTGCATTCGTTTAGAAAATTCTTTTTAAATAATAATCTTTTATTCATTTAACTATGAAAATTCAGTTGCATAGAATTGGATCATCCTTTCATAAAATAGCAGTATTAAGCAGCATCCTGTTTGGATTTGTTGGATTCCAGATATTAAAAGCGCAAACAGATTCGATCCCTTTGAAATCTGAAACCATCAGTCAACTGACCAAGAAACTTGATTTTGAAGCGTATGGAATAATAAATTATCATGCGTTTAATTGGCAATTAGTTCCTGACAAACGCAATGAAATTGATTTTTCACAGGCAGTGATAGGTTTAGATTATCAAATCTCAGATCGATGGAAATTTACTTCTGAATTGGAATTCGAGCACGGAGGCACTGGCGTTGCATTGGAATTTGATCCTTTAGAGGAGTTTGGAGAGTTTGAATATGAAGTTGAAAAGGGTGGTGAAATTTGGCTGGAAGAATTTAACTTATCATATCAATGGTTTGCGAATCATGCAATTTCATTTGGACGGGTTAAACTCCCCTTTGGACTTGCAACATTTTATGATGAACCAACTGAATACCGGGGCACAAGCTACAATCAATTGGAAAATACCATACTCCCTTCAAACTGGACAGAGTTTGGGATCCTCGTAAATGGCAAATTTGGTAAACATTTTAACTATTCAATGGGGATGGTTAACGCCTTGGATGGTTCCGGTTTTAACTCAGCGAATTTTATCAAGAGAGGCAATCAAAGACGCTTTGAAACAGTCAAAATTGAAGACATTGCAGCCGTTTTGCGTTTGGATTATGAATTTCAAAAAGACCAACTTATTGGATTCTCTTTTTATTCTGGAAACAGTAGAAACAACAGGCCCAAACCGGATTTGAATGTAAATGCACTCGTGAGTTTGGCCGAATTCCATACCTATTTTAATTTTAAATCATATAGCATAAAGTCGATGGCATTATTTGGCCATATACAAAATTCCGAGTTGTTGAGTCTTGCCAATAGAAATTTATCAAATAATCTCAATGTAAAACGAACACCCGTTGGCAAACAAGCTACAGGATTCAATGTGGAATTTGCTTTAAAACCACTGGCTTGGTTTACAAATTTGAATACAAAAGAGTTGTATGTATTTTCCAGTTTTGATTATTTTGATACACATCAAAAAACAGAGGGCAGTATATTTAATAATCCACGTTGGAAAAGACACATTTGGACTTTTGGGATAAATTATTTTCCAACAAAATGGTTGGTTTTTAAATCCCAATTTGAAAACCAGCGTCTGGGGATTTCTGAAAAGAAATTTCAGCGAACATTTTCAATGGGATTCGCCTTTAATTTTTCTTAATAATTATAATTAAATAAAAAGATGATAACTACTCAAATAAAATATTTAGTGTGCTTTGGAATATTCTTTTCGATCGTTTCCTGTTCGGATGAACCGATCAAACCGCAATCAAATTATAGTGAAGTATTAAAAGCTGAAACAAATCAAGTGATCATAGGTACATATTATGATCTAAATGAAAAAGCAAGTTTACTTTCATTGCGTTGTGATGAATTTTCTTCAAATAAAACACAAGCACACCTGGATCTGATGCGGCAACTTTGGCGTGATGCAAGAAAACCATGGGAACAATCTGAGGGCTTTTTGTTTGGTCCTGTAGACATTCAGGGGATTGATCCATCCATTGATTCCTGGCCTGTAAACGTAATTGATTTGGATGCCGTATTGGCAAGCAGTGATCCGTTGACTAAAGAATACTTGGATGGATTGGAAGGAACCCTCAAAGGATTTCATACACTTGAATATTTGTTGTTTGGAATCAATGGAAATAAAACAGTTCAGGAATTCACAGACCGGCAAATTGAATATTTAAAAGCATGTGCGCAAAGTTTAAAAGGAGAAACCAGCAAATTACACACAGCTTGGGTAAGTGGCCCAAATCCTTATGGAACGATTTTAAAAACAGCCGGGGAGCCTTCAAATCAAGTGTATCTATCTCAAAAATCAGCTTTGCAAGAATTGGTTGATGGAATTATCACCATCGCTGATGAAGTAGGCAATGGTAAAATCAATGATCCCTTTGTTAGGAATAATATCACTTTGGAAGAAAGTCGATTTTCTGCAAATTCTAAACAAGATTTTGCAGATAATATACGAAGCATTCAAAATATTTATTTTGGATCAACAGATGGGAATTCTATTTTAAATAGTTTATCAGGCCTTGTTAAAACAAAAGATGCAGTATTGGATGCCAAAATAATCAATCAGATTCAAGTGGCTATCACATCAATAATAAATATTCCTGGTACGTTTACAGAAGCAATTTCAGCCAATCGAGCTGCAATTCAAAATGCACAAGATCAGGTCAGACAACTTCAGTTAATCCTAGAAAGCGAATTAAAACCATTATTTGATAAACTCTAAAATAAATACATGCCACAAAAAGAATTTTGGATACTCACATTTGCAATTGGGTGCTTATTAAGCTGTAAAGAAAACGAAGAAGAAACGCTAAATATATTGGCAGGAGGGAAGACAACTGTATTTGTGGAAAATTCAAATTCATTTCAGTTTCCAGCCCCTAATCTAACCATTGAAGAATTGGAGCAACATCGATTGGGCGATCAAGCCTTTGAAGCAATTTTTGTTACCGCACCTGCAACGAATAATAGCGGATTGGGCCCCTTGTTTAATCAAAGTGCATGTGCATCTTGTCATCCAAAAAACGGACGCTCCGTTTTTTCTGATAATCCCGGGGATCTGGCTGGTTTATTGTTTAGATTGAGTATTACTGGAAAAGGTCCGCATGGTGAACCGCTTGCTGTTCCAGGGTTTGGAGGACAACTTCAAACAAAAGCCAACTTAGGCAAACAAGCAGAAGCATTTGTAAATTATCAGTTCAAGTTTATCAATGGAACTTTTGACGATGGGGAATTGTATGAACTGCGTCAAGCCATTTTCAGTTTAACCAATTCGTATATTCCAATTCCAGGTGGAACCCTTATTTCTCCTAGGATGGCCCCACCTGTTTTTGGTTTAGGTTTATTGGAGTTTATATCGGAATCTGAAATTTTAAAAAACGAGGATATTCAGGATTCCAATGGAGATGGTATTTCCGGTAAAGCCAATTGGGTGTGGGATTTTCAAAAATCAAGCATGCAGATTGGAAGGTTTGGTTGGAAAGCCGGTCAACCTGATTTGGTACAACAAGCAGCAGCTGCTTACAATGAAGATATGGGAGTGACAAACATCCTGTTTAAATCCGAATCATCTACCGGACAACTGCAACAAGATAGTTTGAAGGATGATCCGGAAATTGATCAGGAACTATTAGAGCAAACTGCATTTTATACACGGTCCTTAGCAGTTCCAGCGCCTCGTAATCAAACAGATCCAACGATTCAAAATGGAAAAAGACTTTTTATAAAAATAGGTTGTGAAAAATGTCACCTTTCAAATTTTAAAACCGGAATCAGTCCATTTTTATTTTTAAGCAATCAATCGATTCAGCCTTATACAGATTTATTAGTACACGACATGGGAGATGCTTTGTCAGACGGCAGACCTGATTTTAATGCATCCGGAAACGAATGGCGAACGCCACCCTTATGGGGAATTGGTTTAACCTTATTGGTAAATGGCCATACCCATTTTTTGCATGATGGCCGGGCCAGAAATCTCCAGGAAGCCATCCTTTGGCATGAAGGAGAAGCTAAATCAAGTCGGGATCAATTTAAAAAGTTGGACAAATCAGAACGCAGCGCAATCTTAAAATTTATTTTATCTCTTTAATTAGCTAATTAGCTAATTAGCTAATTAGCTAATTAGCTGATAAGCTGACAAGCTAATAAGCTAAAAAGCTAATTTAATAATTCCTCCCTTCCAACTTTTCTCACTTAACAGCTTAATAGCTTAACAGCTTATCAGCTACTGTTCATCTTATACATTAAAATAATTTTTAATACAAAAAATACCATTTTGAATAGATCAGGATGATGATATTATTTCTACTTTTGCCATTGCCTAGGGGCATCGTATGCCCCGGCTAAACCAAAACTTAAACCATATATCTAAAATGCTAGCAGGGTAAGGGTTGGTAAAGCATAGGCACTATTATTTAAACCAATCTGTCCTGTGAATGATTCTCATCAGCACAAAGGTTGCTTATTGTCCTTCCGGATTGTATTGGTTGTTTATACTAAACCATTATTATTATTTTTAACATATTAAACCAATACCATGAATAATTTACTTAAATTGCTTGCGTTCGTGTGTATAGCCTTAATGGCCAATGCATCCACCGCACAGGCAATCCGACCAGCTACCGTTACGATTGATGGTCTCATTATCCTGGATAATAGTATTCCTGATTTAGCATCTGACTATGTTGCAGATATTACCAATCTGAATATTACTTCCTGGCAGGGAGCCAACACGTTTTTCCAAAAATATTTGGACAGAACAAATGGACGTGGAATTAACATTAGTTTCGATTTACCAAATCGTAAAATGTACATTTCAATTGATGTTGCTAACCAATATGTGGTGCCATTATCTCACGAACCACTTACCGTTTCAAGTTTCAATGAATTCTTCCGTGCGGTTCATGAAGGTCGCATCTAATTTTATCAATAGTTAAAAACTCAATAAATCATGAAAAAATTACTTTTATTTATATGTTGTATTGTCCTGAGTAAAGCTGCTTTTGCACAGTGTACAACGGTGGATCTGGATTATTTCCAATTTTCACTTCAATGAACGGACAAAAACCTACTGCTTATACTTGCGACACATTCCGTGCTTCTGGATTAACTGGTCAAACAGGGGTTCCATTAACTACTGGTGCATCTTCATGTCCAGGTGGTACATGTACTAACCCAGGGTATTTTGCTCCTTATTATGAAACGTACCAATTCAAAAACACTTTATTGCAAAATCAGTGTTTGAGAATCAGCTTTACCGCTGTAAATGCTGGTGGTTGTAACATTACCTGTGCATACTTAGGTTTAGCTCCAATCTTATTGTGGACTGCTGCAGGAGCACCTTGCTACAATGCAGGTGAAATGGGTTCTCCAGGTGGTGTTTGTATGGGTGCTGGCGTTTCTTATCAATTAGAAATTCCACCATGTTCAAACTTTACTGTATTCTTAGCCAATAACAATGGTGCAAGAGGTTCTTATAACATGAACATTACGACTCCTGCAGGTGGCGTTGCCGCTGTAGGTTGTTTAGGTGCTGAGTGTAAAAAATTGTTGACTATCGGTGGTACACCGGTTCCAACAATGACTCAGTGGGGATTATTCCTTTTCGGTTTAATTATCCTTACGTTTGCTTCTGTTGCTCTTTATAATTTTACTCAAAGAGCTTCTGTTAAGCAATAAGATATTGCATTGTTAAAATATATTTAAGGGCAGCTTTTTAGCTGCCCTTTTTTGTTTTATTAGGGATATCCCTGCTTTGGATTGTTATTTTTGCAAATTATTTTTATCATGATGCAATTTCCATTTAACCGTTCTGTTTTTGATAAAGCTTTTATGATTGCTTGCGTTCTGGCAGTATTAGGATGGGTTCTGATCTATTTAATTTGGGGTGAGTATACTACGGCTGATATCGTGTGTATGATTGTGACCGTTCCAATTTTGGCTTATTTTATTCATGTACTCTTGCTTTTCAAAGATTCCAATGATTAATTTGTTTATTTCATTTAAATCGATTCCCTAAAAATCTAAACCATTAATTTGCAATGTCCTATTTAAAAATTTGGTGGCAGTCTAAATCACCCATCAGCCGGTTCTTGATAGGGTTTATAGGTTTAATGCTTGCTTTTTATGTATTTTATTATTCTCCGATCTATGAAAAATACATAATGGATTCATTGCTTTCTGTTCAAGCCAGGCTTTCAAATTCCATATTAAATTTACTAGGGTTTGATACAGATACCAGTGGAGACATAATAGCAGGTTCTGATTTTAGAGTCAGTATTAAAAATGGATGTGATGGGATTGAAGCAACTGCATTATATGTTTGTGCGATATTGGCTTTTCCATTTGTTTCTTTCCGGTCAAAACTCAAAGGACTATTCTTTGGTGTTCTTACATTATCTGTTTTAAATTTATTCCGAATTGCAGGTCTGTATCTTGCAGGTGTTTACTGGAAGTCTGCCTTTGAATTTTTACATTTACATGGTGGGGTGATCGTTTTTACCATGATTGCAATTCTTCTGTGGCTGATTTGGGTATCTCAAATAAAATCTCACTTCGATCAAAAGTCATGAGTGGAGTCCTGAAATTCATCGTGTTCTGTCTATTGTTGTATACAGCCTTTATGTTGCTGTTAAAAGTACCTATGATCGAGTCAGGTATTAATTCAGGATTCAGAAATTCTGTTGAATGGCTATTGCAACAAGCATTTCCAGAAGCTTATATTGAGACGCAAAACTTTGTAGATGCAAACAATCAGATGGATCCAAATAGTTTTTATCTCGTATACGGGAATCCTAAGACAATTGCTGAAGAAGAAGCTTATGCAGCCCAACAACAATTAAAGGAATATAAAATTTCAACCTTCTCATTTCAGTTTTTCATATTTCAAATGTTTGTTGTTCCGTTTGTGTTTCTGTTTGCTATCTTTTTGGCAAGTCCCATTGATTGGAAAAAGAAATTGATCAATACTGGATTTGCTGCACTTGCGTTATTGACTTTAATTCTTTTAAAAACGCTTTTACTTACCTTGTTCTCAATAGCCAATACGCAAATTGGTATTTATACATTGTCCGAATCTCAACTCTCTTGGGTATTTCATATTATTTCTGCAATGACACTTGGATTTAGTGTGATGTTTGTTTTTTGCATTTGGCTGCTCCTGGGATTTCGAAATTCGAAATTCAACTCCTTGTTTTCAAATTATATTAATCAATTTAAAAATGAAGCCTAGTTTTCTATTTGCATTTTGCCTTTTAATACTGATGGCCTGTTCGACCACACAAAAACCATTCTCAAATTTAAAAGCAGAAGATTGCAGTCAATTTATTTTTGGACGGATCGAATCCAGAAGACAACTGACTGAAGCTGATAAAAAAGCATTACTTGAAAAGGGTTTAAGAATTCAAGAAGTAATTTTGGACAATTTTTATCTGGGATCCTGGAATCAAAAATGGGCTCAAACAGATTTGGAAAAAACGAACATCCGTTCGTTAAATCCATTTGGCTTTCAGGATAAATTAGCTTCCGGTTTAAATGTAACGGATTTAAAAAAATTGGTTGAATCTCCCGGGAAAAGTATCATTTTACTACAAACCATTACCACCGTTGATTCTACGGAATGGAGTGCTTTTGGCGAATTGATTTTTCATAAGGATTACTTCTATAGATTGGTAGTGCCACATCAAAATTTAATGGATCTCATCCAGTATCCTTGTTTGCGTATGATGAGTATCGTAAAAGAGAATTATGAACCCGATGACCAATCTTTTAACCCTAAGAAATAAGTTATAGCCTTCTGATCCACGCATTTTTGTCAGCTTTTACGGCTGATTTCTGATTGTTTTTCTGATTTCAATAGTTTGGTTATCTTTAATACTACTAATTAACATTTATTAAATGAAACCAGTATTATTGAATTCCGTATTAATCCTTTGCGTATCAATACTTACTTTGAATAGGAGCGTCTCCCAATCCAATAATTTGACGGAAAAATTGGTGTTGCAGGCTGACAAATCTATTCCATTATCAAGTTATGCAAGCGAAGAATTGGTCTATAATCGGTATTACCGAATTCTTAGTTTTAGTAAATTGTTAAATACTCAGGAAAAAGTTCAATTACAACAAAGTGGAATTTTTATTTTAGAGTATTTAGATCAATATAATTACCTCGCCTCTATTCAGCAATTGCATCACAACAAGGATTTTGAAACTCCTTTACTAAAAGGATGTTTTCAAATCGAATCAAGACATAAACTTTCTACTCAATTATTTTATGGAGAGCCTTGTATTGTTCACAACAACAAGTTCAAAGTGGTCATTAAATATTTCAGCGATATCAGTGAGACTTCAATTCATCAGTTAATGGCTTCCTCTGGTTTAAATTCTGACAGAATCTATGCATACAACCAGGTAATCTATTTATCAATTCCTGAAAATCAACTTGCCTCATTGACCAGTCTTCCATGGATTGTTTTTATTGATTGTGAATCTGCACCAGGCGAGCCGGAAGATCGGGATGGGAGAGCCCTTCATCGGGTCAATACCCTTGTCAACAATAAAGTTGAAAACATTCATTTGACCGGACAAGGAGTTAAAGTCATGGTTCGTGATGATGGTTCAGTAGGTCCTCATATTGATTTTACTGGAAGGATTCAACAGGATATTGCGCTGGAAATAGGGGATCATGGAGATGGCGTATCAGGAATTTTCGCAGGAGCTGGAAACCAGGATCCGATTGTTGAAGGAATGGCACCAGGAGCTGAACTTTATGTAATTAATTACCAACCCGATTTTTTAGATAAAACACTTTCCTTTCATCAGAACGAAGGGGTGATGATTACCAATTCATCCTATAGCAATGGATGCAATGCAGGCTATACTATTGAAACGCAGGTAGTAGATAAAATGAGTTTTGAAAACCCAAATTTGCTACACGTTTTTTCTGCGGGTAATTCAAATGGTGCTGATTGTGGTTATGGAGCTGGAAACCAATGGGGAAATGTAACCGGTGGTCATAAAATAGGTAAAAACGTGTTGACCGTTGCCAACCTTCGCCTGGATGGTACTTTGGAAGAAAGCTCCAGCCGGGGCCCGGCAAAAGATGGACGAATGAAGCCGGAAATTTCAGCCCGGGGTACCAACGAGTTATCAACTGCTCCTGGTAACGGGACCTTGGTTTTTGGCGGCACTTCAGCAGCTGCTCCCGGTGTAGCAGGTGTCTGTGCCTTGCTGTATGAAGCCTATAAGAAAAAATACAATCAAAATCCTGAATCTGCTTTGATTAAAGCAGCCGTTATGAATACCGCTACAGACATCGGGACGCCTGGTCCTGACTATCAGTTTGGTTGTGGGGTGATCGATGCGTACAGGGCCTATAAATTGATCCAGGATGAGCGTTTTCAAAAATTTACAATCAATCAGGGAGATTTAAAAGAATTTACAATCCAAATTCCGGATGGACTGCCCATTGCAAAATTCATGATCTATTGGCCAGAAATGGAATCTGCACTAATGGCTCGCAAAGCACTGATAAACGATCTGGATTTTGAAATAGTCGATCCAAACGGTACCATTTTGCTTCCCTGGGTATTAGATCCAAGTCCAAATGCAAGTACACTTGCCGGTGGTGCCAGTCGTGGTATTGATACCTTGAATAATTTTGAACAAATAACGATTAATTTTCCAGCAGCTGGAGTTTACTCCGTTCGAATTAAAGGAAAGTACCTGCCCTCCAATTCAGTTAACTGCTATTTCTTAACTGAAATGGAGGATAAAATCCTGCGATTGAATTTCCCAATTGGTGGAGAGCAATTTAACATCACAGAGGTTTCGCAAATACACTATACCGCTTATGGACAAGAGCCCATTCAATTTAATTTTTCAACGGACGCAGGTAAAACCTGGACTGATTTAGGCACTAGTGTTGCAGGCTCCAGAGTGCGAAATTTTTACATCCCCAATAATTTATCATCGGATTCTTGTTTAATTGAAATAAGTCAAGGAACACAAACGGTGCGTTCAAGTTTTTTTACGATTACCAATGGCGTCCAGGGATTTCGTGTAAGCAAATATTGTCCAACCGAAATGGAATTAAGCTGGAATGGAATTGAAAAAGACAGTGTTCTGATTTATAAATTGGGAGAAAAATATATGGAGCCATTGTTTAAAACAACCAATAGTTCCATCTTGCTTCCAAATGATGATCCAAGGAAAGTTAAATGGTTTTCCATTGCTGGTTATAAAAATACTGCGCTCAGTCGAAGGGAATTAGCCATTCCAACTCCAGATACCTTGATTGGATGTTCGATTAATCAAGACCTTGCATTGCATAATGCCGCTCAAAATGCCACTTCTTTTTACAGTTGCAAAGATTTGAGCCTTCAGCCTGTTTTTGATGTAATAAACCGAACTGCCACCCCATTAAGTGGATTTAAAATTAAAGCAATCAGTTCATCTGGAATTGTTGAACAGGATTATACGGAAACAGTACCTGCATATGATACCATACAGGTTACATTTAGTCAAGGCCTTGTGATCAGTGATTTTGGCGTTAAAGAATTGAAAGCCTGGATTGAATTTAATGGCGATCAAAATTATTTTAATGATACCATTTCTGTTCCTATTGAAATTCAATCCTTGTTAGATATCAATGGAACGTATCCGATGCTCGAATCATTTACTGGAACAGCCATCCCTAATAACTGGATTCAAAAAAATGGATTGCCCGCATCTGATTGGAGCCTCGCTGATGTTAAAGGAAAAAACAATCAAACATCAAAAGCTTTGTTTTTTGCAAATCAAAATCCAAATTTCCGGACATTACCAATTACGATAGTTTCCGGAACGGCCAATTTAGCTACTGCGATTGAACCTTATTTATATTTTGATTTGGCGGCACATCATTTTACAAATAATGTATATCAGGATAGTATCCAATTTAAAATCAAAGCAGTTTGTGGAAATAAACAATTTGAAAAAATAATATTAAGTGGAATATTACCGGAATTAACAACAGCCGAATCAACAGTAAATCAAAATTGGTTGCCATCAGACACTTCCTGGTTTTGGATGGCGTACGATTTATCAGAATTTAAAGGATATAAAGTAGTTGTTGAAGTTGAAATTAAAAGAGGACAAGGTGATCGTATTTTTATCGACAATGTTGAAATCAGAGAACGAATTTCAGGAACCGGTCAGGCAAGAATGGAAATCAATCCAAAGCCGGGTTGCTACAATCGAATCATTACGTTTAAGGATAGTTCGGATTTTATCGGAGATACTTATTATTGGAATTTTGGCTTGGGTGGAAATCCGGTTTTAACAAATGGGAAGGGTCCGGTAACCACAAGATATACTTTGAATGGCAACAAACGCATTAATCTAAAAATTAAATCTAGCCTTGCAAATGATGCGATTGTAATTGAAGATTTAAGTTTAGTAAATCAGGTTACCAATAGTTATACATATAAAATTATCAGTGGGCGTACCGTACAATTTACAAATAATTCGGTAAATGCAGATAGTTATTTGTGGGAATTTGGAGATGGAACAACATCCACTGAAAAAATCCAATGCACGTATTCGATTCTGCAAAAATTTATCGGATCAAATTGACAGCAACCAATGTATGCGGTGCTTCCAATCGCTCAATCTTTTTAGATTTAACCCTAACAGGAACATCAAGCACTGACGAAATAGAAACGTATTTGTATCCTAATCCAACTAAAAATGAATTTCATGTAATCAGTGGAAAAGAAATTCAAGCTGTCAGTATTTTAAATTTAGAAGGAAAAGAAATTTATAGTTTCAAAAATGTCAACAGAAAAAATTGCCTGATATCAACCAGTCAGCTACCGAGTGGAATATATACACTGAAAATTACATTTAAAAATGGAGTAGAAATTCATCGGTTTGAGAAAGTGAATTAAAGGAGGTCTGGAGGTCTGGAGGTCTGGAAAATTTGAAATGAAAGATAACAGATTCTGCGCTATTTGTAAAAAATTAATTTTTGGAGTAATTGTAATTCAATAAATACTCCTTCGTTCAATAAATGAGAATTAATCAATAAAATATTCTATATAAAAATAGCATTCAAATTTTCGAACAACCAAACAAACCTGGCTAGGCGTAGGCTTGGCCTACGTCAAATTGCAATCGAAGCATAATTAAGAAAATTTTCAAAAGCAAATAAATCATGCTTAGCTTTTAGCTATAGAGAAAACTCCTTGCTATGAATCATATTTTAAAACCAGACGGCCAGACCTCCAGACGGCCAGACGTTCAGACCTTCAGACGATCTGTCGTTCAGTCCACTTTCGTTCAGCCCTCCTCACATTATTTCAAATGCAATCGATGTTGCCTGTCAGCCAATAATTCTTTAGATTCTTTTCGATCTGGATCGGGTACACAACAATCAACCGGACAGACTGCTGCACATTGAGGTTCTTCATGAAATCCTACACATTCAGTACATTTATCAGGGACAATAAAATAGTATTCGTTACTAACTGGAACTTGTTTTTCTTGAACATCCACCGTAGAACCATCTTCAAGAGTATAGGAACCAGATAAACTGGTGCCTTCAGCCATGGCCCATTCAATACCACCTTCATAAATGGCATTGTTAGGACATTCCGGTTCGCAGGCGCCGCAATTGATACACTCTTCAGTAATAATAATGGCCATTCAAATGGTATTTTGTAATAAAACAGAATCGATCGCTTTCAGTTCAATTCGATCATTTAATTATCTCACTTTGAAAGCTTGAAGTTTTTCATTGTTATTGGCAGCGATTATGTAATAAAGATCATCGCGTCCTTTTACTATGCGCAATTCTCTCAAATCGTGAATGAGTTTTAATCCTGAAACAGAATTTACCAAGGATAAAAAGGAACCCGTTCCGGTATTAATTAATATTTGACCAACACTGGCATCATTTCTCGCTGTTTCTACTTCACGATTAAAATAATTTCCACCCAATAAAATGTCATCAATTCCGTCTTTGTTAAAATCAAAAAAAGCAATGCTATATACAGGTGCAATTTGGGCATCTGCAGGTAAATTGACTTGTTCGAAACTGTTGTTTCCTTTATTGATTAAAGCGATACTGTGAAATTCAGTAGCTTCTTTTACTACAGTCCCATCCATTTTGCCTTCGAGGATTTCATTGACAGATGCACGCGCAAATGCATCGTAGGTTTTAAATTTTTGAGAGATAAATGGCATTTGTTCTGACGAACATTGTCTTCCACGTACTGGAAATAATTTACCATCCGGACTTTTAGAGGCGAGGTAGGTATCCCAACTGCCATTGTCGTCAAAATCATTCAAATAAACATAAAATGGTTTTTTTAGTGATGCTTTGAATTTTGAATTCATTCCTAAATTGCCCACAACCAAATCCATTAAACCATCTTTGTTCAAGTCCTTTTTTTCTATCGTATTCCACCATCCAAACAAACTATCTGTTTTAAATTCTTTTGTAACTTCTTCAAAATGATTTTTTTCATTTTTAAAAAATCGAATGGCTGCCCATTCGCCAACAGTTACTAAATCTTCATCTTTATCATTGTCAATATCAATCCAACATGCACCTGTAATGCAATCAAATGCTTTACTCATATCCGGAAAGTACGTTGTGGTTTTATCTTCAAAATTTCCCCGATTATTTATAAGAATGCAGCTGCGTTCGGATAAACCATATTTTCCTGGAACCAATCTGCCACCAACAAATAAATCTAAATCACCATCTCCATCAATATCAGAAGCTTTTGCAACAGACTTGCTAAAATGAAGTGCTGGAATTTTATTACTGACATCACTAAAAATTCCTTTTCCATTGTTTAGGTATAAATGATCCGCATAAAGACTGGAGCCTTCAGGAAATTCATTACTTCCTGAAACGGTATATATATCTAAATCTTTATCACCATCTGCATCAAAGAATAAAACATCGAGGTCTTCACTTGCTTTGTATGCCGCCCAGGGACTGGAATTAGATGAAATAAATTTCCCGTCGGGTGTTTGCAATAATAATTGACCGGGTATGCCAGCCGATCCACCAAGAAAAATATCACTCAATCCATCTCCATTGACATCGCCATCTTCTAAAGGGGGGCCTAATGTAGATTGTTTGTATGGAATTAAAACTTCTTTCTTAAAGTCATCGTATTCATTTCTATATGCGCACCGTTTTTAAAACTAGAGGAAGTAACCTCTTCTGTTAAAATAAATGGAACTATTTGCAATAATTGTTCTTTCATTACAACGGTCGCATCTTTTTCTTTGATCGTAATGCTTGAATTTGCTTTTACATTATCTACCCGAATGTATTTGCCATTGGGCCATCTTACAAATATGGAGTCAATTTTTTGAACATTTCCTAAACCAAATGTGAGTGTTGGTTCTGAACTTGACATGTAACCTCTGGAGTTTACAACTTCAGCCATTTGAATTTTAGATTCTCCATAAGCAATAAGCACTCGAGCACCATAGGATTTGATATTTTTTCCCATGCCTTCGAGTTTAACGCGAACAAAATTTCCTGTTTTGTTTTCTACTGCCAGATTTTTATATACAAAAGCTTCCTGATTCATATTGTTAACAACAAGATCAACATCTCCATCATTATCTAAATCTGCATACGAAGCACCTTGAGAAAACGATTTTTCATCCAAGCCCCATGTTTTTGAGAGATTGTTAAAATGCAAGAGTCCGTCATTTTTATACATGTAATTAGCCAATGGCACAGAAGGTGCTTTATCTAAAATTTTTAAACGAGACATGCTTTTATCTTTTATTGCTTCAAGTGCATAACTTGAAAAATCACGATTTCGAATATCTCTTAAAATTCCATTGGTAATGTATAAATCTTTAAATCCATCCAGATCAAAATCAGAAAACAAGGTACACCAGGACCAATCTGTTTTTGCAACACCGGCCATCAATCCCACTTCGCTAAAAAATCCATTTCCTTGATTTAATTGCAAGGTGTTAAACATGTATTGAAAATTATTTCCGGATTTAGATATTTTCCAAAATTTAGCAGGATCCATGCCAGCCATGTTTGTTTTATTTCTATAATGATCTTCTGGTGTCATATCGGCTATAAACAAATCCAACCAGCCATCATTATTTATATCAGCAGCATCCACACCCATGCTAAAATTACTTATGTGTCGCAAAGAATAATTCGCAACGTTTTGATACGTACCATCTTCTTTATTTACAAATAAATAATCGCCATAATCGTAATCATTGGCTACGTAAATATCCGGATGGCCATCATTGAAATAATCACCAACCATTGCACTTAATCCGAAGGCATAGCTTTTTACACCCGCTTGATCTGTAATGTCTGTAAAGGTTTCATTTCCATTGTTGCGGTAGAGGCGACTGGAGTATTGATAATGAGGTACATTCAACGCCATAAGCGAATCTCGTGTGGTATTATGGTTTGGTGGTTGATTTACTAAATATAAATCCAAATCACCATCCAGATCATAGTCAAAAAAACTTCCTTGTATTGAAAAACCTGGATCATCCAATCCATATTCTTTAGCCTTGTTTGTAAAGGTGTTGTCTTTATTATTAATGTATAAAATGTTTCTCCGGCGTTCAGGATCCAAGTATAAACTATTGCAAACATAAATGTCATCATAACCATCCCCGTTTACGTCTGCTGCGGTTACTCCACCGGACCATTGATCCCCACCTTCAATGCCAGCAGATTTGGATATATCCTCAAACTTAAAATTTCCTTTATTTAAGTAAAGTTTTTCGGGTCCCTGGTTTGATGCAAAAAATACATCTTGCAAGCCATCATTATTTACATCGAGTATTGCAGTTCCGGATCCGGTATAATAACTATCATAAAACAAGACATTTTCTTCTTCAGTTTCAGTAAGTTTATTGTTGAAGCTTATACCTGTTTCAGAACTTGGCATATTTTTAAATAATTTTATCTGATCCGATTCAGAAGAATTATTTGCAATTTCTTTTTTGCAGGAAATACAAAAGAGCACAAGGGCAACTAAGAGAAAAATTTGCTTTAATGAGCTTATATAAAAGTTTGAAAATTGAGCTATCATAATTCGAGTTGATAATAAATATAAAAATAATGTGTGATAGATTATAATGGAATGTTTCCGTGTTTTTTTCTGGGTAAATTGTCAACTTTATTAACCAAACTGGCAAACGCTTTGATTAATTTAATGCGTGTTTCAGAAGGTTCAATGACTTCATCTATAAATCCTCTTGCAGCAGCATGATACGGGTTAGCAAATTTTTCAGCATATTCCATTTCTTTTTCAATTGCTGCATGCAAAGGATCCGCTGCTTGTTCGATTTCTTTTTTAAAAATAATTTCAATAGCACCTTTTGCACCCATGACTGCGATTTCTGCTGTGGGCCATGCAAAGTTAAAATCTGCACCAATGTGTTTGCTGTTCATTACGTCATATGCACCACCATACGCTTTGCGTGTAATTACAGTAATGCGTGGAACGCTGGCTTCACTAAATGCATACAATAATTTGGCACCATTTGAGATGATTGCATTCCATTCCTGATCAGTACCTGGCAAAAATCCTGGAACATCTTCAAATACTAACAATGGAATATTAAAGCAATCACAAAAACGTACAAAACGCGCAGCTTTTTTTGAAGCTTTCACATCAAGGCAACCAGCTAAAACCATTGGTTGATTTGCAACAATCCCAATACTGTTTCCAGCCAATCGCGCAAAACCAATAACCATATTTTCAGCGTATAATTCCTGCAATTCAAAAAAACTGTTGGTATCAACAACGGACTCGATAGCAGTTTTTATATCATAAGCTTGTGATGAAGCAGCAGGAATTAAATCGTTTAACTCCAGTCGAATTTCATTACCGGCAGTATAATTTACATGCGGTGCACGCTCTTCACAGTTTTGTGGAATGTAGGAAAGTAAACATTTTATTTTTTCAATACAGTCCTCATCGTGATCCGCCGTCAATTGACTGACTCCTGATTTATTGGCATGGGTAAAGGCTCCACCTAAATCTTCAGCAGTAACTTCTTCATTGGTAACGGTTTTAACCACATTAGGCCCGGTAACAAACATATAGCTGCTCTGCTCTACCATTATAATAAAATCAGTGATTGCGGGGGAGTATACTGCACCACCAGCACAAGGACCCATGATCGCCGATAATTGAGGGATTACACCGGAAGCGCGCACGTTTCTATAAAAAATATCAGCATAACCAGCCAAAGACCGAACGCCTTCTTGAATACGGGCTCCACCGGAATCATTTAATCCAATCAGCGGGGCACCGTTACGCATGGCCATATCCATCAGCTTACAGATCTTTTCTGCGTGTGTTTCAGATAAGGACCCACCAAACACCGTAAAATCCTGAGCAAAAACATAGATCAAGCGCCCGTGGACTAATCCATAACCAGTTACCACCCCGTCTCCAAAATAAATGGAATCTTCCATTCCAAAGTCCGAACTGCGGTGTGTGACCAACATCCCCATTTCTTCAAAACTGCCCGGATCGCATAATAAATCGATCCGTTCCCGAGCGGTGAGTTTCTTTTTAGAATGTTGTGCATGGACCCTTGCCAGACCACCTCCTAGGAGTGCATCTTGTTTTCGGGACCGGAGTGTTTCCAGTTTCTTAGTATCCATAATCCGCAAAGGTAGCTAGGCCAACAGAATTGAAGTATAAAGCTTTGAAATTTAAACAAGTGTATAATTCTCTCTTTCACGATTCAAGTGGACAGAGAGTTCATAATGATGCAGAATATGTGAAATAAAGATTCCATCTTTTCGCTTGGCGCAGGCTTAGCCTACGTCCTTTGTACAATTATTTTCTTTATGAGTGCAGTTATATTGCGCAGCACGGTTGACGTAGGCTCAGCCTACGCCTAGCTAATCGTGTATTCGAAATTTGAATAATTAATATGTGAAATAAAGATTCCATCTTTTCGCTGGGCGTAGGCTTAACCTACGTCCTTTGTACAATCACAAACAAGTTGATTGCAGCATGAATGACTTAGGCAATTAAGCTTATGCTCAATATTAATTTATTGATCGTGTTTAAACCCGCTTTGATGTAATTTTGCGGCTTAATCTATACGCTCTTATTATGTTAAAAATAGGTCTTATTCAGTTGATGTGTTTTCCGTTTGTGTTCTTTTTGGCAGAATCTTGTAAAAAATCAAAACCAGCAGTGGATACGCCACCACCCGCCACCAGTTTTCCAACCACCCCTGCTGAAAAAACAGAAGAGGATTTAAAGAAAGAAGCACAATCTCATGAAATCATGGCTCAGATTTATGATTATTTGCAAGCCCAAGGCAACTGCAACCAATTCAACCATTTAATAGATCAATTTAGGAGCAGGCATTTATTTGTCAATGCGGGTTACCAGACTTACCAAATCCTTGCAGTGACCGATAAAGGCTTTACCAGCATCCCGGAAGAGAAAAAGCAAGTCTTGAGGGATACGAGTAGATACAATCAAGGCTACCGACTTGAATTTTTATTACACCACATCATGGTAGTGCCTAAACGGCGAGATCCGAGAATTCCTTCAAAAACCTTGCTTGGAGAAGAAGTCTATGTGCTTGATGACCAGAAAAAAGTTCGGCTGGGATCAACCGATTATAAAATGAGGACTCAAAAACTGGTTTCTGAAAGGTTAGAAGTCATTCAAATTGATTCGGTACTTTACAGATAATCGATGCAATTTTTTGATAAAATGGATGAAAAATGCTAGTTGCATTACAAATTAATCATATACGTAAAAGCTGATTAATTATGAATTTACAAATTCACTGCTTATTCAATATGAGCTCGGTATCCACCCAATGCCAATACCCCCTAATTTAACACATTAACTATATCTATAATGTGTATAAATCTATATTGCACAGTGATATACGTTATTAAAAAAAAAATATAAATTTTTTTTGCATTCTTTAACTAGGCAATGAAGGCCTGTTTATATTTGCAAGGTATAAATCGGATGAACGAAGCCTCCGATGACGAAGCAATTATTTATAAATGATTGATTTTCTGATGAGTAGCCATACTACTCCCAGGGATTTTTAATTTATAAACAACCAAACCAAGGAATGAAAAGACGCACCAAGCTAGAACTTACGCTCAAGCTATGTATACATACATGGTTGTTAAACTGCTGCATGGCAGTTGCGGTCTTTTTGCTTTCCTCTTGCAACGAATCAAACGCAAATCAATCCAAAGAAGTCAAAGTGACTGCACAGGATTCCGGCTTGGTCAAAGTAGAATCCACCCAACAAGCCAATGAAGGCAGTGGAGTTAAAGGTCCTTTTGATTCAGACACAACCCTTCAAAAATTATACAGAGACATTATAGCCGGTGTTAAATCCAAACCGGGTTATTCTCATTTCGCTGAATTTATGGAGCGGGGCAAATTCATTTCGGTGTTTATGCGCCCTAGTAATTTGCTTTATACGGTATTGGTTCCTTCCGATGCGGCGATGAAATCTTTGGATCAAGCCAAATTCAGTCAGTTGGTTTATCCAGAAATGGTAACTCAGGAAAATTTGGATTTCATGTTCAATTATGTTGGCTTTGGATTTTCAACAGAGGAAGGCAAATCCCCTGTTAGAACCATGGTCGGCAAACTACTTATATATGATTACGATAAAAAGAAATTAACCTTAGACGGGCACGAGTTGAAAGTTGAAGACGAGCTTAATCTCAAACCCTCTACGAAACTATATTTTATTAACAAGTTGGTTGAAGGTTCTGAAGTCAGCCAAACGAAAAACGAAGTTAAATCAAATTAAAAAACTAATCTCATGATAAACCTTTCCACATTTGACGCCAGTTTACGATCCAGGTTACTCGGATGGTGTTGTAGTTTAGCCCTAATCCTAGGCTTGACTCCAATGGCTTTCGCACAGCCGACTTGTACCGTAGGCTCCGGAAATACCTTGACCGGACCAACTGGACCACCAAATCTTACAGTCAACTTCGATGCGGGCTGTAGTGTTGTTGTACCAAACGTTTTACCTCGGTGGACTGCCACCCCTGGTGCAGGGTACGTATTAATTAACATAAGCCAAGCACCACTTGCTGGCACTCCTTATACAGCGCCTAAAGCAGGCACCTGTAATAATGAAGATGTCAACGTATTGGTCACAGCTCTATTTTTCTTTGCAGGTAATCTGCTCGACCCATCAGATGACATCCTTTGTTCATTGGTACGCACAGATGTGATTTTATTAAGAGATAATACACCTCCAACGGTGACTCCTCCTGGCATTACTTTAGATGTCGGCCCGGGTTGTACCGTGACAGCAGCACAGATAACCGCTACCTTAAATGCAGGTAATGTGGACGATAATTGTACCACAGATGCTTTCTTATTAAGTACAGCAACGGTCATTTCTGCTTTGCCACCAACCCTGACTTGCCCAACCAGTCCGCAAGGTCCATTCGGAGTAACCATTCGTGTTACAGATGCTTGCGGCAATACAGGTACTGGAATACAATCTGTAACTTTAAGGGACTTAACCATTCCTACAATTACTTGTCCACCTCAGCAGACTACTTTTTGGGATGCAAATTGTCAAACAACTTTGGCAGATTACAGACCTTTGGCAAGTGCAACGGATATCTGCGGCGGTCCGGCGTTTACGTATAGTATCCGGTTGGTCGCTCCATTATCTCCTGTAAATACATTTCCTACAAGAGTTCCTGGAGGTTCTATTTGTCCATCTGCTCGATTGGATTTAGTGAGATTGTGTGCGCGAGACTGTTTTGGAAATGGTAATTTAGATCCGGTACCTCCGGCTCTTCCTTCCAACTGTTGTACGTTTAACTTATTAATTCTGGATAATACCCCTCCAACAGCTACTGCATTGTGTCCTCCTCCTCAAAATTTATTTGCTGGGGCAAATTGTACCGTAAACATTCCTGATTTGAGATTTGCAGGTTTGTTTGCAGACAATTGCGATCCAATCAATCCAGCTGCAATCGTTCAAACACCTCCTCCTGGTCCATTTAATGCCGCTGGTTTGCTTTGTAACGGTCCAATTACTTTAAATGTTAGCTTTAGCTATACAGACTGCAATGGAAATGGTCCAACCATTCACAATTGCGGTGTTCTTATTACTATTTCTGACAATACAGCCCCATCGGGTACTGTTGTTTGCCCTCCGGGAGTAACTTATCTTAACTTAGATGTTGATCCGGTTACCTGTCAATATACTACTGCTACGTTGCCTTCTGACTTTTTTGATGGTTTAGCAACCGTTGCGGACAATTGCGATCCTAGCCCTGAAATTTTTACTGTTTGTAATAATCCACCTGGATTTCCTTGTTACACATATGATTGTTATTTTTTAGGCCCAGATATAGTTGAATTGGGCGCAAGAGATTGTGCTGGAAATGTGAATCCAAATATTGGTACTTGCGAAATATTCGTTCGTGCAAATCCAGCAGACGCAAACTGGACCAATCCGGGCCGTATCTGTTTGAATACCGGACAATTGCCTTTAAATTTATGCACATTTATTACAGGAGTAACTTGTGGTGAGTGGAGTGGTGATCAAGTATCTCCAGGTCGTTGCAATGCGGGTGGTGGTATTTTTAATCCGACCCAACCAGGAGCTTATGCTGTAACGTATACGATAGGTGATGCCAATTGCCACGTTGAATTAACACGTGTTATAAACGTGGAGCAAAGCACAAATCCTCCTTATTTGATCGCGGATTTTGCATTGTGTGCTTGTCCGGATGAATTAATTGATTTAGAAACATTCTTATTAGGTTCTGCCCCAGAGGGTGGTAACTGGATTATCCAGAATCCTGGTGGTTTAGATTTTGTTTTATTACCTCCTCCAGGACCGGGTAATTCCCATGCAGCTTTATACAATGACGGTTGCGGAATTAGTCGCGTAATTTATGAATATACCGATTGCAACAACAATGCACGGAGAGACACCATTTTAGTTGACTTCCACCGTTGTGCTGAATTGGAAGTTGCAACAACAGATATCAGATGTCAAGGAGATGCAACTTTCTCAACTTTAACTAATTTAAGAGGTTGTGACAATTACATCGTACGGGTATTTTCCGGATTAATTCCAGGAGGAACTCATATGACTACAATTGGAGCATTTACCTTCCCAAGCTTTAATTTAAATCCACCTGCAGGTAATTACAGCATTACCTGGTCTGTACAAGATCCATCAGGCGTTTGTCCTGAAATTTCAAGGACCGATGTTGTTACAATTTATCAAAAACCAGCTTCAAATAATTCAAGTGTAACTGGCATTACAAATCCTGGACCACAATGTGAAACCAGAACTTGGCCAATGACCTTGAGTATGTTTAATGCATTGGATAGAGCTGGAAATCCATTAACAGCCGACAATATTCGTTGGTTTGGAGATGGTATTACTGATAATGGTGTTGATGGTTTATTCACTCCTCCAGATACAGATTCCGATGGTTTGCCTGGACCTGGGTTTTTTACCGTTTGCGTAAATGCCGGAGATCCTAAATGTGAGGAAACATTTTGTATAACAATTGAAGTAAGAAATAACGTAGCTGGATCATGTACACTAGATGACTACCGAGCTTGTCTTGAACCAGGTGCAACTATTTCTTTTGCTGATTTACTGGATAGCAGAGCCATTAACGGAGGTAAGTTTACGATATTATCAACACCTTCAGATTCTTTAGAATTTAATTACACTGGTTCTATACAAACCTATGTTGTGCCAGCAGGTGTAACCTCATTAAACATTGAAGCTATTGGAGCTGGTGGTGGATTTAATGGAGGACGAGGAGCCAGAATGTCTGGTACTGTAAATGTCACTCCTGGTCACGTTCTGCAGATTCTTGTTGGACAACAAGGATTTTCCAATGGTTGTGGCGCCGGTGGTGGTGGTGGTGGTAGTTTTGTATTCAATCAAACTACAAATACACCATTAATTGTTGCCGGTGGTGGTGGTGGCGGATCCAGTAACTTTGGTGGTGTTGATGCTTCTATTGGTACTTCTGGAACTGCAGATTCAGGTGGTTTTGGTACGCCAGGCGTTGGCGGTAGTGGCGGTTCTCCTTGCGTTATTACAAATGGAGTAAACGGTGCTGGCGGCGGTGGCTTGACTGGTAACGGAGCAACCAATACTGGATTTGGAAGAATTACTGGTGGTGGCTTAGCCTTTATCAATGGTGGTGCAGGTGGTATTGCTAATCCTTCTCTAGGTGCTAATGGTGGATTTGGCGGTGGTGGAGCTTCTGCTTATTGTACTGTCGGCGGCGGCGGTGGCGGTGGCTACTCTGGTGGCGCCGGAGGTTGGCATTCATTTGGTGATTTCCCTCCTTCTTGTACTGGGGGATTTAATAATACACGCTATGGCGGCGGTGGCGGTGGTTCATTCAATGCTGGATCATCACAAGTCAATATGGCTGGCGTTCAAACTGGAAATGGATTTGTTAAAATAAAAGCTGGAAACACAAATTTTGTAAATGTCCAATCTGGAGATATGGTTAATGGATTGGTTTATTTAGGAGGTTGTGGAACAGTAACTTATCAATATACCATAACTAGTTGTCCCCAGGATATAACATGCATTGGAACAATAGTTATAAATCAAAAAGCACATATTGATTTAATTGGCGAACAAACGTTCTGCGCCAATGATCTTGCTTTATATACTTTAAGAAATAATGGAACAACTTCCCTTTGTGGAAATCCGGGTGTTTTTGCAGGTCCTGGCGTTGTTAATGCCGGAAATGGAGCAACTGCAACATTTAGTCCGTCTGTAGCTGGGGAAGGCACGCACCTTGTAACGTATACCATAGGTACAAATACTCCCGGTGGTCCAAACTGCCAGGATATTGATACCATGGTGATGATCGTCTATGCTGCCAGCGATCCTAGCTTTAACTTACCAAGCAATATTTGCGCGGATGTAACAAGCTTTACCTTATCCTTAAGCAATCCACACGCATCTGTTAATGCAGGTTCTCCTGATGGAATTGCTGAAGTAATTTGGTCCGGTGATGGAGTGACCGATGGTACAGGAAATGATCCAAACGGTACATTCAATCCTTCTGTAGCAGGTCCTGGTTATCACCTGATTTGTGTGATGACGGGTGAAGCCAATTGTATGAAATACAATTGTAAATTAATTTATGTGGCGCCGGTTAATGATCCATCACTTATTGCGGATCGTTCATTCTCATGTTTTGACTTTGACTTCGGTTCCGGACCATTTATAATATTCGATTTAAGTCAATTGTATGCAGGAACTAACACAACACGTGGTGGTACCTGGTCAATCATTTCAAGTGCTTCAGCTGCCGTTATTGGTAATGAATCTTTGAGAGGAGGTCCTGGTTGTTACCAATTGCGTTATTCTTTACCTGCTAGATATACCGGTGCAACCGGTGGTTGTGCTGCTGTATCTGAAGATATCTTTATTACATTAGGCGAAGAGCCTCAAACTGGCTTTGACTTGGCTGAAGAAGTTTGTTGGAATGGCATTGCTGGTTCTGTAGTATTGCCTACTTCTTATCATGGGGAAACCTATGGTAATGGTACCTCTTCAAGAACCTTCCAGTGGACTGCAAGCATCGTATCTGGTGCAGGTCCTGTTCCTAATTTTGGAACCCCAACCAGTCAAACCCCATCTGTTACCATCATGGGAGCAGGGGTATTCAACATTTGCTTAACTGAAACATTAAACTATCCTGCATGTGGTGCAGCTGGTGGTATTAGCTGTTCTAGACAATATTGCGAATTATTGACAGTTCACCAAACGACTGCAGTGTCTATACCAAGTTGGACTCGTTTCGGTCCGTTATGTACCGACGATGCTTGTGTAGACCTGGATTTAAGAATTACAGGAACTACAGGAGGTGTATTTACAGGAACTGGTGTTAGACTAGGACCTGGAGGTCATCCAAATTATGAATTCTGTCCTTCTTTATCCGGTCCTGGTATCCATGCAGTTACTTATACTGTACAAAATGGAGCTGGTTGTACTGCAGTAGAAACACATAATATAGAAGTATTTGCACCGGTTACTGCTGTCTGCGCTCAAAACAATTTTGGTATTGCATGTGCTGTACACCGTTTAGGTTCAGTTCAAACTTATGGTGGATTTACGAATGCGGCAGTAAGTACCTTACCAGTATTTATTTCGAGCTACTATACCCATGGTGAATTTGACTTAACTGGATTCTTATGTCCTACAGCAACCCGTGGAGGTACCTGGACCTTGATCAGTAGCCCAACCAATGCAATTGGCTCAGGCATTACTGGTTTTGTTCAAAACAATACATTAATCTATTCAGATCCTGGTTGTTATACCATCCGTTACACAGTGACTGCGTTCCCTGGCGCTGACGGAGCATGTACATCCAGCTTTGATTATACCTTATCCGTAGGTGAAGAACCAACACCAAGATTCAGTATTCCTGATCAGACTTGTTGGGCAGTTGGTGTACCAACCATCACCTACGATATTCCTGCTAATTATTTATTAAGCACATTGCCTCATCCGAATACTACCTTATTCTTTAGAGGCTTTAGTTCTAGCAACAATGCAGTTGCAACAGTTTCTAACGGTGGTGTAGTTACTATTGTAGGAGCAGGTACTGCAACCATTTGTATGCAAGAACACTACGATAACAGTGGTTGCACTTTTGTAGAATGCCGCAAGGAATTCTGTCAAACAATCACCGTTACAAATACAGTGACTGCATCAAGTCCAACCTGGACTGGTTTTGGTCCTATTTGTGTGGATGCAGCTTGTGTTGATTTAGATGCTTTAGTTACTGGAACTAAAGGTGGTATATTTACCGGTCAGGGAGTACAACCAGCAACTGGTGGTCATCCAAATTATGAATTCTGTCCTTCAATTGCAGGTGTCGGAACTCATGTTGTAACTTATACAGTTCAAAGTCCAGACGGATGTTCTAACGTTTTAAGTAGAAATATCATCGTTGCTCCATTAGCAAATGCTACATTGGTCAACAAACAAATACCATGTATTCTTGAACCAGGTGGTGTGATTCCATTATCTGTCTTGTTTGCAAGCAATGCTACAACAGGTGGTGGAACCTGGACCTTTGCAGGTACTCCACCATCCGGTGCTCAAATTATGGGAGGAAATTTAGTATTTACTCAAGCAGGTTGTTATTGCTTTACATATACAGTTCAAACAGTACCTGGAGCAACAGGCGGTGGATGTTTTGCACAAAACACAGCGTGTTTGCAGATATCTGAGCAACCAACTCCTGGATTTAGTGTACAAAATGAGATTTGTTGGTCAACCAATGATCCTGTTACTACATTCAATCCTTTAGTTAATAGTCCTTCTTATGATCCTGCAGGTACAGTGACTAGATCTTGGGCAACAAACCCAACACCGCTTCCTGCGATCACATTGAATACAACCAACGGTGCATTCACAATCAATGGACCGGTTCCTGTAGGTGGATTAGTTTTTGATCTGTGTATGACAGAAAATATTACAACACCATCTTGCGGACCAACATCAGGACCTAATCAGGTGACACCTCCAAATGCACAAGTTGTTTGCAGCGAAGTGTATTGTGAGCGTATTTCCATCCGTGATGGTACTTTATTGAATGCAACGTTTACTGCCAGTCCGGTTAATCCTTGTTTAGGTCAATCAGTTACTTTAACTCCTGTATTGGGAGGAGGTACATTTACGGGCTTAGGTGTTACAAATAGTGGAAACGGAGGTCCTGGTACCTTTGTAGCCAATGCTTGTGGAATATATGCAGTTACGTATACAGTAGATGATCCAAATGGTTGTAACAACAGCTATACCTTAAATATTTATACAGATACAGTCAAATCGACTTTAAATTTACCAACTCCGATTACTGTAAATTGCCAGAACCCTCTAAGCCCATCTATGGCTACTTGGGCAGCTGGTGCAAGTGCTTCTGACAATTGTGCTGGAGTAACAGTTACCAGTCGTGTTTTTGACCGTCAGTCATCTTGCAGTCCAGGTACAGGTACCTATGTATTTGTATTTACTGCTACGGATGCTTGTGGAAATACACGCGTTGGTTATGCAAACTATACAGTTCAGGATATTACACCTCCGGTTATTTCAGGTGGTGCAAACTTGGTGGTAGAATGCGGAAATGATGTATATGCAAGAGTTTACAACTGGATTGATACCCATGCTGGAACAACGGCTACAGATGCTTGCGATGCATCAACCTTCTTGTCATGGACCAATAACTTCTCTGGCTTAATCAACAATTATTGCGGAACAGCAATACCAGTTGTATTTACCGTGAGAGATCGTTGTGGAAATACTTCTTCTATAACATTTACTTTACAGGTTAGAGATCAGACACCTCCGGTTTGGAATGTAAGACCTCAAAATCTGACAGTAGAATGCGATAATTCAAACGATCCATATTCTCAGGTATCTGCTTGGTTGCGTTCTAATGGCAATGGAGTTGCTTTAGACTCCTGCCAAACTACAGTTAATTATACAAACAACTACAACGGATTATCCGGTGGTTGTAATAGAAATACAGGTTCAGCTTTAGTTACCTTCTCAGCATTTGATGTTTGCGGAAACGTAAGTACAGCTCAGGCAACAGTAACGATTGTTGACAGAACAGCACCTTCTATCTTGTCTCCAGCTAAAGACACCATGGTTGAGTGTAATGGAACAGGTAATCTTCAGGAATTTGCAATTTGGATTGCAAATCATGGTGGAGCAACTGCTGCAGATTTATGCAGTGGATTGACCTGTCAGCCATTGGCTAATGCAAGAGTAGCTTTAATTACATCGAATCCATTTCCATGGGGTTCTAACACTTACACCAATGAAATGAATGCTGTGTTTGGTGTTGGAAATTGGGATCGTTTTGATTTCAATGTAAATGCTGCTACTGTCTTCTCAAGAAACTACAGATTGGTTTATGTAGATGGCGGGGATGCTGCTGCAAATGCATTTAATACATTTGTTGGAAATAACAACAACCTCATAGAATCATGGGTTACTTGTGGCGGTCGCTTATTCTTAAATGCAGCGCCAAACCAAGGAGCAAATATCAATCTTGGATTTGGTGGTGTTGTAATTCAATATCCAGCCTTTACTGCCAATGTAATTCAGGCAAACCCACATGCAATTTTCAATGGACCATTTTTACCAACTGGCGCAACATATAGTGGTAATTTCTTTGGACATTCATTGGTTGGTCCTCCAACTATGAAGACAATCATTCGTGAAAATGGCGGAACCAATGGAACTGTATTAGCAGAAAGCTTCTGGGGTGGTGGTTTAGTACTTTTTGGTGGAATGACTTCTACGAATTTCCATTCACCACAACCTAATGCAACCAACCTCAAGCAAAACATGCTTGATTACTTAAACACAACTCCACTTCAAACAGACTTGAACGTATTAAATGGTGGAATTTTTGTTTGGGATACAACATTAATGCGTACCGAAGTTACTTGTGGTGCAAATCGCAGATTAACCTATATGTTTAATGCTTTGGATTCTTGCGGAAATATTTCCGTTGGAACCATTGCGAAGTTTATAATTCGTGATACAACGCTTCCTGTTTGGTCATTACCACCATCAAATGCTACAGCACAATGCGATAGCAGAGGAAACATTGCACAATTAAATGCCTGGTTGGCAGCTAATGGCAATGGTACAATCCAGGCTGATGCTTGTAATGGTACCGTGCGAGTTGAACATGATTTAGTTAGAGAATACGATCGTTGCAGCAATACGGACAGTACTGTTTATAGATTTACTGCTTACGATTGTTCAGGAAATTCAGCTACTCGTGAAGCGTCCTTTATTATCATAGATACTCAGGCTCCAACGTTAGTTACACCAGCAAGAGATACCACAATTTCTTGTGAGAATTTATCAGGTAATAATGATGATGAGTTAATCGGATGGTTAAATATCAGAGCAAGATTCTCTACAACTGACGCTTGCAGCGATCAGATTACTTATACGAATGACTACCAGTCCTTAAACTGGGTACGCGTATGCGGTCCTTCTAGATTTGTGGATGTAACCTTTAGAGCAACGGATGATTGCGGTAACTTTACTACAAGCCGTGCACGATTTGCAATTGTGGATACAACAAGACCTAGATTCTTGAATTGTCCTCCTCCAATTGTTCAGGATGCAGAAAAAGATCATTGCGATGCGTATGTAACAGTACCTAAATTGATTGCAATTGATAATTGTACACATCAGGATAGTATTGTTATTACTCAGATCTATGGTCCAAATCCAGTACAATACAGATTCCCTGTTGGTACAACTATTTTGAAATATGAAGCAAGAGATCTTTGCAATAACAGAGATACTTGTACTATTAAAGTGGTTGTAAATGACTACTGGGATGTACCAAGCATAACATGTCCTGCAAACGTGGATGTAATTAATACTCCAGGTGTTTGTGGTGTAAATAATTTACAAGGTCTTGCGCCAGTATCCGTTAAAGATGTTTGTCCGCATACCGCTGTATTATATGTTATTAAAAATGAAACAGGCGATACCCTTAAGAAAGGTATTCGCGATGCAAGTGGAAGCAATTTCCCTAAAGGAAATAATTCTGTTTGTTATACTGTACAAGATCAACCGATTTTGTTGATTACAGAAGTAACCCAGCAAATAGATGCAATCGTAGTTGGACCAACAAGTCCATTGCCTACATTTATTGCGCCTTCAGATACAAATGGAGATTATGTTGAGATTACAAACTTCGGACCATCATCTATTGATGTAAGTTGTTTGTCACTTCAGATCTTCCAGGGTGGTGTTTTGGTTGGTACCTATACCTTACCAAATATGCCTGGTCCGGTATTACCTGCAGGTGGTGTATTGACGTTACACGTTGGTGCAGCAATTGCTGGCTTCCCGGATAATCCTGCAAGATTCTTCTACAATATGAATTTACCGGAAGCGGTAATCAATATGCCAAGAGGCTATGTGTTGAATCATTTGGGATTACGCAATGTGGATGCAGTTACTACCAATGGATACAACATTACTGGTCAGGGTACTCCTGCAATGACTGCAGCTGGCTGGAATGGAATAAGCGCAACCAATGTTGATCGCGGTTCTTACTACAGATGGTGCATATTTGACAGCAATACTCCAAATGACTGGAGATTGGCTGAAGCTTGCGAACCAGCTAGCATTGGAACTGTAAATCCAATATTAGTTCCGTTTGTATTCCCAAGCAATGGCTTGACTACTTCGGTTCAAACAATAGCTGCTCAAAAAGATACTTGTTGTTTCAATGTATTGGTAAGAGATACAGAAACACCAATGTGTGCAACCAATGATACCTTAACGTTCTCTGGTTTAACAGGAACTGCAACTGGACCAAGCTGTACAAGCTTTAGCTTAACAGTTCCAGCAAATCCTGCAACTAAGATCCTGGATGTTTGGGTTAGAAACTTAAATTTAACAGTAACAAACTTTGCTAATTCAGAAGTAACCTTGATCCATCCTGATGGAACAAGAATCAGATTGTGGAATGATGGCAATTGCAATGGTACTACCAATATCAATGCATTCAGAATTTCAGATTTAGATGCTACTAAGATCAATGCAGCTAATTGTGGTACTTTAGGAACTGGCTTAAACTATAAACCAGACCAACCACTTGCAGTATTGTGTCCTAAATCTGCTGCGGGTACTTGGAGATTGGAAGTTGAAAACAATTCACCTGCTCCATCTTCACTTACCTTGAATTCTTGGTCATTGACGATAATTTCTCAAAGAGCATATGCTCAAAGAGATACCATCATAAGCAACATTCCAAACTTGTGTGCTGCTGACTTAATGTGGATTCATCCAGATGTTATGGACAACTGTTGTATGGGTACTGTAGATGTTGAGTACATCCCAGTTCCAATGGCAGGTGCACCATTGCCAAAAGTTCCAACAGGAGGTCGCGTTGCAAATGGTTCTAAAACCACACTGCGTTTTGATGTTGGTATGACACGCGTAGTATACACATTGACTGACATGTCTGGAAACACCGGAACCTGCGAGTTTAAAGTAACCGTTCGCGATACACAAAGACCTGTATTCTTGAATTGTCCAAAAGATTATACTATTAATCTTCAGGGTGGAGAGTGTTTTGCATTCTTAGAAGTTAACCCAGCATTAAACTGGTTTGAAAATTGTGATTCAACTCGTTTGGTTGTTGATCCACCATTAAATTCTCAATTGAGTATTGGTGTTCATGTAATCAGAGCTACCATTACAGACAGAGCTGGAAACAGTTCAGTGTGTACTTGGACAATCACAGTTAATGAGTTTAGACCAAATGGAACGGACTTAGCTTGTCATGATCAAATAAACTTCTCTTTAGGACCAAATTGTACCGGTACATTAACTGCTGATGAATTATTAGCAGGTATCAATTATGGTTGTAAAGACAAATTCACATTAATAATTGAAGATTGGATTACAGGTGCCAGACATAGTAACAATTTTACTACGGCTGATATCGGTAGATGTTTCAAAGTAACCGTAATAGATCCTACCACAGGAAATAAATGCTGGAGCAAAGTTTGTATTGAATACAAAGCAACTCCTTCCATTTCTTGTCCAAGAGATACCACAGTACCTTGTAATTCTTCATTGGATCCATCTGTATTAGGTAATCCACTAATCACAACTTGTGTATTTGATTATGATATTCATTGGGATGATGTAATTGAAAAAGCAAGAGATTGCGATTTCCCAATTGCATTTATTATACACAGAACATTTACTGTAACCAATGAATTAGGTAATGGCTCACAGTGTACTCAGACAATCCGCGTAAGAGGATTTGACTTAAGTGCAATTGAATGGCCACGTAGTTATGATAACCTAGATTTACCAGCATTGAAATGTAATGAAAAACGTTACGATAAAGACGTTACTCCGCATATTCTGCCTTCACCATATTGTGTTGATGGATATCTGTTGGATAGCGCATACTGGTATGCAACCGGTGGAGATCCAAGTATTGTAGATCCATTTACAAGAGATTTAAGTGGAGATAGAATACCAAAACGTTTAGGTTGGAATTATTTGGAAGGTGGTGTAAATGATCAACATCCAAATCCAAGTCCAATTTATTACGATGAGCATCCAAACTGGAGAAACAGCGGTGCATGTTGGGGACCAACTCAAGTTGTAAAATGGTTAGGAACTGGTATCCCATCTTTGGGTGGTCAACCATTAAGCAAAGACAATAAAGAATGTAATCTCTCTATCAGATATGATGATGAGGTATATGATGTATGTGCAAACGGTTATGAAATACTTCGTTACTGGAAAGTTAGAAACATGTGTTTACCACCATTAGCTGGTGTAAATCCTGTTGAGTACATTCAAGTAATTAAAGTATTAGATGAGGAAGGACCAAAAGTTGCATATCCTGATACAGTAATCGTAGGTACAGGTCCTTGGACTTGTGATGGTACTTGGGAAGTTCCATTCCCATGGATTACCGACAATTGCTCTGATTCAGTGAGCTATACTGTTCGCTCTTGGACTGGTACTCCAATCCAACAAGCAGATGGAAGCTGGATCATTATCAATATGAAATTAGGAGGTCATAATGTAATTATTACAGCACAAGATGCTTGTGGTAATAAAACAGAAAAATCAATCAAAGTAAACGTTATTGATAACACACCTCCAGTTGCTGTGTGTGATAGAAATATTGTTGTTAGTATTTCCGGCAATCAATCCGCTGGTGATAACTATGGAAAGATTTTCGCTGAAGACATTAATGATGGTTCATTCGATAACTGTAAAGCCCATGTATTCTACAAGGCAATCCGCATGGATCAGTTAAGAGGAACTAACAATGGTAGCAATGCAAATCAAGCTGATAACGGTACAAATTGTGCTGGAGTCAATGGTGATGACAATTCGATCTTAGATGGCAATCAAATTTATTTTGATGACCATGTGAAATTCTGCTGCTCTGATGTTGGCAAGAAAATCATGGTTGTATTAAGAGTATTTGATCTTGAGCCAGGTGATGGTCCAATTGCTCCAAGTAGAATGAATCAAAATGGCAATTTATTTGGTCACTACAGTGACTGTATGATTGAAATTGAAGTTCAAGATAAAGGAGTACCAACCGTTGTTCCACCACCAAATATTGTGGTGAGCTGCTGGTTCTGGTTTGATGTAGATAAATTAGATGATCCAAACGATCCTACATTTGGACGTGTTGTAACTGACTTAGGAGACCGTCATAAAGTGGTGACTAACGACTTAGTTTGTTACAATTACTGTGTACGCAATGACATTACCGGGTATCCTGGTTATGTACCTGGTGCACCACCATCAAATCCACCAGCTTGGAATAGAGCTTGTGATTACTACAGAAGCTTGTTTGATACAGCGCATTATGACAGAAAATATGAATTGGTTTGGGGATTTGACGGATATGTATTAAGCAATTGCGGCAATACACCAACCATCAGTGTAAATGATAACAGAGAGTGCGGTCAGGGTCAAATTACCCGTACGATTGTAGCTCGTGGACCAAATGGAGTAAGTGTAACAGGAACTCAGATTATCTGGGTTGTTGATTGCGATCCATTCTATATCAACGGAGCAGACAATTGCGATCCTGATGATGACATTACCTGGCCAGGAAACTGCACAGGTCAGGCAACTACAATTGATGGTTGTGGTGCTGACATCAGCCCAGACAATCCATTATTAGGAAGACCTGTTGTAGAAAATGGAGCAGATGATCTTTGTTCATTAATCAGTATCGAGTATGTGGATGAAATATTCACAATCGAACCAGATGCATGCTTCAAAGTATTACGTCATTGGACAGTAATTGACTGGTGTCAATACGATCCTAGCATCGATCCTACAAAAGGTCGTTGGGAATATTTACAGATTATCAAAGTTCACGACACAGACAAACCAGTTGTAAGTATCAGCGTAGGAGATTGCGAACCAGCAGTTAAAAATGCAACAGACAACATTTGTTATGGTCACATCAGCTTAACTGCAGATGCAACAGATAACTGTAGCCCATTGGATTGGTTATTCTATGACTATAAAATTGATTTATTCAATGATGGTATTGGAGTTCATTCAGGCTATGACTATAAAGTAGGTCCATTAACTCGCAAAGAGTTTGCTGCAGGTCGTACGCCATTGTTCCACCATAACCCAGCTGCTGATGATGAAAACAATCCATTCGATGCAAGTGGTAACTATCCAGTTGGTATCCATAAGATCTGCTGGTTTGTAGAAGACGGTTGCGGAAACATTGGAACCTTATGCCAATTATTTGAAATCAAAGATTGCAAAGCACCAACACCATATTGTTTGACCGGAGTAATTACTGTACCAATGCCAGCGAGCAAGTGCGTAACAATCTGGGCAAAAGATTTAGACAGAGGAAGCTTTGACAACTGTACAGATCAGGATGACTTATTATTCTATTTCAATGGAGATCCAAATGCAACAAGCATAACAATATGCTGTGATGATTTCGTAGCAGCAGGAGCAAATGACGAGTTGTTGGTAGATGTTCAAATGTGGGTAGAAGATGAAGAAGGAAATACTGACTACTGCAAAACAGTAATCATAGTACAAGACAATCAGGATATTTGTCCTAATACAGGAAATGCAAAAGGTAGAATCACTGGAGACTTGAAAACAGAGAAAGGTGATGAAACTGAATTTGGTGATGTTCAAATGTATGTTGGTCCATCCATGAAGAAACAAGTGATTACACATTCAGATGGGCACTTCATGTTTGGAGATTTGGATTACGGTCCTGCTTCCGAATATGTGGTTAGACCATTCAGAACTGATAATCCTATTAATGGAGTATCTACTGCAGACATCGTTAAAATCCAAAGACATATTCTTGGAATCGAAAGCTTGAACAGTCCTTATAAACTGATTGCAGCAGATGTTAATAACAGTGCTACAATAACTTCAGCAGACGTTTCTGAAATTAGAAGATTGATTTTGGGTATTACATCTGAATTCAGTAAAGTACAATCTTGGACATTTGTGCCTACTGCTTATACATTTGTTGATCCTACATATCCATTCAAGGCACCAAGAGAAGCCATTATACCAATGCCAGACGCTGGTAAGCATAATGAAGATTTTGTTGCAATTAAAATGGGAGATGTTACCAACAATGCGCAAGCACATAACTTCAGTGGAATTTCCAGCAGACACAACGATCAACTTCATTTAGAAATTGAAAGTGGTAAATTGAAAGCCGGAGAGACCTATACCGTTGAGTTTAAATCAAGCAACTTTAATGATATTGCAGGGTACCAGTTTACTCTGAAATTTGATCAGGAAGCAATGGTTTATACTGAATTAAAATCTGGAGTTCTTAATGTAGATGAATCTAATTTCGGAATGAAATCTCTTGAAAATGGAATCATCACAACCAGCTGGAATAATAAAGAAGGATTAAGCTTCGGTAAAGACGATGTGTTATTCTCATTGACATTTACAGCAATGAAAGATGTTAATATTGAAGAACTGTTGGCAATTACCAGCGACATTACTGCTGCTGAAGCATACAATGCAAAATTGGATATTAAAGGAGTTGACTTAAGTGTTCGTACGGACAATGGTGTTGTTGAAAGTGGTGTATTTGAATTATACCAAAATTCACCAAACCCATTTGAGGTGGAAACTTCAATTAGCTTCAGATTACCAAATGCAGGTCCAGCTTTATTGACAATCTATGATGTTACAGGAAAAGTTGTTCGGGTTTATGATATCAAAGGTGTGAAAGGTTTAAATACCTTGAAGATCGAAAAAGATGAGATCGAAAACTCTGGTGTTCTTTACTATCAATTAGATGGTGCAGGCCACACAGCTACAAAGCGAATGACTAAATTGAAATAAACATTTAATAATGTTGACAAAATAAAAAGGCTGCCCATTTGGGCAGCCTTTTTATTTTATTTGTATTTAGACCAAACTTAAATCTGAACTAGCGGTTTAATTCAATTGAAAAAATTGATTGATTCTTTTGACTTGTTATGTGATTTTTGGTAATTATAATGCCCCATTGAATTTTAAATAGTCATCGAACATTGAAAATTTGGATAGCTGCTTCGAAACAAATATTTTTATTGCTCAATGCTCAATGTACAATGCTCAATTTTCAATATTCAATGTTACAATCCTATAATGTTGTAATGGTGCAATTGGGTAAATCTAATTTCGTTTAATGAATAGTAATTTAGCAATAGCGGGTTGTTCATTAGCTGCTTTTGATTAAGAGTGTATTTAAGAAATAAATTTTATACTAGGGATTTGTTAAACCTAGCGTAGAAGCAGGAAGAAGCTTGTTGTGTTATCAACGAATTGGTCCGTTGCAAAATTTAAATTCAATCAAACGCTATTCAAACCACGGCCGACAATAATTGGTTTTTCTACAAAGAATCATCAACGCTGTACTTAATTTATATTAAAAAGTCAAGCTATTTTAGGTTAGGACAAGTTTCTAATAACAACTAACAACAATCACCTATCAATTATTTTATTTCACACAGAGACGCAAAGCCACAAAGAAATTCACAAGTTCCTACAATCAACTATCAACTATCAACTATCAACTATCAACGATCATCTATCAACTAACATTAGTAATGCTGCTATTAATTTAATATCGCGCTAATAGTTTGAGAAGAACTGTTTTAGCTGCTGTAGGTACCGGAGTGCCCGGGCCGAATATGGCGATCACTCCTTGATTGAATAAAAATTCAAAGTCCTTTTCCGGAATAATCCCGCCTAGAACCACCAAAATATCAGAACGGCCAATTTGGTTTAATTCCTGAATTAACTCAGGGACCAAGGTTTTATGACTCGCTGTGAGTGAAGAGATCCCAATCACATGGACATCATTTTCAGCAGCTTGCTTTGCAACTTCAGCCGGTGTTTGAAATAGTGGGCCAATGTCAACATCAAAACCCAGATCAGCAAATCCGGTTGCGACAATACGGGAGCCGCGGTCATGTCCATCTTGGCCTAATTTTGCAACCAGAATGCGAGGACGTCTGCCATTTAGTTTGGCAAAGTCGTCTGATAATTTTATGACTTCATTCATCATCGGCTTTTCCTGAAAACTTCTGAAATATACACCAGAAACAATTTTCGGATCAGAGGAATAACGACCAAACACATTTTCAAGTGCCTGGCTGATCTCTCCAAGACTGGCACGAGCCTTTGCTGCCCGAATGCAACATTCCAGTAGGTTGCCATTTCCTGTGCGAGCCAGGGCTTCTAATTCGTTTAAACAAGCGTACACTAACTCTTGATTCCTATTTAACCGGATGGTTTTTAAAAGTGCTATTTGTTCTTCACGGACTCTGGCATTATCGACTTCCAGAATTTCAAATTCAGAAGCTTCCTGCCGTTCATTATAAATATTTACTCCAATGATTGAATCGATGCCAGAATCGATTCGCGCCTGTTTTCTTGTGGCTGCTTCTTCAATTTTTAATTTAGGTAAGCCAATATGAATCGCTTTTGTCATCCCTCCTAATTCCTCAATTTCCTGGATGAGCTTCTTGCTTTTAGTGTATAACTGATTTGTCAAATATTCTATTTGATAGGATCCTCCAAAAGGATCTACTGTATTACAAATTTTTGTTTGTTTTTGAATATATAATTGGGTCTCTCTTGCAATGCCTGCAGAAAATTCACTGGGCAATGCAATGGCTTCATCCAGTGAATTTGTATGTAAGGACTGGGTGCCTCCAAAAACTGCAGCTAGAGCTTCGATACACGTTCGAGCGACATTATTGAAAGGCTCTTGCTCGGTAAGGCTCCAACCCGAAGTTTGGCAATGGGTTCTTAATGCCAGTGATTTTGGATTTTTAGGTTTGAATTCTGCAACCAATTCTGCCCATAACAACCTGGCAGCTCTTAACTTAGCCACTTCCATCATAAAATTCATTCCAATTCCAAAAAAGAATGAAATCCTGGGAGCAAAATCATCTATGTCTAAACCTGCCTTTAAGCCGGTTCGGATGTATTCTAATCCATCTGCCAGGGTATAGGCTAGTTCAATATCCGCAGAAGCTCCAGCTTCTTGCATGTGATACCCGCTGACACTTATTGCATTAAACTTGGGAAGATTTGTTGAACAATATTTAAAAATATCGGATACAATTTTCATGGAAGGTTCTGGCGGATAGATGTAAGTATTTCGAACCATGAATTCCTTCAAGATATCATTCTGAATCGTACCGGATAGTTTCTGACTTGCTATGTTTTGCTCTTCGGCCAATGCAATATAAAATGCAAGAATTGGAAGCACGGCACCATTCATGGTCATCGATACTGAAATCTGATCCAGGGGAATCTGATCAAATAGTATTTTCATATCCTCAATACTATCAATGGCAACGCCTGCTTTGCCGACATCCCCCCGAACGCGTGGATGGTCGGAATCATATCCACGATGGGTAGCTAAATCAAATGCAACGGATAGTCCTTTTTGTCCTGCTGCAAGATTTTTTTTATAAAATGCATTGCTGTCTTTGGCATTGGAAAAACCAGCATATTGTCTGATAGTCCATGCTTGATTTAAATACATGCTTGCATAGGGACCTCGTAAAAAAGGGGCAATACCTGAAACATAGTATTTATAATTTTCATCCAACTCAGAGGGAGTCAAAAAGGATTTTATGACAATCGATTCTGAGGTTTCAAATGTGTGTACTGCATCCGGCGTAGGAAATTCCGGATGACTCCATTTTAGATTTTTGATTTTTTTTAAATCTAACATGCAACAATTAATTATACGTTTTTCTGTTGCTTTTCCAATTTGTTACAAGTCCTGAATTCATTTTAGGAAGGCTGACTTGCATCATATAAATTTTCAGTGCGGCTAAAGCGGCAGCTTCTTCAAACGCTACATCATTGTGTTCTGCTAAATAGGCTTCGTAATTTTTTAGAATAAATCCGGTATCAAAATCACCCCGAATAAATTCGGGATGATTTAAAACATAGCTTCCAAAATCAAGGGTAGTTTCAATGCCCTTAATTTGAAATTGATTGATTGCTTTTTTTAATTTTTCAATTGCTTCCAAGCGATTTGTTCCATGTGAGATCAATTTTCCAATTAATGGATCATAATGTATTGGTATTTCCATTCCTTCACAATATGCATCATCCAATCGGATGCTTTGATCTGCAGGTGGGCGATATATCTCCAGAGTTCCGGTACTTGGTAAAAATTGATTCAATGGATCTTCTGCACAAATACGAAGCTCAATACTGTGTCCATTGATTTTTAAGTCTTGCTGATTTAAATTTAATTTTTTACCATCTGCTATTTCAATTTGCAATTGGACCAAGTCAATACCGGTTATCATTTCAGTCACGGTATGCTCAACTTGTAAGCGCGTGTTCATTTCAAGAAAATAATAATTCAAATGCTCATCGGCTAAAAACTCAACAGTTCCAGCACCTACATAGCCGCAAGCCAATGCGAGTTTCAAAGCATCTTGTCCCATTTTTTCGCGAAGTTCTGAGGATAAGCAGCTTGAAGGGGCTTCTTCAATAATTTTCTGATGCCTTCTTTGAATACTGCATTCACGTTCAAATAAATGAATGCCATTGCCAAATGAATCTGTAAAAATCTGAATTTCTATATGTCTTGGTTTTGAAATATATTTTTCAATAAAAACGGAAGCATCACCAAAGGATGCCATGGCTTCATTTCCAGCTGATTTTAATTGTTGTGCTAATTCATCCAGTGAATGGACAATGCGCATTCCTTTTCCACCACCACCGGCGGAAGCTTTAATTAATAATGGAAATCCAATTTGAGTGGCAATTAAATTGGCTTCTTCTAATGATTGAATCGCATGATCCGTCCCGGGAACTAAAGGGACGTTCATTTTAGTAGCAGTTTGTTTAGCTCCAATTTTACTTCCCATTTTTTCCATTGCGGAAGCTGGTGGTCCAATAAATTTTATAGATGTTGATTCAACTAATTTAGCAAAAGCCGGATTTTCACTCAAGAAGCCATAGCCTGGATGAATGGCATCTGAATTTGTGTCGATTGCTGCTTGCAAAATGCGGTCCATTTTTAAATAGGAATCCCTGGATGCAGCTTCTCCAATATAAATTGCTTCATCTGCAGCAAGGGTATGCAGCGCATAACGATCTGCTTCACTATATACGGAAACTGTTTTAATTCCCATTTTTTTTGCAGTACGGATTATACGTAAAGCAATTTCTCCTCTATTGGCTATAAGTATTTTACGAATCATAATTTAAACTCAATTGAATGCTGTTCCATAAATGTTCGGCAATTTGTTCTGTTAAGTTTTCTATGCTATACGAACCCGATAAGGGATCAAGTGTTTGATTTAAAAAAGCTTCATGTTGCAAAATCTGCAATAGATGGACAGAAGTGCGCAACCATTTTTTATTTTTATACTCCATAGTTTGATCGGAAGCTGGTAATATGATTGCATCCGGACTTGAGAGTGCGGCTGAAAGAGCAATGCTAGATAAACTGATCAGGTTTGAATTAATAGAATCATTCAATACCGATGTATCAATGGTAAGTTCAAAATGGGAATTGAAATTAATTCGGAAGACCGTTTCAAGTCGAAGTAAAAGCAATTTGAGCGCACGGACAGAAGCAACATTTAGCAGAAAGTCGTGGCTAAGATTTATTGATATAATTAATTTCTCAGATGTCAAATTTGTTTTAGAAAGAAAAGTAAGCAGGTCGCTTATTTTACTTGTCCAGGAATTGGTATTGTATGTTGGGAAGGAAACGAAAATATGTTTAGTCTTTTCTGTAAAGTCACCGGTGACAAAGTTGATAAAAAAATCAGAACCTGGATAATTTAATAGGATGTACGCTTCAATTTCATGTGCTGTCGTGTTATGATACACGTTCCAACGACTCGTGATGAGGTCCAATTGAATGTCATGAAGCAAGGTATCAAGGTATCCACGATCAATGGGTGCATTGCATTCAAGACTAATATAATCTGCTCCATTTTTTAATGCATGGAGTAAAAAGTCGTTGTTCTGTTTAGCTTCGGTAAGTTCTAAATGAATCCCACATTTCCAGTGCTTAGAAGGCAATGAAGCTGAAAGAATTGTGCTCGCCATCAAACCTTCTGTATAAAATGGAAATGCCTTGACCGTAATCGCGTCATCAATTTTCCGATCTGCCTGGGCAATTTCTAGATTTGGATTTTCTTTTTTAATTTGTTCGATCCAAGAATCTAGGTTTTGTTTTGGCCAGATTTGATATATCGAATCTGAATTCATACACTCAGATAAAGGAAATGAGAATTTTATTTTTTTCCACTTTGTCGCCTTTTAAAACAAAAATGTTTTTAACGACGCCATCATGAGTTGCCCGGAGTATGTTTTCCATTTTCATGGCTTCCAAAACGATCAATGGATCCCCTTTTAAAACGGTTGCATCCGGAGCGACTAAAATTTCCAATACGACTCCCGGCATTGGAGCAAGTAAGGCATCCGTATGTTTGGCTTTGCCTTCATGATAACCCAATGTTTGAATTAATTGTTGAATGGGTCCATTAATTTGAACTTGGATAATTTTATTGGAACTTTTTAATTCAATACAATTTTTTTCAAGATTTGCATTTATAAACTCGAAGTTAAAATTTCTATTTTTATGCAAAAGGTAAAATTGATTTGTGTTTATTTTTTTCAAAGGAATTGATTCAATTTCATCAAATTTTTTTGAATCTTAGTATTCCTGCAAATAGCCTGGTAAGTTGTATTCGTTTTCATATTTTAAAGGTGTGCAAAGATACAATCAAATCCAGGGAACTGTAACTATTAATCCTTATCAAAATACCAATCTGCAATTTGTTTGCCAATTGAAAGTCCGGCAGTTGCAGCGGGTGAAGGCGCATTGCAAACGTGGATCATATTCGAACTGCGGAGGCGAACAAAATCCTCAACCATTGAACCCTGATCGTCTACAAGTTGTGCACGAATTCCAGAGCCAGCAGCTACCAGGTCTTCTGGTTTGATACCAGGAGTCATTTCACTGGCTTTATGTGCAAAGTAGGTTTTAGAATAATTCCTGCGATATTCAGAAATTCCGGTTTTCCAATGTTTGGCAATCAATTTCCAAAAACCGGGATAATTTAAAATATCCATGGTATCCTTTAAATCAAATGCATGGTTTGAATATCCTTCTCTATCCAATACTAAAACGGCATTTGGTCCTAAGGTTTGATCTCCATTCATCAAGCGGGTGTAATGGATTCCTAAGAATGGAAATTGGGGATCAGGTACCGGGTAGATGAGTCGTTCGACAATATCTTTTTTTTCTTGTTTTAGTTTAAAATAGTTTCCTTTGAAGGGAATGATTTTAAAATTTAATTTTAATCCACACATTTTTGCAATCCGGTCTGATTGGAGTCCGGAGCAATTAATAAAAAAATCAGTAACATATTCAGATTGATCTGAACACCGGACAATTAGTTCACTGTTTATTTGTTGTACGTTTATAATTTTTTTATTTGTTTCAATGCGGGAATCATTTTTACTAATATTTAATGAAAGGCTTTTAACTACCTGTTTGTAGTCGATAATTCCAGCTTGAGGAATTAGAATCGCCTGTAAACAGCTTACATTTTTTTCAAGTTCTGTTACCTGGTCCTGATTTAGTAATTTAATATTCTGGAGTCCGTTTTGAATTCCATTATTATAAATTTGATTTAATTTAGGAATTTCACTTGCTTGATTTGCTACAATTAATTTGCCGATTAAATTAAACTGAATGTCTTGTTTATTACAATATTCCACAAGCATTTGATAGCCTTGTATGCAATTCCAGGCTTTGTACGATCCTGGTTTATAATAAATTCCGGAATGCATAACACCCGAATTATGGCCCGTTTGATGCATTGCAGGCTCAGCTTCTTTTTCTAAAAGCAGGATGCGTAAATCCGGAGATCTACTAAGCAACATATAGGCTGTAGATACCCCCACAATGCCAGCTCCGGCAATCAGTACATCGTATTTCATTAAAAGAACAGAATTAATTAATATTTAATCCAGCGCAAGGTTTTTTGTGAAGAACCATTATGAACTGTCATAAAATAAACTCCGGATTCATAATTGGAAACCTGAATTAAATGATTTGTAGTTCTGTTTACATGTGTTAATATTTGTCCCGCTGCATTGAAAATGGTATAGCCAAATTGATCTGGTGCATTTTTAATTTCAAAATATTCAGACACCAGGCTTGGAATAATATAAACTCCATCTAGTGTTTGTGAGGTTTCAGTAGTAGAATTAGTAATTGTTTTACAGAAAAATGGTTTTGCTTGTTGCAATAAAAAATCGATGACTGCTTCATTGTCATGGGTAGCATGTTGATTGCCCTGGTATATCCATGTTTCGTAATAAAGTGGGTCCATCCCAATATTTTTTAGTCGTTCTGTAATTACACAGGTTCCATAGGCAACTGGATAGTTATTTGAAATAAAGGTATAGTTATAGTATGGAGGCCTCGCATCACAAGGAACCACCGGATCTTGGATTTGATGATAAGAAAACACTGCAATTTTATTATCCGTATTGATTGCATTGGTATCCAGTAATGCTCCAAAAATATTGAAGACACCCTGAATTTTTGAATCATAACCATTTTGGTTAAGTACTCCTTCAATTGGTCCTAAATCGGAACGTACTTTCGTCCCAATGGGTGAGATGGCGCCTGTTTCTTTTGGTTTTTCAGATGCCAGATCAAGAAATGCAGCATTCAAGGCAACAATTGATCCAGCGCTTGCACCTCCAATCCAAACCCTGTCTAAATCAATTCCATATTGATTGGATTTTGCTTTTAAGAATCGAATGGCTCCTTTCATATCGGTGGCACCCCGGTAACCAGCTCTAATAATTTCGGCAACATCATAAGAAAAGGGTGGACCTAAGGTCGGATAAGGTCCATCAAAGCCAATTCTATAATCTATGGTAGCAGAAACAATTCCCCGGCTCGCCAGATCACTGCAAACGGCAGCAAAATCTTCACGGGCGCCTTGAAAAAAACCACCTCCGAATGCCCAAATGACCAGCGGTTTTTGAATTTCAGGAGATCCAATGGGGTAATAAATATCCAAAAACAAGGAATCTTGTATGTCTCTGTAATCTGGGAGTATGCCATAAAGCAATTTCTTTTCTGATGCAACTGCAAAACGCCCAGACGAGTAATCGCATTGTGAAAACCCATGGAATGTAAAGCAGCTGATTAAAATCAAGGCAAGATATTTCATACTTTAATTGTTTATACAAAAATAGAACAGGACTTAATAGGGTGTTGTTGCAGGTTTGTTATTTAAAATATTCTCAATTCGTTCATTTACTTCTTTTGTTAGTAAAGGCAATGCATCTAAAGATTCAATGGTTTCTTCCAATTGTTCCAATCGGGTAGCCCCTAAAATGACTGTACTTACGTTTGGGTTCTGTGCACACCAGGCAATTGCCAATTTAGGAAGTGTTGTATTCAGTTCTTGTGCAAGTTGATTTATTTGGCTTGCAATTTTTAAATTTTCAGGAAGTAAATTTTTTCTTTGAGCCATTGATATTCTGGCAAGGCCATTCGACTTCCTTCAGGAATTTGATTATTGAGATATTTTGTAGTCAATATCCCGGATGCTAATGGAGACCATATGGTCGTGCCAAGTCCAACGGTTTTAAAAATTTGGCTGTATTCAACTTCAATTCGATTTCTTGTAAGCATATTGTATTGAGGCTGTTCCATGGTAGGTCCGATTAAATGATTTTGTCTTGCCCAAAGATGGGCTTCCATGATTTCCTGGGCAGACCATTCAGACGTCCCCCAATAAAGGATTTTTCCGGCTTGGATTAATTGATTCATAGCCCATACGGTTTCTTCGATGGGTGTATTTTTATCCGGGCGATGGGCAAAAAACAAATCCAAATAATTTAGTTGCATTCGAATTAAGGCTTCATCGCAGGCTTCCCGAATGTGTTTGCGACTCAACCCGGTCATATTGGGTCTTTTATCTCCACGTCCGAAAAAGACCTTACTGGATACCAGATAACTGCTTCGATCCCATTGCATGGATTTAAGAACCTGACCCATGATTATTTCTGCTTTACCGTGTGCATAGACTTCCGCATTGTCAAAAAAGTTAATGCCTTTATCATATGCATAAGCCATGAGCTTAGCAGCAAGTTGTTGGTCTACTTGATTGTGAAAACTCACCCAGGAACCAAATGAAAGTAAACTCAGTTGTAATCCGGAGTGCCCTAATTTTCTGTATTGCATGTCTTGATATTAAAAAATAAAGGGTTGCTTGATTAAAGCAACCCTTTAATATAAATACTTATTTAAATTTACTTAAACACAACTTTTGAAAAACTCTCTCCTTTGTTGAAATGAATTTTCAAAAAGTAAATACCGGATTTAAGTTCATCGCGATTGATTGTAACACTGTTTGAATTTATTCTTGAAATGGTGTTATAAACCCGTCCGTTTAAATCCAATATAGTAATAGATTGAATTGGAAAAGCAGCATCTGTTTTTACAACAATTTGATCTTGTGCAGGATTAGGCACCACATTTAAACCAACTGCAGACGGATCTAGATTCGTAGTTCCTGTATATCGGCTCAGATCACAATTGAGACCCAATGCCAAACAAGCTCTAGGTTTTACATAGTTGATTAAAGTATCAATAAAGCGAAGTGCTTTTGCTTTTGACATATCTGGATTTGTCTGTAAACCTCTTGCATGATTGATGTTAGTTGCTGGATCCCAATAATCCCATGGACTTGAATCATATGGACTTTCTCTTACCAATGGATACAGACCATCCAATCCATCATTTAATTGATTAGCAGCCAATGTATATGCGTCGTTAAATAATTTCGATTGTGCAGTAAATACATTGTTGTTACCAAATGCAGTATTCAAATATTGAATGAGGTAACTTCCTTGAACCGGAACTACTTCAAGGGGTGGCGTTACTGGAACTAACACAAGACCTTCTTTATAAGGAGCAAATGGGTCGGTTGTACTATGCATAGAAATAACCGGAGGTTGACCCATGTCAATCCAGGCAGAATCCCCAACAGCTCCACCCATATTGACTCCAAGTTGAAATCCGGATTGGTAACCCACATGGTTTGGATAGCATAAAGTGTCACCATCTGGAACACCCAGCAAGGCGCCAAATCCAGGAGGAACTGTACCCACCGTGGTACCAATTAAATTTCCATTGATTGCTTCAATAACCATTGGAAGAATTCCGACGGGTGTATTGATTAAAAATTTACCATTAGAAGCTGTTGGAATTTTTCCATAGCTGTCTAATGCACCTAAGTTAGCTGCAACATAACCACCGGTTCCTTGTCCCCATATTGTGATACGGGAAGTATCAACACCAAAACGATTGCCAAATTCAGTTACATCCTTTTTAAAGAATCGAATGCAGGTATGTCCATCCTGAACACCACGATATGCAGCATTGATTAAGGTATATACACGAACGTCTTTGCTTGTATTAACAGGATCCCATCCAAGACGATAGTCAACGGATGCAACAACGTATCCCATTTTAGCTAATTGAGTACAAATTTCAACACAGGTTGAATCGCGTCTGGTACCACTTACACTTCCATTTTGTGGATAAGGTAAAAAGTTGCCTGTATGATAATACAAAATTAAAGGCCGAGTGGCCAAATTGTCACCGGCTGGACTGTAAATATCCATTACCAGAGGCTGTGGCATCGCTTGTTTAAAACGTGGATCCGCAACAGTTAAAATGGTTGCGTTAACGCCATAAACAACGTTCGAGTCAACTTTTACTTCACTGAATACCTGGTCAAGATATCGCTGATTTTGTCCGTTTAACAAAGTCAGGTTAAGTAAAAGAAAACAAAAGAGTAAAGTTTTTTTCATATAAAATTAATTTTTATTAACAATGATTATTTTTTCTTCCATTCATATAAAATCGTAAAATAACTTAAGCGACCTATGGATGGTCCGCCATATGCTTCATAATGTTCGTTGTTTAATAAATTTGAAGCACCAAGTTTAAAAGTGGTATTCCAATTTGAATTTCTCCAATTAATTTGTGCATCCATTAATCCGTATGCAGGTAAATAACCGGTGAATTGTGGTGAACCTTCAAAAATAAAATCCTGTACCCATTTATAATTTATATTGAATCCTACATTCCGAATGGTGCCACCGAAAAAAGAAAAATAAATATCCCTGCCTGAAAAACCAAGAGTGTATTTGTTTTCAGGTGTATTGAAAGCAGGTATTATTGGATCGTCTTCATTGGTCTTAATCAGTTTATTGTAAGAATAATTTCCGCTCAACGCAAAGAAACTGGAAAAATAATAATTAATCCCTGCAGAAAATCCTTGTGTTTGTACTGTGTTGATTGAATTGGCAGAAACTCGATATGCCTGAGGATCTTTTGGAAATCCGGTAACTGGATCAAATCTTGATTTGATTCCGATATTATAACCAATAAAATCTTTGTACGTACTAAAGTAATATCCTAAGTCAATAAACGTGGAGTTAAACAAACTGGTTCGTATTCCTAATTCAAATGTTTTTACACGTTCTGGACGGATTGGATCAACAAAAGGTGGATTTATGGAGTCTTTTCGGATATACTCAATAGGAGTGGCCCGGTTTCCAAGATAATTTACAAAGGATTCAACCGTAATCAAACTATCAAATCCGGAAAGATTTCCTGAAAGGATGGCTCGTCCTACATTCAAATGTAAATATTGGTCAGTTAATGTTGGATTTCGAACGGCAGATGAAAAGGAAGCACGTAGGTATGTGTTTTCTTTAGGTTTATAAACTAAAGAAGCTGCAGGTGAAGAGATGAGATCAAAATTTTCATTTTTATCAACACGCAATGCAAGATTTACATTTAATTTATTGTCGAATAATTTTTTATTAATTCCTGAATACAAACCAAATTCGAAATTTCGAATTTTCCGTCCCATGGAGTCTGTAAGAATGGTACCATCTGAATTGGGACTGTACCAGCGCATGTTTCCACCTACTATTAAATTTTCTAAAAAGAAAGGTTCAAACGTGTATTCCCCTTGGACATGGTACAAAGCGGATTGGTCATAAAACCGAGTTCCCTTTTCAATGGAATTTGATTTACCAGAAGTAATAATATTAAAAAGCGAATCAAATGCTCGTGTGCCAGGTGTTAGAAAATCAATTGTTTGTTCAGAAGGATTCAAACTTTTTTTATTTGCAAAATCTTCTGCAAGGCTATGCCAGCTGCGTAAGGTATCTGCATAATCCACCAACCATTTTTTTGCCGCGTTAAAATCAAATTCACCCATGCCGGTATTTGGATTAAAAATAACTTTTGGATAACCGAGGGCCCACATTTTTGAGGGGGAGTTATTATTTAGCAACCAAAAGGTTCTGTAATTATTTGCCCAAATTTCATTGTTTTTAGTATAATCCAATAAGCGAATGGCAGTGAAATAGGGATCATAAGAATCTCCTGCGTTTTCATTGGTTGAATAAGCCCTTAAAAAATATTTGTTTGTTTTTTGAATTTCTATCCGATTTTGATAGAACAAAATATTCTTGAGTGAAAAACGATTGTCTCCCTGATACACCGTTGTGCCGCTGCCAAAGCAACTGGCAATAATTAACTCAGGTGAATTGAATTTGTTTTTTGGATTTAACCGCACATGTACCGCGGCATTTCCTTTGTAATTTTTTGTATTGTAATCTACCAGATCTTCTTCTTTGTATCCTGTACGATAAAAGCTACGCAATCCCGGATTGGTCCAGTAGTTGGATTCAGTCCCTGACAAGGTATTGTTGCTTGTAAGGTCATTTAATGAATAATATTCATCTCCATAAATATTCACAGCATCCCATCTACCCGGATTTGGAATGTTATTTAAATAAAATAAGGAATCTTTTTTAATATTGTCTACAGGATTAAAATTATTAGCGACCCAATCATAGGCTTTCATAAAAAAGAAATTGGCTTTAAAACCAATTAAATCATTTCCAGATTTATTTTTAATTACATCGGCATAGCGAATTCCAGTTTCAATTAAATTTCGTTCACCGGTTTTTATCATAGCTGAAAGTCCTTTGTGGTAAAACGGACTCTTGGTTTCCATTTTAATGACACCATTAAAAGCATTGGGTCCATAAAATGCAGAACTGGCTCCTACAATTAAATCAACTTTTAATACATCCAACTCAGAACAACCAAGGAAATTTCCTAAAGAAAAATTTAATCCAGGTGCCTGATTATCAACACCATCAATAATTTGCAAAGACCTTACCGGACTGGTACTATTAAATCCTCTGGTATTAACTACTTTGAAACCGAGACTTGCTGCAGTTAAGTCAACATCTTTTAAAGAACCAAGTCCATCATAAAAATTGGCCGATGGGGTTTCTTTAATTGCAATTAAATCCATTGATTCAACGGTAAGTGGGGAAGATTTTTGTTTGTCACTGATTCTTTGACCACTCACTTCAACAACATCAATTAAAATGGATTCAACATCCAATTGCATGTTGATTTTTTTTCCTGCTTCTGTATAGTTTAATTCTTTTGTAGCATACCCGCTGTATCTAAATTCCAAAACAAGGGGAAGGGTGAGGTTCGTTTTTAATACAAAATCACCATCAAAATCCGTGGTGGTTCCTTGAGCTGTTCCTTTTATCAATACGCTGGCTCCAATTAAGGCTTCGCCTGTTTTTGCATCTGTCAATTTTCCGTTTAGGACTGTTTGCGCAATAATATTTCCAGAAATACTGAAAAAGAAGCTATAATAAATTAGAGATAACTTTAATATGTAGTGAGCTTTCATTTAAACTTGTCTGAAATTGGGAATTTTGTTAAAATTCAAAGGCAAGTTAACGAAATCATTGCAATTCCTAATTAAATTATTAACAAGATCCGTTTTAGAACAGTCGGGTTAATTTATTTTTGAATCTAAGATAGAGTCCTAATTTATATATATCTAAATAAATCATTTTTGGATTGTTGCTTAAAAGATTTTGAACGAGTTTTCGCTCAATGCTTTTATACAGTTTAAAAACCAACCAAGTGGGTACAAAGGATTGAATCTTTTTAACGGTGGATTCAAGTTTTGTATTCAGTTTTTTATGATGGAATTCTAATAGTAATAAATTTTTTACAGCGCTTGCAGTTTTTCGTAAAAATATTCTGGAACTATAGAGACCTAAGTGTAACACTTCATTTTCAATTTGCACAATTTGGATCGCATGTTCCTGAAGTGTTTTTGCCCAAAGGCTGTCTTCATGCCCATAAACACTAAGGGTTTCATCAAAAGGATGTTTTAGTAGAATGCTTCGGTGTGTAATAAAATTTACTGTATGAAATGTTTGGTAAGGATGTGCGATTCGTTTGGAAATCGGTGGATTTTCTCTAAGCATTCCATATTTCCAATGCAATTTTAACTGATCAGTTTGCGGTGGAATTTTATCATAACAACACGAACCGTAATAGACGGATTGTACATTTAATTTAATTGCATTTAAATACGTTTGAATGAAATTAGCATGGATTAATTGTACGTCGCAATCTAAAAATAATAACCAGTCAAATTGAGCTAAATTGCCTAAGCGATTTCTGGATGCTGCGCGTCCACAGTTTTTTGAATTTTCAAAAAATTTAACGCAGGATTCTGATTTTAATTCCTTAAAAATAGCCTCAAATCCTTGATCTGAAGCGTCATTTAATAAAATGATTTCAAATGGTATTTGACCATGTTGAAATTGCTCAATAACTTGCCGTACCAAATTTCGCACATCAAAATTGTAAACTGGAATTAATACGGATAGCATGTCACAAAGTTATCTATAAAATGAAACCGGAGCTTATGATTTTAAATCATTTAATATTATCATATGAAGCTTTAAAGCGTCACTTATTCTAGTAGGTCATTTTAGTAAACAGCTCAATTACAGTCAAATCCTTGTATAAATAAAGTCCACGTTTGATCTCATGTGTTTTAATACATCCTCAAAATAATTTTCATATTAAACACGATGCTGTTATTCTTGTTACATTTATAGGACTAAATTAGTGAAGGCATGACTTTATTGGAAGAAAGTGATATTTTGTTGAATTCTAATGATTTAATTCGTCGAATTCAGTCTAAAGTTTTAAATTCGGATCGCATTACGCCTGAAGAGGGCTTGTATTTGTATGAGCATGCCAGTCTTTCCGAATTGGCTTATTTAGCAAATTACATTCGGGAGAACAAGCATGGTAATAAAAGTTTTTTTAACCGTAATTTTCATATAGAACCTACCAATGTCTGTGTCTATACCTGCTCTTTTTGTTCCTATTCGCGCTTGATAAAAAAGAGGGATGAAGGCTGGGAGTATACCCATGAGCAAATTATGGACATTGTGAAATCGTTTGACGATAAACCTGTTACAGAAGTTCATATTGTTGGTGGTGTTTTACCAAAATATGATGTAGACTTTTATATGAATCTTTTTAAGGCAATCAAGATTCACAGACCTGAATTGCATATTAAAGCACTTACCCCGGTTGAGTTTCATTACATATTCAAGAAAGCGAAGATTTCTTATGAAGAAGGCATGGAGCGCATGCTCCAAGCAGGATTGGATTCCTTGCCTGGTGGAGGTGCAGAAATTTTTGATGAAGTACTTCGTGAAAAGATTGCGGGTGGAAAATGCAGTTCAGAGGAATGGCTGCGAATTCATGAAATCTGGCATGGCCTTGGTAAAAAATCAAATGCCACGATTTTATACGGACATCTTGAAACCTATGCCCATCGGATCGATCATTTAGAGCGATTGCGAGTACTGCAAGATAAAACAGGAGGTTTTCAAACGTTTATCCCTTTAAAATTCAGAAATAAGGATAATGAAATGTCGTATTTGCCTGAAGTTAGTATTTTGGAAGACTTAAGAAATTATGCGGTGTCCAGAATTTATCTAGACAATTTTGAGCACATTAAAGCCTATTGGCCCATGTTGGGAAGGACAAATGCACAACTCAGTTTATCGTTTGGAGTCGATGATTTGGATGGGACCATTGATGATACTACTAAAATTTATTCGATGGCGGGATCAGAAGAACTAAATCCTGCAATGAGTACCGGGGAGTTGGTGCAATTGATTCAACAAGTTGGACGTACGGCTGTTGAACGGGATTCTGTATATAATATCATTAAAGAATATCATGAAGGAGACCTCGTTAATGCCAATCCATATAATTTTTACAATTTGCCAGTAGTGTAGTATGCATACTAAAAAAATGTTTATTCTTCGCCATGGTGAAACGGATCAAAACAGGAATGGCATTGTACAAGGGAGAGGCATTAATTCTACTTTAAATGAAACGGGTATCCATCAATCGAAAGCGTTTTACCATCAGTATAAAAACATTCAGTTTGATCATGTCCGTTGCTCAAGCCAACAAAGAAGTTACCAAACCATCCAACATTTTGATTCGTCAGACAGGCCAATCCTTCGTGACAGCAGATTGGATGAAATTGGTTGGGGAGAACATGAAGGGAAGGCAGGAGATCCGGAATTAATGGAAAAATATTATCGAATTATAAATTCCTGGTCCAATGGAAATTATTCTGATGCTGCACATGGTGGTGAAAGTGCATTGGAATTGAGTTTGCGTCTTCAGTCCTTTTTAGAAGAGGTTCATAATTTGGATTTTAAAATTGCTTTAATTTGTACGCATGGAAGGACCTTGCGTGCCCTGATATGCCTTTTAAAAAAGCAAGAACTCATGCATATGGAGTTGGTTTACCACAGCAATACCGGTTTGTATGTTGCAGAATTCAATAACAACGATTGGCAAATCATTTTAGAAAATGATTGCAACCATTTATCTAAAAGTATCGAACGTTGAGAGTAGCTTGTGTTGAGTATCTGAATGCCTTGCCATTTACAGATGCTTTAGAATCGTTGTTTGAAAAAAATCAACTCAATTATATAAATGCAGTTCCATCGAATTGTGCCAATTTATTAAAAACAGGAGCGGTAGATTTGGCTTTATTGCCCATTGGGGCCATTTCAGATTTTGAAAAACTGTATTTAATTTCAGATTTTTGCATTGCTTGTGTTGGGCCGGTTCGAACGGTTAAATTATTTTCAAATCAAGCCATTGAGTCCATTGATGCAATTTTATTAGATCATGCTTCCAGGACTTCTAATGAATTATTAAGAATTTTACTTAAAGATTATTGGAAAAATTCCTCAATAAAATTAATAAAGGAATCAGATGAAATACCAAATGTAGAATTTGCAAAATTAAAAATAGGGGATGCTGCATTTGAACTGGAAGGTAGGTATGCCTATGAATATGATTTAGGTGAAATCTGGTATGCTTTAACCGGATTGCCTTTTGTGTTTGCAGTTTGGGTAGCTACCAAGCAAATTCCCAAAGAGCTACAAAATATTTTAAATGAGGCATTTAAAAAAAGCATTGCATCTATAAATCAGCTCATTTATAAAAAAGAGGAATACAATTCACAAATTCTTGAAACGTATTTTAAACAAAACATTCATTATGAATTGGATGTGAATAAAAAGGAGGGAATGAAGCAATTTTTAAATCGAGCTGGAATTTCAAATTGTTTAATAGATTAAACATACGCCTTTTCCGATTCATCCAGCTGACTAGTAATTTTTTATATATATGTTTTATTAATATGTTACAAGTTTTTGATTATCAGATGCTTATTGTGATAAAAAAAAATGAAAGATTTGAATCAAGTCCATTTATTTTTTGCAATTTTGCAATCCTTTTAAAGTAAATTAGAGTCCATCCCAAAAATCGATTTAAATTTTACTTTGGAACCAATCGTAGTGCATAGTATCAGTGATCCTGTTATTGTCTGGAATAACATTCTGAATTTAATTCGGAATTCTGTGCCTAAGGAAAATTTTAGAAAGTGGTTTGAGCCCATTGTTCCTGTTAAGTTGGTTGATCAATCCTTGACCATTCAGGTACCTAATAAATTTTTTTATGATTGGATTGAATCACATTTTTTATCGCTATTAAGATCTTGTGTTCGTAAAGAGTTAGGTGATCGAGGTAAATTGGAGTATCAAATCTTGATGGAAGATTATCAGAAGCCCCAATTGCTATCAAAAACGAAAGTCAGTCAACAACATGATTTTGAAGATCCGGGAGTTATAACCAATCCGTTTGTGATACCCGGTATTAAAAAAGTGAAAATTGAAACCAATCTTTCACCAGCCTATCAATTTGAAAATTTTATTGAAGGCAATTGCAATCGGGTAGCCAGGCAGGCAGGAATTCATATTTCCCAAAAACCTGGAAACATGTTTAATCCCCTGGTCATTTATGGGAATGCCGCTTTAGGCAAGTCACATCTTATGCAAGCCATTGGGAATGCAGTATTAAAGCAATTTCCTGAAAAGACGGTATTATATACCAATGCAGAAAAATTTACAAACCAGTTTATCAGTTCGGTAAAGAATAACACGGTCAGTGATTTTTCGAATTTCTATCATAACCTGGATGTTTTGTTATTGGATGACATTCAGTTTTTTGCTGGCAAGTCTGGTACGCAGGAAATATTTTTCCATTTATTCAATCAATTGCATCAAACGGGAAAGCAGATCGTATTGGCATCTGACAGAGCCCCCAAAGACTTAAATGATATCGAAGAACGGCTCATCAGTCGATTTAAATGGGGCCTCACAGCAGATTTAACCGTTCCGGATTTTGAAACCAGGATGGCCATTTTATTGACAAAGATGGACCAGGGGCAGATCCAATTGCCATCAAATGTGATGGAGTTTATTTGTCAGAATATCAAATCAAATATTCGCGAGTTGGAAGGTGTGCTCATTCGGATCATAGCAGAGTCCTCCTTGAATTTTAAAAAAATTGACGTAGAATTGGCTAAAGAAGTAGTTCAAAACTATGTGAATCAGGTAAACCAGGAGTTAACCGTCGAATCGATAGCCAAAATCGTATGTGAGCAATATAAGATACCGGTTGAAAGGCTGGTGGGGAAAAGCCGGCAGCGACAAATCGTGATGGCGAGGCAGACAGCCATGTATTTTACCAAACAATACACCCAGAAGTCCTTGAAGCAAATTGGGGAGTATTTTGGTGGAAAAGACCATGCGACGGTGCTTTATTCCTGTAACATGGCAAAATATTTAATAGATTCTGACCTTATTTTTAGAGAAAGAGCAGAGAATATTGAAAAGAAAATACAGAAAAGCCAACGATTTAAATAGAATTCCTATTTTTGCGATCCCAAAAGGGAAATGTCTCTTTTGAATACTAGCCTGAAATGCAGGAGTTAGCAAACCGGCAAATAAATCAGGTAAGTTTCGGAGAGGTGGGTGAGTGGCTGAAACCAATCCCCACAGTATTGTGGGGACTAAACAGTCGCACCTCGAAATTGGTACAAAGTATTTGCATGCTTTAGAATTGAAAAACTAGAGCAGCAGAATTGGATAAGAGGATTTACCTCAAAGGAGAGGTGGGTGAGTGGCTGAAACCAACGGTTTGCTAAACCGTCGTACCTCGAAAGGGGTACCGAGGGTTCGAATCCCTCCCCCTCCGCAATCCGGTAAGTAAAAGAAGAATTATTCTTCTTAAATTTGACAGATTCGGGGCGTAGCGCAGTCCGGTTAGCGTACCTGCTTTGGGAGCAGGGGGTCCCAGGTTCGAATCCTGGTGCCCCGACACAAAAGCTCTTGCAAAAAAATGCAAGGGCTTTTTTAATTTTAATATTTTCTGAAATCACAATTCGGTTAGCGTATGGCGCTGGAGGCGCCAGGGTCCCAGGTTCTCCCGCTTGAAGCGGGACAGGAAATCCTGGTGCCCCAACAATAAAAGGAGTTGATTTATATCAACTCCTTTTTTATGATGAGTAACACCGTTTATAATCTCTATTCTCTTACTTTGAGTTGTTACTATATTGGTTGCACCACTCAAGATGTAAATGAGCGTCTAAGAAAACACTTATCCAATCATAGAGGCTTTAAAAGCAGGGCAAAGGATTGGAAAATTGTGTATAGTGAAAAATATGAATCAATTTCTGAGGCGCTAATTCGCGAACGCGAATTAAAAGCCTGGAAAAGTAAATTCAAAATTGAGACACTTATAAAAACAAATGGCAAGTCCGGTTAGCGTATCCCGCCTTTAGCAGGAGGGTCCCAGGTTCTCCCGCTTGAACCGGGACAGGAAATCCTGGTGCCTCAAAGGGTTTAATCATGGATCTATCCTTGGCCATTATTTATTTTTTAGTAGTAGTAGTTTTTACCCCGATATCAACTTTAGGTTTTGATGTTGTTTTTACATTGCTTCTTAGACAACGGCAAATAAATTGTTTCTCTTCACAAACCCAATATCCTTGTTTACAAAGAGTAGTACTTCTTAAATCTTGGCAATCTGAATATGATTTACAAATGCAAGACCTGCCATCACACTGAAATCCGCTGGATGGATTTTCACTACCCATTTTATATGTAATGCCACTAAAACTATACTCCTGAATAGTACCATTGGTGACTAGAATATCAATGGGTTCACCTGCTCTAATTTTAAAATGGTTCATTCCTTCCTTTAAGCCATTGTTTGGCAGCAAGTTTACTTCCCAATTCGGAGTCATTTTTTTTGTTGCTAAGACGTTGCTTGCCTTGTTTGTTGAGGCTAGCTGTGCATGCATAGCTACATTGCTCAGAATCAATACACTAAGGATAATATGCTTCATTAGAATAATTTTAAGCAAAGGTTTGATAAAAAATCAAAGCTGCCAATAGCATAATAGTATGAAATCTTAGTAGGGATACATAGTATTTTTTAGTTTGATTAGTAACGTACTATGGCAGTCTTTTTAAATCATAAGCAAGCAGATTCTTTTATTCCTATTGATAATCCGGACAATTTATTTTTTGGTATTAGTTTATTATACCTATTAGGGAATATCAAAAAATTGCGTCTTAGATACATTCTCGGTTCATCAAGCTATAACCCGGAAATACGATTATTAATTACACGCTGTGCTTTTTCCTGTTTTCCTCATTTTTTTAATACGGGCTTTAAAAGCCACTGTCTTATTTGGTTTAATTTTGATAATCCGGTAAACCATTATAACTTTTATAATTGATCTATATCATCAAGATCCTTAAATCTTCCTGATGCTTTCTTGGCTTTGATTAAGTCATTAAAATGTAATGTTCTTACATTTAACCCATCAACATTTTTTATTTCAGATTGATTATAGCATTCGGTAAAATTCATACCTTTTATACATACCATAATATCTATAGCAACTGGTTTTCTTCCAAACTTATATACATCCCAAGTCGGATGATGAATAAAATTTTCTAATGTCATATCGGCTAACGACATGCCATACTCTTTAAATGCGTTTACAATCCTTGAGTAGTTTGATTCGGATCTTGATACCCATTATCCATATCACCCGTAACCCTTGAATGTCCATGTAAAATGACTGAAAAACCGCCTACTAAAATATATTCGACTTCATTGTGATTTAAAACTTGTATGAACTCAATAAAATCATCATTAAATATATTTCCAATTATAATGTACCCGCTGAGAACACAGATTTATCCATTCTTGGTGGATTATTAACATCAAAATTATATGCTATGCTTGTTAGATACAATGCTATTTCTAATCTCTTTTCCATTGATTTTTGAGAGTAATCTCTTTGATAGGTATCCGCTTGTTCAACGGTCATTGCCCGAAATGCAGTTCGATCTAATTTATATTGATCTTTCATTTGTGAAAATCCAAATTAGTTGAATATTCAAATGTAATTCATTATTTAAATAAGCTCAAATTGTTGTTGGAACAAACAAATACAATCGTAATTTTTAGCCGATTTTTCTTCATTAATGAGTAGCAAATTCAAAAGTTTCTCAATTTTAGCTCAGATTTAATCTTCTAATGAAAAATCCTTGTTTAATGTGGCTTTTAAGATTCTTAAAATATTTAATACATTTGCGCTTGTATTTCACTAGTTTAAGGGCGCATTGAGCCCCTTTTGCTGATAGCTATTTTTTTAGTATGCCCAAATTACTTGTTACAGGTTCCTCTGGTTTAATAGGCTCTGAAGTGGTCAGATACTTTGACCAAATGGGTTGGGAACTGTTTGGGGTGGATAACAACATGCGGGCTGAGTTTTTTGGTCCGAAAGGGGATACCCGCTGGAATCAAAAGCAATTGGAAGCCAATTGCAAACACTTCAAGCACATTGAATTGGATCTTAGGGATCGACAAAAAGTCCTGGAACTAATCCAACAAATTCAGCCGGATTTTATTGTACATGCGGCTGCTCAACCCAGCCATGACCTGGCAGCCACCCGGGTTTTTGACGATTTTGATGTCAATGCCAATGCAAGTCTAAATCTATTGGAAGCCTGTCGCCGGTTTTGTCCGGAGGTTGTATTTGTGTATATGTCAACCAACAAGGTGTATGGTGATGCACCCAATGCATTGAATTTGATAGAAAAAGAAAGCCGATTTGATTTTGCCGATCCAGCGTATTTTCAAGGGATTCGCGAAGATTTTACCATCGATCAATCCAAACATTCATTATTTGGAGCTTCCAAATTGGCAGCAGATATTCTTGTGCAGGAATACGGCCGTTATTTTGGATTGCGATCCTGCGTGTTGCGTGGCGGATGTTTGACGGGTCCCAATCACAGCGGTGTTGAACTGCATGGCTTTTTAAGTTATCTCGTTCAGGTCAACTTGACAGAAAAAGTATACACGATATTTGGATATAAAGGCAAGCAAGTGCGAGATAACATTCATGCATTTGATGTCGCACGCTTCATCGAACAATTTTTTCAAAATCCACGGGTAGCAGAAGTTTATAATATTGGAGGAGGCAGACAAAATGCTTGTTCAATTTTAGAAGCATTTGAAATCGTTGAATCTATTTCTGGCAAGAAAATGAACTATGTTTATAATGAAAAAAATCGCGAAGGTGATCACATTTGTTACATTTCAGATTTAAGTAAAATGAAAATGCATTATCCATACTGGGATATCAGTAAATCCCTTTTAACTATCAATGAAGAAATTGTATTATCCTGGAAAAACAGGTTGCATTGACTTCGGAAAATAAACTATTAATTGTTTCCTGGGCAATCCCACCCATGTCGGGAGGCAGTTCCTATATTACACATCAACTTGCCAAACAATTTCAACCAGACGAAATTGTCATTGTAGGTGGAAGTAAATCATTTTTTAAAAAGAAAGCAATCTATGATGGGATCGTTTACAATTATATTTTTTCCGAAATAAATTGGAAAGGGCATGGCGATCGTTATTTTATTCCACTAAGATTCTTGTTATTTCCACTGGCATTAATCCGAGTGTTTAATCTAATTCGGAAAGAGAAACCGAGCAAAATTCTAGCTTGCTTTCCGGATCCCTATTACATGATGCTTGCAAAGATCGCAGCCTCTGCATTCAATTTGCAGCTTTATTCTTATTTTCATAATACTTTGGTGGAAAATCGAAGTTCCATTTCAAAATATATTGGTGAAAAAATTCAAACCAGTGTATTTAATGCATCCAGACTTGTATTCTTGATGAGTGAAGGTATGCGTACATATTATCAGAAAACCTATCCGGAATGGAAACAGAAATTTGAAGTTCTTCCACACACATTTAATGAATATCCGATACGAACTTTTTCAAAATCGTTTAATCAAAATCCACCTTATAAATTGGTATTGATTGGGACATTCAACCATTCCAATATGGAGGCTACCAGTCGGTTAGTTCAATTGCTTTCCCAACACTCTGACGTTTATCAACTTGACATCTTTACATCAACTAAAAAACCAATTTTTAAATACAAATGGAATTTAGATTTAGATAAACTCGGAGTTCATTACAAAGGATATGTAAATCAAGAAAAAGTTGATGCTGTTTTGCAAAATTATGATGTTTGTTTATTGACCCATGGTTTTGATGGAGCCTATTCAGATATAGAATATCAAACTATTTTTCCAACACGCATGTTACCTTTCTTGTTATCTGGCATTCCGATATTGGCTCACATCCCTCCGGATGTTTTTTTGGCTGATTTTATTCGTAAATATGATTGTGCAGAATTAATTACCAGTAAAGATACCCAATCGATTTTAGATGGATTAAATCGCATCACGAAGCTAGCAGATCGAAGGCAAACACTCATTTACAATGCTCACAAAACAACCGCTTACTTTTATGGAAAGGATGTTGTAAATTCGCTAAAGGAGAAAATGAAATTTAGTCTATAGGCTATAGCCTTTTAGTCTTTAGGTATGCAAGAATATGGATAGTCCTCTTTTCAGCACTGTTGATTTGTTCAATTCTTAATGGAATTTATGTTACCATCTATCACCTGCCACCTTCCAACAACTATCAACTACCAACTATCAACTAGCCTCTAGCCTTTAGCCTTCAGCCTACTGGTGCTCCATCATTCTGCAAAAACATACTATCTTAGCGGACCAGATTCCAATAAATGGCTACAGAACAAAAATCCCTTAATAAGGCTCTTGGTTTTATTTTTCTTACTGTTCTAATTGATGTCACCGGATTAGGGATTGTGATCCCTGTTTTGCCTCAGTTAATTCAAGAGCTTTCCGGATACCCTTTGAGTGATGCCAGTCGAATTGCCGGTTATATGGGTTCTTCGTTTTCCTTGATGCTGTTTTTATTTGCTCCCATTATGGGTGGCTTAAGTGATCGGTTTGGACGAAGACCGGTTTTGTTGTTTTCTTTATTTGGTTTTGGACTGGACTATTTACTCCAAGGATTTGCCCCAAGCATTACCTGGTTGTTTATTGGTCGAATCATAGCTGGGATTACAGGTTCTTCTTTTTCGGCTGCCGGCTCCTTCATTGCAGATGTAAGTCCACCAGAAAAGCGTGCTCAAAATTTTGGATTAATCGGTGCAGCCTTTGGTCTGGGTTTTATCATTGGCCCTGCTATTGGTGCCCTATTAGGAAATTATGGGCTTCGTGTTCCATTTTTTGGTTCTGCTGTTTTGGCTTTATTAAATATGCTGTTTGGAATTTTCGTTTTGCCAGAATCTTTAAAACCTGAAAACCGGAGAGCCTTTGATTGGAAGCGTGCCAATCCACTCGGCACGATGCGTGTTTTGTTTAGTTATCCTATTGTAAAAGGCTTTTTGTTGAGTTTGTTTTTAGTTTATGTTGCCCATTATGCTCTTCAAAGTACCTGGTCATTTTATACCATTGAAAAATTTAAATGGGATGCAAAAATGATAGGCATTTCATTATCAATTGTGGGTTTAATGGCAGCTATCGTGCAAGGAGGCTTAAGCAGAATCATTATTCCGAAATTAGGGAATAAGCATTCCATCTTATTTGCAATGATTGTAGCTATGTTTGGTTATTTAGCCTTTGCGTTTGCTCCAACAGGATGGGCCATGTTTGCAATTACAGTTCCGTTTTCTTTTAGTGGATTGTCCGGTCCTGCAATGCAGGGATTGATCTCCAATCAGGTTCCCCAAAATGCTCAAGGAGAATTGCAAGGCGGAATGATGGGTCTGATGAGTTTTACTGCGATTATCGGCCCATTGCTCATGACAAATTTATTTGGGTATTTTACAAATACCAGCCATGCGATTTATTTTCCGGGAGCTTCTTTTTTAATGGCAAGCATTCTTGTGCTTGCAGGAATTATTTTTATTGTTAAACCTTTATCACGCATTCATACCTAATCGATATATGAAAACATTTTTAAATTCTTGTTTGTTTATTTTGCTTGGTTTTGTACTTTCTGCTCAACCAGATGATTTTATTCCTTGCCACAATGCAAGTGCACATCAACTATTTCGTTCCAAGCCCAGTGAGTTTGAATTGCAGGCCATGTTAAATTCTAACCTGCGCAGCGATAGTTTTGATATTTTAAATTATGCAATTGCCATTGATGTCAGTAATTATTCAGGTAAAAGCATTACAGCAAACACAACCGTTCGATTTAAAACAAAGATGGATCAACTCCAATGGATTCAATTGGATTTAAAGCAGCTTACGGTTGACTCTGTTTTATATCACGGATTGCCAATTGTCTTTAATTATACAAATGATATTATCACAGCTTTCTTTGGCAGTGCACTTCCTATCAATCATGAGGATGAAATTGTGGTGTATTATCATGGGATGCCCGTTCGCGATCCAGTATGGGGTGGATTTTATTTTGTTGATGACTACATATACAATTTGGGCATAGGCCTTTCCACAACGCCTCCCAATTTTGGAAAGGTTTGGTTTCCATGTTTTGACAATTTTGTTGAACGAACTACATACGACTATATTGTAACATCTACTTCAGATAAACCAGCGTATTGTGTCGGTACATTTATTTCGGAAGAACCCGTTGGTACCAAACTAATCAAGAGACATTATCGGATGAATACACCCATCACAACGTATTTATCAGGAATAGCAGCAGCCAATTACGCAGTGGCTAAAAGTGAGCACCAAGGATTAAATACCAAAATTCCGATCGAGTTGATTTCTAAATCACCCGATCTTGAAAAAATGAAAACCAATTTTGCAAAAATAGGTACGGCCATTGATGCTTTTGAATATTGGTTTGGTGCGTATCGTTTTGAGCGGGTTGGTTTTGTAGCTACAACGCAAGGAGCTATGGAGCATCCAACCAATGTGGCCTATCCGGTAAGTACGATTCAAAATGGAACCTTGCTTCAAAATGAAAAATTATATGCGCACGAATATGGCCATCATTGGTGGGGCGATGTAACGACGCTTGACGACGCACGGGATATGTGGATTAAAGAAGGCAATGCCGAATACGCCAGCCATTTATTTATTGAAAAAGCTTATGGAAAAGATGAGTTTATCGAAACTGTAAAATCCAATTTGTCAAATATTTTGTTTAATGCACATAAGAATGATGGTGGTTTTCTACCCCTGTCGCCGATGCCATATGACCAAACTTATGGAACCACCACCTACCGTAAAGGTGCAGCCATGATTCATAACATGCGTGGATATTTAGGAGATGAACGTTACCGCAATGTTTGTACTATGATTTTCGATAGTTTGAATGGTAAATCTATGAATGCCTATGAATTCAGAGATTTTTTAAATCGAAACAGTGGGGTTGATATGACGGCTTATTTTGATGATTATGTTTTTAATCCTGGATATTGCACGTTTTACATCGATTCATTTATGGTGTATAATATGAATGGACAGCATTATGCTTACATCCAGGTGAAACAAAAATCATATCATGCCAATCATTTGTATCGGGATGTACCACTAACATTTACGATGTACAATCAAAATCTGGAAAAGCAAGTAATCAAACAAAAGGTAAGCGGAGACTCGTATGATTTTAATGTATTGCTACCTGATGGCTACAGTCCGTCTTTCGTTTTAATAAATGAAGACCAGCAATTAAATCTGGCAAGTTTACAAAGTCATACAATTATAAATAAAACGGGAACGGCCAATCTGCCTAATACGGCAATTACCGTAAACGTGGGTGAGGTGAGTGATAGCAGTTATGTAAATATTGTTCATCACCTGGTTGGACCGGAAACCGACCGCAAAGCAATTAATATTGATAAAATCTCAACCAATCATTTTTGGCAAGTGCACACTGTGAATCATGGCAAGCTGGCCATCGATGGGCGAATTGAATACAACGGAATTGATACGCAAAGTATTGACAGCGACATATTGTATAAGTCAGAAGACAGTCTGATCTTAGTCTATAGAAAAGATTGGTCAGAACCCTGGAAAGAATACACAGATTACAATAAATTGATAGTTAACCCAACAGATAAAAGAGGATTTGTACGCATAACAAAATTAATAGCTGGGGATTATGCATTGGCACACGGGTACCATGTCGCAGTGGCAAATCATGATTTTAATGAACGTTTATTTAATGTATATCCCAATCCTGCTACAGATAAAATTCATGTGGTTGGTGAACACACGAATGAAATAAGCAAATGCGAAATCATAGACCGGAGTGGAAAAAATGTTCTTGAATGCGATTTTTATGATACCATAGATATTAGTCATTTGATAAGCGGATCTTATATTTTGCATACTTTTAATAAGTCTGGAAAAATTTTATCTGCTACGCATTTTATTAAAAAATAAGTGTATCCGAAAATGAAATCCTTGAATTTAATTTGCTTGGTATTGATGCCTTTGATGTCTTTTGCACAAGCAGGTGTATTAGATCAAACGTTTTCAGGAGACGGAAAATTAATTTCAGCAGTTGGCAGTGGAGATGATCAGGCTTATGGAGTTGCATGTCAGTCAAATGGAAAAATTGTGGTAGTTGGAACATCTGAAAATAATTCAAATACTGATTTTGCAATCGTCCGATATAATGTTGATGGTAGTTTGGATAATAGTTTTAGCGGAGATGGAAAACTTCAGCTGGATATTGCTGGTGGCAATGATGAGGCCAGAGCTGTTGTTGTTTTATCCAATGGCATGTTATTAATAAGTGGGTTTGCATCGGTTGGGAGTACCATCGATTTTGCCGCAGTGCTCCTTAGTTCGGATGGTAAACTAGTCAATGCGTTTAGTGGAGATGGAAAGGCGACGGTCGATTTCAGTGGTACGGACGATTACTGTTATTCTATGGTGGTGTACAATGATAAAATTTATTTAGCAGGGAGTTCAATTGCAAATAGCCAGGAAGAATTTGCAGTAGCTATTTTACAGATGAATGGAATGCTGGATGTTGCTTTTGATGGCGACGGGAAAACAACCATAAACATTGGAGCTGGTCCGGATTACGGACGTGCAATTGCGATCCAGGCAGATGGTAAAGTGGTACTGGCTGGATACACGGGTTCGGATTTTAATAATGATTTTGCTACCGTTCGATTATTAGCAGATGGAAAACCCGACCCTGCTTTTAGCCAGGATGGAAAGGTAATTACAGACATTGGCCCTAACTGGGAGCGTGCATTTTCAATTGCAGTCCAACAAGATCAGAAGATTGTTGTTTCAGGATTTACGTTTAATAACACAGGAGATGATTTTGCATTGGTTCGATTTTTACCAGATGGTAGTTTAGATAAAAGTTTTAGTATGGATGGAATTGTTGTGCAAGCAATAGGAACACGTTTTGATGAAGGCTATGCCATGATTTTACAAGCTGATGGGAAAATTTTAGTAACTGGTGAAGCTGCACAACCATCAAGCGATGCAGATTTTGGATTGGCCCGATTTACAGATGCAGGCATTTTAGATAAAACATTTAGTGGCGATGGAAGCATTATAACTCCAATGGGTAGTTTGATGAGTGAAGATGTGGCTTATGCAATTGCCATTCAACCAGATGGTAAAATTGTAATAGCTGGAGAAGCTGAAAATGGAACTAATTTGGATTTCGCTGTGGCAAGATATACATCAGGCCTTGTAATTAATACAGAGCAATCTGTATCTATATTGGAGGAAGCTCGTATTTTTCCAAATCCGGTACTAGATTATTTTTTATTGGATTTTAAGTTGAATGAAGACAAAAGACTTTGTATTGACTTAGTTGATTCAGGGGGTAAAAAACTTCAATCATTTTTTACAAACTACCAATTTACTCCAGGAGCACATAAATTAAGCTGTAAACTAACTCCGGACTTAACGAATGGAAAATACTATGTTTTAATTTCTTCAGAGAATCAAAGACAGATTCTGGAATTTGTGAAATTAAATAAGAACTGAATCGCCTTATTTCAATTTAAATGCCAATCCAACATTAAAATTAGTGGCAATAATCCGATCTGCGTTGGGTCCAAAACCATTGGGAGTATCTCCAATTTTTTTAGGGCCTAACATGGCATTTAATTCAATTTCAGAATAGAGATTTAGTTTTGAATTCAATTGATGATTCACCCGAATGCCCGTAACAACATTGGCAAATGAATTCACTCCAAATGTTCCGCCATCCAATAAACCTTGGTTGGAATCATTGCGCACCCGGGTACTAAGTACTGAATTATCTTTGGTCCCATAGGCAATTCCTTGATGGACTGTACCGGATAAGTTGGTGATTGTGTCAAGTGTAAAATAATTTTTTAATGCAGCACTGATGGACAAGCCAAGTTTTGCACTCACGCTCCAATGGTTGCGCTGCACAACTTGTCTGTGTAGCAATACCGGAATCGAAAGAATGTGAGATTGAATTTTATCAAATCTGATTTTATAGTAACCGTTTTCAAAACTGCCCAATGTTTCTGACATATTGGGCTGATAGGACAAATGACTGTATATAAGTCCACTTTCTATCATCCATTTTTTTGCTTCCACACCAAAACTCAGGGCTGTCTGAATTCCTGGACGTAATTGGTGTTGGTACGTTTTTCCAAAATCAAGGAAAGAAGGAGATTGGATGGTATTTAACATAAGCCCTGTATGCATCATAAGCCAGGTCGATTTTAATGCAACTGGAATTATTTTATTTGGTAATGCATTCAGCACTTGAGGTAAATCGGTTAATACAATTGCATCCAGGTTTTGGGGTAAGCCAGCTTGAAGCACAGGCAGATATTCTATATTTTCTAGAATTGCTGCTGGGTTTTGCAAAGCAATTGCAGAAGCTTCCTGATTGTTCTCTAAAGAACTTGCACTTGAAGTTTGATTGTATTCTATTGATTCCTTTATATTAACTGAAGCACTCACTGAAGCATTGGATGCAGCAGGGATGCTGTTAGAAGAAAGTTGATTTGTCTGTTGTTTTTTTCGACCAGCAATTGGGATTAAACCTTTAGAATGTTCGACATCATAGCTCTGTAAGTGGGCAGTTGATTTATTTTCTTTTGAAGTGCTCTGTGCTGTAGTTGAAAAATTTTCGTTCGCAGCATTCAATTCTGAATTTGTTTGAATTGATTCTGTTTTATTTTGAGCTATAGGGGCGACTAATTCAGCTTGTTTTTCTTTTATTGGTAAAATATTTGTAATGCCAATATTATCCAAAGTGCAGAGTAACAATAAAAACAAAAGCGATTCAATCATACGAGCCCGGATGATATGACGTCTCCGTTCAAGCATCCTGTTTTTCTTAGCTACAAAATGCTGCCAGTTAATTTGTTCAGAATCCAATTCCAAATTTTGGAAGCTCTGTTTAATTTTTTGATCAAATTCTAAATCGCGATCCGCTGCATCCATTTTCTGTTGCATAAAATCCCAATCCGGTTGCGTATTCGTGGAATAGGATTCCAGAATGTCTTTTATATTTTGATCAAAAGCTTTTTCAGATTTTGCCATGTAATAATTCCTTTAATTTAGTGCGTGCTTTCACCAGATTAGATCTGGACGTGCTTTCTGTTATATTTAGTGTTTCTGCAATTTCTCTATGTGAATATCCTTCGATGACAAACATATTGAATACCGACCGGTACATTGGAGGAAGTTTTTGAACAGCCTTCATCACTTCTTCTGCTGCCATGGAGTCCACCGGATGGGTATGTGAATAAGCCAAGGTGCGCGCTTCATCCAAATCGGTCGTTGTACGACGACTTTCTTTTCTATAAAAATCAATCGCAGTATTTACCATAATTCTTCGGATCCAGGCTTGCAATAAAGTTCCTGGTTCGTAAGAGCGAATGTTTGTAAAAACTTTCAAAAATCCTTCGTGTAAAATATCAAATGCATCATCTGAGCTATTTGAATACCGCATACACACAGTCATCATCAAACGGTAGTTTTCCTCATAAATCCGCTGTTGAGCCCAGGATTGCCGTTCAATGCAAGCCAAGATGAGCTCCTGTTCAGATGGATTTATGGGTATTGCTATATTCATAAGAACCTACTCTCTATACAACGTATTTAAAGGCAATTTGCTGCTTTAAAGACGAAAATGAGGTTAAAAAATTGTTTCGATTTTATATTAAATAATATTATATGTATAAATAGCACATATTGTATAGTATATAAATTTTAATTGAGCCTTGGCTCCCAAACATTACTTTTGCAAACTACTATGCACGATCCCAAAGGTAAATTCCTCATTCTTGGATTTAAAGATCCCTTTTTAGCAGCCCGCTTGATTGCCCTGGGAATCTATCCCGGAAAGGAATTGGAAATAAAACGAAAAGCGCTCTTAGGAGGTGCCTTTTATGTAGAGGTCGATTGTTGTCATTTTGCTTTGCGTGAGGATGAATTGCTTGGATTGGAATTAAAACAAATACCAGATGTCAGGGCAATTGTATAAAGTTGGTTTAGTAGGAAATCCAAACAGCGGCAAGACAAGCATTTTCAATCTACTTACCGGTCTGAATCAAAAAGTAGGGAACTATCCTGGGGTTACGGTGGATTCCAAATCTGGTAAATTTTATGCTCAAGACGGATCTGTAATTGAATTAATTGATTTTCCAGGTGCTTATAGCTTACATTCCAATACCTACGATGAGTTTGTATTGACCAGAGCATTGATTGATTTAAAAGACCAAAATCATCCAGATGCAATTATTTATATAGCGGATATCTTATTATTGGATAAACAGTTGCTATTGCTTACTCAAATTATAGATTTAGAATTTCCGGTCATTGTTTGTTTGAGTAATTGTGATTTGGCAGAACCGGGCTTAATCGAAAAATGGACTTTGCTATTAGAACAGAAATTAAAATGTCCCATCATTCCGGTTAGTTCAAAATCACATTTAAACCTGGATACACTTAAGGAACGAATTCAAAGTATCATTCAGTTCTCTCATATTTTTATTTCAAGAAAAAGTAATTATACAATTCCTGAACAAGAGCTTGAAAAATTTGAACCGAATCCCTTGTTCAAAAATGATTACAACATTTTATTGTGGAAGCATTACGGCCAAAAAATTCAATCGTCCAGAATCAACAGTTATTTTGGAAAAGAGCATTCATTAAAACTGCAAATTGAAGAGACGTTGCAGCGGTATGTTTTAATTGATGAATGGGTTTCTTTGGTTCAATTTAACAAAAGTAACCGATCAAAAGAAAATACCAATAAAATTGATTCGGTATTAACGCAACCGCTTTTAGGGGTTACGATTTTTACCGTAATTATGTTTTTTATTTTTCAAGCAATTTTTTCCTGGGCCAGTTATCCAATGGACTGGATTGAATCGGGTTTTGCTTCACTGCAAGGAGGTTTAGGAGATTTGATGGGAGATGGATTGTTTTCTCAATTAATTGTCAAAGGACTCATCCCTGGTTTAAGTGGAGTCATAGTTTTTATTCCACAGATTGCGATTTTGTTTTTTTTAATCAGTTGGATGGAGGAGTTGGGATATATGGCTCGGGTGGTCTATTTGTTTGATCATCTGTTAAAGAAAGTAGGATTAAATGGCAGATCGGTAGTTGGTCTCATCAGTGGAGGTGCTTGTGCGATTCCAGCAATTATGTCAACACGCAGCATCAACAATCAACGGGATCGTTTGGTAACGATGTTTGTGATTCCATTGATTCCTTGTTCAGCGAGAATTCCTGTATACACTGCTTTGATTGGCTTCATTGTACCCTATAAAGAAGTGATGGGTATTTTCAATAGTCAGGGAGTTGCATTTATGGCTTTGTACTCATTGGGAATTGTAATGGCTTTATTAACGGCATTGGTAATACGCTATTTTGTCAAATCAGATGAACTCAGTGTATTGGCTATGCAATTGCCCGATTACCGATTGCCTCAAATGCGGCAGGTATTGTTTGTTGTATATGAGAAAGTAAAAAGCTTTGTATTCGAAGCTGGAAAAATTATTTTGTTGATCAGTGTGATCTTATGGTTCATGTCTAGTTTTTCGTGGAAAGGGGAATTGGATAAGGTTGAGCAAACAGTTCGAATGGAATCCAAAACATTGGGTAGAGATTCTTCAGCAACCTTATCCGAGATAGAAGCCAGAAAATTAGAACATTCATTTGCTGGAAAAGCCGGACGTTTTATTGAACCCGTTGTTGAACCATTAGGATTTGACTGGAAAATTTCAATTGCATTATTAACTTCATTTGCAGCGCGAGAAGTTTTTGTAGGAACGATGTCCACCATTTACAGTTTGGGTTCCAACGATGATGAAATTTTGTTAAGAGATCGGATGGCGTTGGAAAAACGGGCAGACGGTAGCCCATTTTTTGATAGGCGGACATCCATTTCCCTGATCTTATTTTATGCATTTGCAATGCAATGCATGAGTACGTTTGCTGTCATGTGGAAAGAAACGCGCACCAAACGTTGGCCAATAATCCAATTTATATATATGGGATTACTTGCTTATATCGCATCCTGGACAGCCTATCATTGGTTTTAATTTGGAGCTGCTGCGGGTTTAGTTGCAAATTCGGGTTCCACTTTATAAACCAGATAGGTGGTTTCTCCCCGAAATGCAATTTTTAAATATTTCTCTTTGTAATGTAATGTCACTTTGCTTCCAGCTTTTGAAGCTTCCTCTACCTGACGCGCAACCTCTGAATTGATCACTGAAAAATACCAAACATTGTCAGCAGGTTTTCCATTGTTTGCCGAACCGGAGAAAAATCCAAAATTTAATTCACCTTCATACGTTTTGAATACAAAGCCTTTGTGACTTATTTTGGTGACAAATCCTGTACGCGAACCTTCGCTATAATTTGCAAATAAAACAAATAGTAAGAAAGCCAATCCAATGAGTAGCAGGAGCAGTATGATCCGTTTAGTCCATTTCCACCATTTTTTACCTGTCTCTTTAAATACGTCCATTGTTGCCATATATGCTGCTTTTTCGCGAAAATAATTATTTTTAGGATGAAAAGACAATCCAATACAATAAACATAGTTTTGCGCTAATAAATTCCACCCTTGCAAAAAACTACCATTGCCGCTATAGCCACTGCTCCGGGAACGGGAGCCATTGGATTGATTCGGGTATCCGGGGCAGACAGTACTTTATTGGTATCTCAGATTTTTAAAGGGAAGGATCTTCGGAAGGTGGCACCCAATACCGTTCATTTAGGTAAAATAAGAGATGCAAGCGGACAGGTTTTGGATGAGGTCCTGGTGACCGTGTTTAAATCCCCCCATTCCTATACAGGCGAAGACCTGGTTGAAATTTCTTGTCATGGCTCAACTTATATCCTCCAATCCGTTTTAAATAGTGTACTCGCTGCAGGAGCCGTTCCGGCAAAAGCTGGAGAATTTACTATGCGTGCATTTTTAAATGGAAAAATGGATTTATCCCAGGCAGAAGCCGTTGCGGATTTAATTGCATCCGAAACACAGGCCGCACAACAATTGGCTATAAGCCAATTAAAAGGAGGAATTAAAACTGAAATTCAGGATTTGCGAAGTGAACTTTTACATTTTATCAGTTTGTTGGAATTGGAATTGGATTTTTCAGAAGAGGATGTTGAGTTTGCCGATCGTAAAAATCTGGAATCTTTATTAATAAAAGTGCAAGATCATATTTTAAAATTGTACGCTAGTTTTAATTTAGGCAATGCAGTAAAACAAGGTGTTAAAACGGTAATTGCCGGTCGCCCCAATGCAGGGAAATCAACTTTACTAAATGCTTTGTTGCAAGAAGAGCGTGCCATCGTATCAGAGATTGCTGGAACAACCAGAGATACGATCGAAGAGCCGCTCAATATAAATGGAATTTTATTTCGATTGATTGATACAGCAGGACTTCGTGAAGCACAAGATCAGATTGAAAAGATGGGAGTAGAGCGAAGTTTGGAAAAGATAAAAGAATCCAGTGTTTTGGTCTATGTATTTGATGTAATAGAAACCAGCAAAGAACAGCTTTGGGAAGATCTTGAAAAACTAAAACAAACAGGGCAACAGCTGTTAGTGATTGCAAATAAAATGGATTTGAATCCAGGAATAGATTATGAGCGCTATGTAAATCAATTCCTAAGCAAGAATCAAATCATACCCTGTTCGGCAAAAAATAAAATGAATTTAGATTACATCAAAAACCAATTGTATGAATTGGTATTGGGAGATTCAAAAATTCAAGATGACAGCATTGCAATAAATGCAAGGCACCAGGATGCACTTCAAAAATCCATTCAACAGATTGAAGCAGCCATTAATGGCATGCAATCCGGATTGCAAAGTGAATTATTAGCTCAATACATTCGACATGCGCTTTATCATTTAGCTGAAATCAGTGGTGAAATTACCAACGACGAAATTTTAGGAACTATTTTTGGCAAGTTCTGTATCGGAAAGTAATTTACTTTCTTTTGTTTAAGTGCTTGTTTTTGTTGAGTTTAAGTACACTTTTCTTTCTTTTTGTTGCCCAACTCTACTTTTTTACTTATATTTGTTGCCCAGTTGTTGCCCAATTGGCTATTTTGTTGCCCACATATCAGTTTGATGGAAATCAGGCGAAATAATGCACCAAGTAGCACCACCCAGCAACATACTGCAACAAATAGCAACAAATGAGTAGTACAATTAAAAACTTCCCAAATTCTGCGATCATTGTGGTAAGGCTTTCATAGCCAAAAGACCACAACGAAGTATTAGCTTAAATGCAACAGTGCAGCCTACAAGAAAACCAAACGAGAAAAAAGTAAACGCAAATTTAAGAACCAACAAAGCAAAATTGTTTTCCCCCTCTCCAGTAGTTGCTACTGAAACCCTATCCAACCCTGATAGCAGGTAATCACACTAATTTAAGAGAAAGAATTTTTAAGCATACTGGAAGTTGCTCCCTATTGGGTGCAAGCAGATGGACCATTCAACGGATGATAAAAGTAAACCGTTTGCCGGTGGCAAAGCTGAGCAGCCGTACCATCATCAAAAGGGCTTCAATTGATAATTTATTTAACTGATAAGAAAATGAAAGTAACATTAAGACAACGGCCCAAAGGCGAGGTAAAATAAGCCTTTTATTTAGAGTATTACTCAATGGCAAACGCCAGTATGAGTATTTGAATTTGTACCTAACACCCGACCCAGAAAAAGGCAAGCTCACCAATGCAGTAAAAGAGGAGAATAAAAAGATACTGGCATTGGCTGAAACCATCCGCAGTAAAAGGCATTTGGAGATACAGAACAGCACTTATGATTTCCACGATAAGGAGAAGCTAAAAACGTACTTCATTATGTATATGGAGGCATTGGCTGAAAAGAGAAAAGACAGCAAAGGAATTATGGCAATTGGGATAGTACCATAAAGCACTTAAAAAAGTATTGCCCAAGAGATACACAATTCAATCCAAATCAATAAAGCCTTTGTTGATGGCTTCAGGGATTACCTTTTGAAAGAAGCCAGTACCAAAACCAAAAGGCAATTTCAACCAATACCAAATATGTTACTTTAATAAGTTCAGAGCAGCACTCAAACAAGCTGTGAGGGATGGCATACTAAAAACCAACCCTGCCGAAATGGTAGATGGCTTGCCACAAGGCGAACCAGTAAGAGAGTTTTTTACCCTTGATGAATTGTAAAGACTCTTAGCCAAAACCAAATGTAAAAACGAGTTGATGAAAGGGCTTTTATTTTTGCTTGTCTCACTGGGTTATGTTTCAGCGATATTCAGAAATTGAAATGGGAGGAAATGCAACAATCAACCGGAGTTAGGCATTGCATCCGTTTCGTACAGAAAAAACAAAAGGATCTGAAACCTTGCCCCATATCTGATGAAGCCTATAATTTATTAGGAGGAAAGGGAAAGTCATCGGACCCAGTATTTCTGATTTGATTTTACTCCGATAGTCGCAATGCAGATTTATACAGATGGATGATAAAGGCAGGTATTGAAAAGCACATCACTTTCCACTGTGCAAGGCACACATACGCCACATTGCAGCTTACTTAGGGTACTGATATTTTCACAGTATCAAAATTGCTTGGACACAGGCATTTAAAAAACAACACAGATTTATGCTAATGTAATTGATGAAAAGAAAACAGTAGCAGCTAACAAAATAAATATTGGCTTATAATGGAAATAAAATATTGAATAGCATTTTGTTCAAAGAACTTATGCCCTGGACTTTTGAGCAAAGGCACAAAAGCCATCAACGAGAAAAATAAAAAAGGTAGGCAGCAAAGAACCCACCACAGAAGCCGAGTTATGCAACAGCTTCAAATATTGTTGGCTGATTATTCCGAACTCTCTCAAATGGCTTACAAAGCAAAATACAAAGTGGAACAAGCACTTTGAAAACCATTGCTACGCAATAGATTTTCCAGCTTACAGCGATGCAGTAAGCAAGTTTTATAATGCTGTTATCAGCCTTGAAACACTTCGTGTTTACAATGCTTTTAATACCAAGATGCAGAAGTACAGCAAAAAGGTGGATATAGGTACCACACCACTATTGCATTAAAGAACATCAAAGCACTTACAGCAACACAGTTAAGGAGATTAAGGAAAGAGGATTTGAGGAAGCACCCACCGAGCAAAGCTCGTTACCTCATTTTGTATTGCAGTTGTTAAGGCAACACCTAAACTATTAATTTTTTGATATACAGGAGTTGAGCATAGCCAGTATTGAAAGCCCCACCAGTATTGAAGATTTTTATATGTTGGATTTGAATTTACCAAAGGCACAGATAAACGAGTAGTAAAGTTGAAATTGAAACAGAGAAAGTAGAGAAGCCAACCACCAAAGAGAAACTATCATTTGGCTTTAAAGGCACAGAAGCAAAACTGAAATCAAAAATCAATTTACAATTGCTAAACAAGTTTGATTTTTTGAATGAAAGAAAATGCAGAGGGACGATTTAGTAAGATATTAACATCAAAAGCACTTAGTCCAAAATGCACAAGGTTTTATTTTGGTTGCGAAACAATTGCAGCTTAGATACATCATGGATAAACTTAGTGCCAGCTTCAATAATCTAACACCAACAAACACTTGAAAAATCTGGTTTGTTTTAAACAAGAAACCAAGAAACTTTTAAAGGCTCAAAAACTTGTATTCAAATAAAATTGACAACCCAAAAATCAACTCAACCATTGACAACATAATCAAACAAATGAAATAAAAAATAGTGAGGTTAGGAGTTATCTCAATGAGATATACACTCTAATCCTTTGCCCCTGCTGCATTGTAGAATTTTGTTCCATCAAATTTTAAAAAATAAAAAGATGGCAACAGAAAATTTAATTCTCGACAAGCTCAACAGAAATTGCAAACAAATTAGATGAGCAAAACTTACTGCAAAAACAGTATTAAACTTCAACGAGGCTTGCACATTCCTTGATGTAAGTCCTTCACATTTGTACAAACTTACAAGTACAAAGAGAGTATTCCCCATTCTCTGTCCCCAGGGAAAGAAACTCTATTTCAAGGTTCCGAGTTAGACGACTGGTTACAGCGCAACCGTCAATCAAACGATGAAATTGATGTTTATGGCTACCGGAGTACATACTCCAAGAACAAACGCAAATAGAATTTTTAACCGATAAGAAAAGAAAAGAAATGGCATCAAGTACCATATTTAAAAACTTACTATCCCGGTAGAAAAAATCTCTACTGCTGATAGGTAAAGACATTATTCTAACAAGTACAAAACGGAAGTAGAAGAAATCCGCAATCTTATGTGCACAAGGCAATAAGGCAGAAGCCGACAATAAAAGAAAACTTTATTAGCTTACGCCTTCGGCTGTATTCAAAGAAAAAGGCAAATGCCTTTTGGAAATGTACAGTGGCTTCTCGGGCATTTAGATTTTGACAAACTAACACCAGAGCAATTGCAAACTGCGTTTGCAATCATTAGTAAAATCTCCTACACAGCCCTTTGCTTTATTAGTCCAAGTGGCAACGGCCTAAAAGTATTTGTTGAGGTAAGCACAGAACTGGAATACCACGACATTGCTTATCTGCAAGTGCAGAAGTATTATGAAGATGCCACAGGACTAAAGGCAGACCCAAGCTGCAAAGATGTTACAAGGCTTTGTTTTATGGAGCCACGACCCAAACGCATACAGAACCATCCAAAACGAGAAATTCATTGTGGCTTTGCCCCAATTCATTCAAGAACAACAATCGCAAACGCCTACGGCTATTGCTCCAATTGTTCCAATAGAAACGGCAGAACCCGAAGACCTCAACATTACATTTTTATTCAATCAACAAATTCAATTCACAAACCAAAAAGCATCATACACCGATGGAAACAGAAATAATTATATTTATCTGCTTGCTTCTAATTGCAACAGAGTTGGTTTATCGCAATCCGATACTGAAATACTATGTACAGAGCATTTTGATTTATCTGAAAGAGAAATTAAGACTGCCGTAAATAGCGCCTATTACACTACACCCAAGAACAAAAAAAGTTTGAACCAAAGCAAAGGCAACGGATCAAGAGGAAACCACAGCCCGAAGAACAAATGCCTACTTTGCCCCGGATGCAATGTTTGACACAATACCAGAGTTTTTAAAACACATTACACAAGTAGCCACCACCAAGAGAGGAAAGGGATATTTTATTGTTGGGTTCATTGGTTACGCTAAGTGTGGCATTCCAAACTCATTGGTAAGTATGGCGACAATCCAGTTAATACAAACCTGTTCATTTTCATTTCGCCAAAGCATCAGCAGGGAAAGGCATTTTAATTCATTGCCGAAAATTGGTTGAACCCATCCACTTAGCATTAAGAAAACCAAACCAAAATAATGAAGCAACAGTTTGAGGTGGATATGCAAGAATACAACGCTAACAAGGGCAAAGATGCCAACACCGAAAACCGCAGAAACCTCCTCAAAAAATGTTGTTCATTCCAGCCAATAACAGTGCAACAGGCTTTTAGAAATATTAGGAGATAGCGATAAAAAGAGGGCTAACTTTTGAAACAGGGTGATACCTTTCTAAAGCATTTAAAGCGATTACGGAGACTTTAGCGATGGTTTTTGCAATGCTTTTCAACACGAACCTATCTCATATTATCAAAGAACAGATAAAGAATATGTAGAAATTGATTGACCTTGTTTATCAGCTTTACTTTCAGGTACATCCAAGCAAATTCCAAACCTCATTCCAAATGCTGAAAATGGTTTGTTCACCCGTTTTATGTTCTATGTAATGAATATGAAATTGATTTGAAAGATGTTTGCATCTAAAACCGAAAACGGTTTAGATGTGCATTTTGAAAAGCTGGGTCACGACTTTTACACTTTGTACCAAACTTTACAAGCCAATCCAGAAGTACACTTTACTTTGACACCATCACAGCAATTTCAATTCAATTCATTCTTTGAAAAAATGCAAACCCTGTATGTCAATATCCAGGAAGAGGAGATTATAAGTTCAGTAAGGCGTTTAGGATTGATTGCCTACCGTATAATGATGATTTTTTCAGCACTCCGAATTATGGAAGATGGAAACATAGAACAGAACCTTTATTGCAACGATACCGATTTCCAAAATACATTGGATATGATTACCATACTGGTAAAGCACAGCAGTTATATTTATTCGCAAGTAGCACAGGAAACCTACAAGCCAAAACCAAAGCACAAGAAAGAAATGTTTTTAGAAAACCTGCCATACCATTTCAACCGCCAAACCTATGTAGCAACAGCCCAAAGTTTGGGCATTACCGACAAGTCAGCACACCGCTACATCAAGGAGTTTAAAGATGCTGATATTATCCAGTACGATGGTCACGACCAGTACACCAACCCCAACGCCAAAAATCCTCAATAGTTCCTACTTTGAGGATTTAAGGATATGAGGTTTTGCGGAATTGGAGCAAAATGAATTGAAATCCGCCTTTCCTCAAATCCTCATTTCCCCACTTTCTCAAAACTTTTTAACGTACTACTTTTTTTAGTAACTCTTGCTTTTGTTTTATATTTGCCAATATTTGTCAAGACAATATTATTATAATGGCAACACAGTTTGCGAAAGAATTAGAGAACTAAGAACGAAGCAAAATTTGTTGCTGCGGCAGCTTGCTTCTCAATTGATGTGGATACTTCTATTATTAGCAAAGTAGAACGAGGCGATAGGCAATTGAAGAAAGAGTAAATCCCATTATTGGCCCAAATACTAAAAAAAGCTGATGTAGGAAGAATTGTAAACCCTTTGGCTTGCTGACCAGATTTATGCTGTTGTCAAAGATGAAAATTTGCAAATGAAGCTATAAGTTGCAGACAAAAAT